>CAZENQ010000183.1:0-1542 GCA_964513655.1 uncultured Pirellulales bacterium | reverse complement strand
GAAATCTTTTGCGGGGACTATGGGCCATGCCCAAGCTGCGCCCGTTTGACTACTTGGACAGGCTCAGTATAAATTCGCTCAGGACAGGCTTGAGGCTGCCACCCGGCGGCGGGACGGCGAAGGAGGGGGGGCAGATGTTCTCTATGGTTGCAAGAGTAATTTTTAATTTTTCTTAACAAGTTTCCTAACACCTTTTCCACGCTGTATTTTAGCTAAAATAGCACGAATCTATTTGGCTGAACTATGCACCGGCTTCAGCGCAAGCACCCACGATCCGTGCTCGATCTGATTACGTGTATGTACCTGTTCGTTGTAGGGTTTCTTTGTTTGCCACATCTTCCACAGTATTTTCAGCCAACGCTGACCGAGGCATCGTAATGCACAGGCGTGACTCTTACCTTCAAGACGTTTTTGCTGGTACTAGATTTGAGCCCAAGCACACTTTGCTCGACTAAGGTCGGACCACAAATGTACGGCAGCCCGAAGATTCTTATTACAAGCATAGCGAAATTTGACTTTGTGAATTTGGCCGGATTGAAAACTTACCGGTGCGGTGCCGGCATAACACTGCAGGGCCTGATGATCAACGAAGCGCTCGCGATCTTCACCGCATTCACTCAACAATCTCGGCCCCAGCTTCTCACCCACACCTGGCAAGGAACCAAACAGATAGTTGTCAGGATGCTCTTGAAAAACTTCCTCAATACGCTGACGGTATACTTTGAGTTGTTGCGCCAACAGGCGTAATTGTTTAGCCAGTGAGACAGCCAGCATACTTTTGGCGTTGGTAACAGCTTGGCCGCCACAGAATTCGGTTGCTCTTGAAAAGACATCAAGGCGCTTTTGATAAGTTTCAGGACGATATAGATGGTGGGTATGAAGAAACTTTTCCCAACGACGTTTCCCTGCTTTTTTGAGAGCCTGAGGCGTAGGAAATCGTTCGATAAACGCCCATGGTGCCGGCGCCGTCCAATCGTCAAAAGCCTCCAGAGCTGCCGGATAGTACTCATGGAGAGCTTCTTGAAGCTGGTTGACCAATGCGGTACGCTGCTCAATGAGGTTAATTTCATCTCGGCAAAGAAGACGCAATTCCTGAATCTTGGGGTCTTCAGGTTTCAATTGCCGCCAGCCATGCCCATCAGTTCGTAACGCATCAGCAAAACTCAAGGCATCCAAATGATCTGTCTTGCCGCCGCTGGGGGCTTTACGATCACGGTAACGCTGTGCAGCTTTAGGATTGAGCGGATAAACCGCACAGCCCAATTCCAAGAGACGTTCGACTGCGGGACCACGATTAGTCTCGATAGTAACAGCAACAACCGACAGGTCCGGCCCTGCCAGCTCGGTCAGTTTTGTACGCAGTCGATGCCAACCTTTAGCAGCATGTTCTATTATTATATCCAATATAATGCGACCATTTCCATCGACTACCACAATATCATGCTTCTCCTTTGCCCAATCCAAACCCATATAGTACCTTCGCTGCCGCCAATTGTTTTCATTGTTTTCGTGCATACTCTTACTCCTTGTGCTAAAGCTTTG
>CAZENQ010000182.1:0-1949 GCA_964513655.1 uncultured Pirellulales bacterium | reverse complement strand
AGACTGCATCGACAAGTTCGGCATGAGAGAGACTTTGCCATGCAGCGGGTGTCTCCTGATGTGAGGGGTCGGCCCAGGTATCAGAATAGTGGAAGTTAAGCAGAAATTTAAAACCCTGTGCTTTGAAGCGCTGGGCCAGTGCAGTGGTGTAACCAAGGTCGTTGCAGACAGGACCTTCCCCGGAGGGGGTGTGGAATAATCTAAGACGTATCCAGTTGAAACCATGGCTCTTAAATATTATCAGGGCATCTCTTGGGATATTGTCCTGTTTGTAAATGCCGCCGGAATCCTCAATTTTCTTTAGCACTGACAGGTCGGCACCTTTGGCAAAGTTATCAACAGCTAACACCCTCACGTCACCATCGCCATCAAAGGTCTCGGCGGAAAGAACTTCAGCAGCACGGCTACACAAGCTGGCACCGAGTAGGAGAAAAACCCACAGGCTAATAAGTCTCTTATACAATAGCACCTCCTGGCGGGACCTTTGATTAATGAGCAGGTTCAAAACTCAAGATTAAATTTCTTAAGCCATTATACCAGATTTGTACCCTTATATCAATTGCGCATGCAGTAGCGGCCTTAAATTAAAAAACCGGGGCCTATACCGAACCAAACTGTATAGGCCCCGGATATTGACATTGCCACTGTCAACTGCCAGGATTATTGGCTGTTACAACATGACCGGCTATGGCCACAGAATCGGGCCTTCAAGCCACTTCCCTGCCATAAAAACATAATCCCCGAAATTGATTATATGGTCATTATTAGTATCAATATCGGCATCATCACCGACGTACGGCTGATACACCAGGGCCTTGCCGGCAAGGTCCACTATCTGGCCGTGCGACAGAGCATGGTCATAGATGCGGAAGTCATCCATCCTTCCTTCAAACACGCCCCAGCCCCACTCCGTACTGCCTGAATAACCAATCGTAAAGCTGTCATTGTTCGGGTCTATTGGTTCAATCAGCCTGTCCGCGGACCAGTAATTCTCAACGACCAGCTCACCATCGAGATATATGCTCTGCACACCCCGGTCGGCGTCCTTGACAAACGCGTAGTGTTGCCATCCCTGCCAACCGTCAGTATTGGGGTCATAGTAATTTGTCACATCGTAGGCGCCCGAATCCTGGGTAGACGAGCGGAAATTTACCTCATAACCCGGTGTCCCATCACCCCAATCCGACAAATATATCATACTCAGCAGCCACCAGTCGGACCAGTCACCGCCGGGGCCTGTGCCGTCATCGCCGCCGCCGAATGGAGCGTATATATTACCCGTTGCCAGCGATTCCGTTTTTATCCATACGGAAACGGTTACCTCGTCCATCGGGAAGCTCCATACGCTGTTGGGAACCTGCACGTCAACAGGACCGGTAAAGTCCAGGCACCCGTTACCATCGTAGCCGCCCGTTGCGTCCCAGCCGGAGTCCGTACTGACCGTACCGTTGTACCCATTGCCGGAAGAGTCATTAGCTGTCGTGCCCAAGGTCTCCTCAAACTCGTACCTGACCAAAAGACCGCCGGCACTCGTATCGGGCGCAGTTTCTGCCGGAACGTTCCCTTCACTAATCAGCCACCGGTTTGCGATTAGCCACAGGTCCCAGATATCGCTGTTGCAGTTACCGCTGAAATCGGATGGCACCAGTTCAGGTCGGCACCTCGACGGCCAGACCTCGATATCGTCGAACCATACCGTACCTGTGCCGCTGGTTTTGTTTATACCTGTCTTATCAACTCCACCAAAGCCAATGTGGACCTTGTCAACATTCGTCAGGCTCACGCCGCAGGCATCGAAGACACTCAGCAAAATGTTCCACTCATGCCACTCCGCCTCCGTCACGTCGTTCGGATCTTCGTCTGGCTCGTCGCCGTATATTTTGACCCCGGCACTCAATATACACTATTTAAACTAGTGTATATCTTGGGGGAAAACTGCGCGTTTTGTC
>CAZENQ010000181.1:0-1963 GCA_964513655.1 uncultured Pirellulales bacterium | reverse complement strand
CCTGCTTGCTGACATCCTTCTTTCGCAGCCCGCCCAGAACCACTGTATGGCCGTCCTGGACCAGTGCTATTGTATTGACCTGGCGTTTGTCAACGACGGGGACGGTAGTATTTAAAAAGGATGCATGGCGCACAAGAACGCTGAATTCCGGCGAGATTTGCAGTCTTAGTATTCCGTCCCTGGTAACATGTGGTGTGACGACAAGTTTGACTCCGATCGCTTTAAATTTAATCGTTTCTGTAATGGTATTGCCGGTTACATTTGTTTCTGAGTAGGGTTCTTCAGTTACGATATCGAAGAGGGCCTCTTCGTTATCAAGCACCATTATCCTTGGATTAGCAAGCAGCTTGGCGTCGGCCTTTTCATGTTCAGCGCTTAATTGCATATCAATATCAAGACCGTCCCCGAGTATCCCCCAACGGAAAAACGCTGTGGCATCGGAGGCTTTATCTACTCCCCCTTCAAATGCTCCTACAGCAAACGGGTTGACTTTGCCCGCCGTCGGCTCGCCTAAGGTATAAGTGGTTCTGCGGCCCGCATCCCATTCGATACCGAGGTCAAGCTTTTCCTGGCTGGTTACATCATAGACCCTTACCTCGACCAGTATCTGGGGTGTTATGCGGTCAATTTCTTCAATGAAAGTGTCGATGGCCTTGATTTTGGTTTCGGTATCAGTAACAATTATGTTGCTGGTGCCCTTATTGGATGATAATGAGCCCCGCTGAGAAATAAATTTTTTCAAGGCTTCTTCGACTCCAGTAACATCTGCGTAGTTAATCCGATAAATTCTGTTGACGAGTCTTTCCGCCCTCTCGGTAATTTGTGCCATTGGTGCTATTCTTATCATATTCTTGGTTAACACATACCCATATTCGTGGGCAGCAAGAATGCTGTTCAGCGCTTCTTCCAGAGGCACATCCGTCAGTGTAGCGGTTACGCTGCCGGCAACATCGGGACTTTTGATAATGTCAACGTTCGCCTGTTCGGCCATTACCCTTATTACGTCCTCGATAGGTGTGTTCCTGAAGTCGATGCTGATTTTCTTCAGCATTCGCTGCTCAAGAGGGGTTAAAACCTCCTTGCTCTGGGACTCTTCTTCTATGTTCTCAGCAACAGCAGCAACACAGATTGTTGTAACAAGTGCAAGAATCATCAAAATCCTTAATCGTCTGGATTTCATTGGTCTTTTCATAATAGTTCCTTTCCTAATGTTATGGTTGAACTTTTTGTGTCCACTTTTTTCCGTTTATTTCAAATTCTACATTGTCCCTGTTTATTTTTAATATGGTTACGTCAGATATCTTGTCTCCCTCGTGTACGATTTGGTCGCCTATAACAGCGGAGGGGGATTGCTCACTATAGACAATACCTTTTACGATTAAATTGTTAGCTCTGTCATCTGCAACGGTAATACCTGCTGAGCCCGGCCGCATAGGGTCGCGCAATGTTGTCGGGTACAGTTCCGGAATCTTCCAGTCAATTTTAACATAAGAATTGACCGTGCCACTTGTTGTGGTGAGCCCTGAAGCCTCGATTGGCTTTGCAGGTTCTGTGCCCAGTGTCCGGATTAAGACAAAAATCAAAACGATAGCGAGCGCCGGAATCAATATTGTCATTGTTGCCTGTTTTTTGGCTCCGGGACCAGGGTGAGGGGCAAAGAATCTGTTTTTTATTTTCTCGAGGGCTTGCTGCCACGTTGATTGTTCTATGACTTTAATGGTAGTCTCAACAATAGGCTTTTGGGTCGGAACGGCTTTTGGAGGCGGGCCTGCAGTCTGTTGGGGTTTTGGTTTGTCGGCAGTCAGAGTTGTCGGAGGGACGTACTGAGTTTGCTTTGGTTTGGGCACTGTTGGTTCAGGTGCGGTTGGTTTGGGTACCGTTGGTTTAGGCGCAGTTGGGCCGGGTGTAGTTGGTTTAGGCGCAGTTGGGCCGGGTGTAGTTGGTTTAGGCGCAGTTGGGCCGG
>CAZENQ010000180.1:0-1987 GCA_964513655.1 uncultured Pirellulales bacterium | reverse complement strand
CAGCGGCGCAATGCGAACTGGATGGTCCTCGCATAACCGGGCCAATCACATCATTGAAGATACTAACATACATTCCTGGATCTCACATTATCGCAGTATTGTAATTACTCAACTTGACTGACTTTTTAAGGGATTTTAATGGACATGATCAGTAATATCTCAACAAAAACAGGCAATCTCATCGATAAAGGAATTAACAGACAAATTTATCTGAAGGAGATTGCCGTTATGTTTAAAATCGTCCATTTCCCCAAAAAACTCGAATCTTTTTTCGATTCCTTAAAAAACCAGTTCCACTGGAACCATTTCGAATATTTCCGCACCCTGGTACTATTGATAACTATCTCCTGGGGACGGCGGAATATTTCCGCCCTTTATCGCCATCTTGACAGCCAGGGCCAGCCGCACCGCAGCCGGTTCAACAACTTTCTTAATGTCGGCCGATGCAATCCTGAGATCGTTTTACAAATGAAAGCGGCCGAATTGCTCCGCAACCTCAGCCCACGTGAAGGCGAAGTGGTCGAGCTTATCATCGATGATTCCAAGAAGCAAAAACGCGGCAAGCTAATGGATGCAGTCAATTGGATTCGCGATCCGCTCTCGGGCCGGAGTATCAGGGGGCATCAATATGTAACGGCCACCATTCGGTTTCGAGGTTACACCATTCCTTTCGGGATTCGGCTCTATATCAAGAAAGAAGATTGTCCTTCTCTTAAACGGAAGTTCAAAAAGACTACCCAATTAGCTGCCCAACTCATTAAAGAATTCGAACCACCCGAAGGCGTTCACGTCCGGGTGCTGTTTGATAGCTACTACCTTTGTCCTGTAGTTGTCAAAGCCTGTCGAAAAAAAGGTTTTCGGTTCGTCTCCACGCTAAAAAGCAACCGGAATCTCTTTAAGAATGGCCGAAAACTCAAAACCGGCATTTATGGCAGTGGCCTGTTCTGTCGCCGGCAGAAAAAAACATATTACATCAGCAAGAGCAAGGGACGCGTCAAATACATCTATGTGGATGCCGGCTGGATGGACGTTAGTGACTTAGGCAAATTGCATGTGGTGTTCTCTCGAAAAAAAGGTGAGCGAAGGATTCTCGGCTTAGTAACAGACGACCCGAAACTTTCTGCCCGTCAGATGATCCATGCCTACGACGATCGCTGGAGTATTGAGGTCTTTTTCAAGGACGGCAAGCAGCTTTTGGGGCTTGGCCAATACCAGAACAGCTCATATAAAGCCGCAGTTACACACCTGCATCTGGTATGTTTCGCCTATGCCCTCCTGACCCACGTCGCGATTACTCGCGAAGGTGCACAAGGCAAACAGAAATCAACTGCCCGGCTGTCCACCGCAGACCTTCAAAACGAAGTGCGTCGTATGGTTTGGGATGAACTGAGTGAACATCTAAAGCAATTTTCCAGTGGAACCCAAATTATCAAAGAGCTGGAACGGCTACTTATAGCCGCATAAAAATCAGTTAAAAAAGTCAGTCAAGTTGAGTAAATACTTGGTAACCTCAGACTCTACGTCGGTGGCCGAAGCCCCTGGATAAGGTGTAATGACGCTCACGGCAGGCGGCTCGATATCCGGCAACAGATCCAGATTGAGTTTAAAAAACGCCACACTTCCCAAGAGGGCGATGGCGGCAAAAACCATAATGGTTGTTACGGGACGTCGGACGGCTATCTCGGGTAGTTTCATTACCTCTTCTCCTCGACGGTGGGTTTTAATTCATTTGTCTTCTCTTGAGAAACCATCACCTTCGTTCCCGACCGCAGCCGTCCTGCGCCGCTGGTGACCACTTTTTCTCCTTCAGCCAGACCATCCAGCACTTCGGCGTATTGATCCCCAATAGCACCGACCGTGATTGTGCGCTTGAGAGCCTTGTTTTCTTCTACCACAAACACGTAAAACGTCCCGCTTCCGGGCAGGCGCTGCAAAGCATCACGCGGAATAGAAAGGGCTGTCCTTTTTTCTATCGATAACATCAACC
>CAZENQ010000179.1:0-2172 GCA_964513655.1 uncultured Pirellulales bacterium | reverse complement strand
CGGAGTCGTAACCGCGGTATTCGAGCCGCTTCAAGCCTTCAATGAGAATTGGCTGTGCGACTTTTTTACCGAGATAAGCTACTATACCACACATTTATCTTCCTAAAATTAAACAGTGCCCAAACTGTCTAATCGGCTGGAAATAGGACCGGCAGAAGAAGACAGTGGCAAAAAAGGGGGAAAATTTAGCGAATTTTGACGCCTGCGTCAAAAGTTTGCTCAGGCGGCTTTGCTGAGCTTTGGAATATTGTCTAATTGTTGAAGATGCAATCTAATTTGCCTCTTCAGGCTCATAGGAACACTTCCGAGCGTCTTGGCCCACCTCAAAAATCCAAAATTAAGCCAGAATGCGGCCATATTGGCCCGTTCCCATACAATTTCACGCATTTTGGCGCAGACCGATGCCCGCAAAATATTCCAGCCGGCTATCTTCAGATAAATCGCATGGAAAACCGCCGGTCTGCCTCGTACTCGTAATCGGCCTAACCCCGTCCGACGCTTCAAGCCGCTGTTGGTTCCTTCAATGCCGCCGCGAATACGGTAGCGTTCTCTGAAAACTTCCGTGGCCGTTTCTCGCCTGCGCCCGGCAAGACGACGTTGTTTGGCTGTATGTCCAAGGCAGTATCCAACCGGCCCCTTCTTTACAGGACATTGCTTGCGGAATTCACATGGGCCGCAAGCCGAGTCCGGCATGACTGTTTTGGTTCTGCCTGTTTCACTGTTATGCTCTGAACTTTCAGGTGCATGACCGGCCGGGCAGCACACCACTTCTTCGGTTGTTTCATCCACATCAAAGTCATCTATATTCAACCGCTCATATTCATCGTCATCTTTGCTTTTCCCCGACCCGGACGGCACAGGCCCAACGAGTTCTACGCCTTGTTCTTCTGCAAGCCGCACATTCTCATCGCTATTGTAAAGGGTATCGGTAAGCATCTCCTCAGGAAGCAGGCCGTTTGCTTCCAAGTCGTCTAAAACTTCTTTAACAGAACCGGCATCCGACTCTGCCGCAGTCTGCGGTATCGCAGAAGTAATAAGCTGTACATCATTATCAGGATTACACGTCTCAGATATCTGCGCCTGATAACCCGGGCCTTTATGGCCGTCATAAGTCGCATCCGGATCGGACGGGTTCTGCATCACATTCCCGCCGGTCTTTTCTTTTACGCAGACCTTGTCTTCGTGTACTTCGCACTGCTCATAAAAGATTCGCTCGAGGGCTTTGTAAGTATCTTTGCGGGTGTACTCATCCATCTCGCCAAATCGTTGTATGAGATAATACATATCCTCGGCGACCTGCCGACGAAGCAGACGGCGGGATTCGCTATCCTTTTTCGTATCGGCGAATAACTGATTAACACCGGGTGCATAACGCTGACGGAGTTGCTCGTCAAGTGCATGGTAGTCCTGCTTGTTATGGCGTATGACCTGCGTGAGAAATCGTTTGATCGTTACGCCCATCAGACGGGTTCTGCCAAAGCTGGCCATATCGCTGAATATGTGCGTCGAGTCCAGCCGCTGTTTGTCAATCCTGATACCGAGAACTTCGACAAGCTCGACAGTAATTGCATCCATCGTTGCTTTGGCCAAATCATTCTCCTCGAACAAACGGATGTATCGCTCAAGCGTCCGTTTGGAAATGTCGTGAGTTACCGGCTCGAGATTCAATGCGTAATGAACATTCATATTGAAGCTGTAAGCGTCGAGGGCTTCATCTTTTGTCCAGTCCATAAATTCCTGTATCAACAACAGCCCTGCCATCGAATAGAGTTCCTTGGTCGGCCTGCCCATGACCGGGTCGAAGTGTTCGCTGATGGCATCGACCGGCATCAACTCAAGGATGACATGGCGGAAAACGCCGGGCCAGCCGTCGAGCAGGCGTTTGCGTGTTTTCTCGGTCAAGACCGAATCAAAAGGGTCAAACAGGCGTGTTTGTTTAGGGTTGACAATCCTTTGCATAATTTCTCCAAGTCTTTGGTATAGAACAGGTTACATTATATATGACCCAAATTGCCTGTCAACCAAAAAAGTGATTTAACTCCAATAATTACAAGAATTTATAGCACTTTCCCGACCGCATCTACTTTTGACGCAGGCGTCAAAGTTACGGAAAGATTGTTTTTTAACCCACCGCAAATAACATAAACTGTACCCGAACTCAGGTCAGAGATG
>CAZENQ010000178.1:0-2273 GCA_964513655.1 uncultured Pirellulales bacterium | reverse complement strand
GATAGGCCAGAAAACTTTGAAAGCAGCCGATATCGTCGTTTGGTCAGAGTAATTATTTAGGATAAGGGTAATAGAAGGATAATAGGATACTGAGTATAACGATAATAGGGACAGCCACGAATGGTAGTTGGTTAAGCGGATTAAGTAAAAAGGTTTCCCAGTACATAAAGGTCGAACCCATTGACCTCACTACCGGCAGGGTTAGTATCCATAACAAATATGATTTCCTGAACCTCGATTATAAGCAGATGGGTGTCAGTGGTGATGATAGTTGGGGCAAGCGCCCCCATCCAGAGTATCGGTTACCCGCTAAGCCTTATAGCTACAGATTCCGCCTCCAACCGTATACGCCGGCAATGAGAAAAATCAAGAACATCGCCCGCCGCAAACTGTCTGTCATTCAATAGGAACAGCAGACCATAGATAAATAAAGCTCGGATTAGAAAAATTATAAACGCATTGGCATAAAGCTGCGGCAACTATGTTTACCTGCTGTGGTCTTGTATGCGACTTTCTTTGTTAAGCCGGTGGACTGAAAAAATTCAAAAAAAGGAGGTTCTCATGAACACAAAAAGATCGATGTCATTCGGTGTAATTCTCTCAGCAATCTTTCTCTCTACCGCAATCGCGGCCGTCTACGTCCCCGACTGGGAAAACCCCGAAATGATAGGACTAAACAAAGAGCCCCCTCACTGCACTCTGATGCCCTATCCCGACTCCGAGACGGCTCTAACCGGTACACGCGAGGCCTCCCCCTACTTCAAGCTGCTAAACGGTACCTGGAAGTTCAACTGGGTCAGAAAGCCCGGCCACCGCCCGAGAGATTTCTACAAACCCGACTTCGACGTCAGCGACTGGAATGACATCCCCGTCCCCAGCAACTGGGAGCTCGAGGGCCACGGCATCCCCATATACACAAACGTAACACACCCCTTCGCCCCCGAAAATCCCAACCCGCCGTATATCCCGCACGAATACAATCCCGTCGGGTCGTACCGCACCGAGTTCACTGTCCCCACCGACTGGAAAGGCCGACAGGTCTTCCTGCACTTCGACGGCGTAAAAAGCGCCTTCTATCTCTGGATAAACGGCCGGAAAGTCGGCTACAGCCAGGGCAGTATGACACCTGCAGAATTCAACATCACACAGTATCTCCAGGAAGGCAAAAACATCCTCGCCGCCGAAGTCTACCGTTGGTGCGACGCAAGCTACGTCGAGGACCAGGATACCTGGCGACTCAGCGGCATCTACCGTGACGTCTATCTCTTCTCAACACCAACGGTGCACCTGCGGGACTTCTTCGTCCGCTGTGACCTCGACGACCAGTACTGTGACGCCGTCCTCAAAGTAACTGCAAAAGTGCACAATTACTCCGACAAAACAGCCGACAAACACACGGTACAGGTCTCACTGCTGGACGCTGATGGAAATCCGATAGCTGACGAGCCGCTGATGTTCGGCAAGGTAAGAAATATCGCTGCTAATGGCGAGGGCATTATCGAGATGCAGGCTGATATCGCCAACCCAAAAAAGTGGTCAGCCGAAACTCCCAACCTCTACATCGTAATCCTCACGTTGAAAGGCCCCTCCGGCAAAACAATTGAGGTCGAACGCTGCAACTTCGGCTTCCGCGAGGTCGAGGTCAAAGATGGGCAGATATTTGTCAACGGTGTCTCTACCATATTCAAAGGCGTCAACCGCCACGACCACGACCCCGACTCCGGCTTCGTCGTCCCCGTAAGCAGAATGATTCAGGACATCAAACTCATCAAACAGGCCAACATGAACATAATCCGCACCTCGCACTATCCCAACGCGCCCGTCTGGTACGACCTGTGCGACAAGTACGGCATCTATCTGATGGACGAAGCCAATATGGAATCACACAAAATCTCCTACGGCCTGAATCGCTTGCCCGGCAGCGACCCAAAATGGACCGCCGCTTCCGTCGACCGAATGGCAAGCGTCGTCCAAAGGGACAAAAACCACGCTTCCGTCGTCTTCTGGTCGCTCGGCAATGAGGCCGGCTTCGGAGACAACATAAAGGCAATGGCCGATTACGCCAGAGAGGCCGACCCCACCCGCCTGCTCCAGTACCGACAGATGAACAGCGTCGTCGACACCGACAACCTCTCGTACCAGACCGTCGAGTGGTGCATCAACTGGGCCGCCGAACACCCTGACCGCCCCTACCTCATGGAAGAATACGCCTATGCAAGGGGCAATGCCGTCGGAAACCTCCAGGAGTATCAGGATGCCTTCGAAACACACAA
>CAZENQ010000177.1:0-2338 GCA_964513655.1 uncultured Pirellulales bacterium | reverse complement strand
TTCGACCACGGTCTGCTCTACGGAGACGGGGTTTTCGAGGGTATCCGGGTTTATGACGGCAGAGTATTCGAACTCGAAGCTCATCTGCGCCGGCTTTACAAGTCAGCCAAAATGGTCAAAACAGCAAAGAAAGGCAGCTTGCCTCAGCGATGCAAGTTCTTGTCAAGGCGGGAGTTATTAAAATCGGGGCGACAGGACTTGAACCTGCGACCTCGTGACCCCCAGTCACGCGCGCTAGCCAAACTGCGCCACGCCCCGTATAAACGACAGTATTCTAATATAAAAACGGTGCGCAAACCAAACTTTTTTAATTATCTGCGCTGCATCTTTTTCTGGAAGAAAAGGGCTTTTTGGAGGCTTTCGCGGGCAGCCTTGAAACCGGGTCTGATTCGCAGCGCTTCATTAAAGTGCTTTATGGCCTCATCAAACTTACGCTGCCGGGCCAGCGCGACACCGAAATTATAGTGTGTATCAGCGAAGTCAGGCTTGATTTGCAGCGCTTTGATATAGTACTTGATGGCCTCATCGAGCTTGCCCTGTCTGGCCAAAGCGTAGCCGAGGTTATTGTGTGCATCAGCAAAATTGGGGTCGATCCGCAATGCTTCTGTAAAGTGCTCTATGGCCTGGTCAAGTTTCTTCTGTCTGGTAAGAACCCCACCCAGATTACTGTGCGCCTTGGCATTGTCAGGTTTGATTCGCAGCGCTTCGGTATATTGCGTGATGGCTTCATCGAGCCTGCCCTTGCTGGCCAGAGCATATCCCAACTCGGTGTGTGCCATGGCGAAGCCCGGTTTTATTCGCAGAGTTTCGGTAAAGTGCGTGATGGCCTCATCGAGTCTGCCCCTGCTTGTCAAACTATATCCGAGATTGTAGTGTGCCTCAGCATTATCAGGTTTGATTTGCAATGATTTAGAATAGTTGGCTATGGCTTCATCCAGCATATCCTGGTCATCGTAAAGATTGGCAAGATAGAAGTAGGACGCAGCCTTGTCGGGCATAGAGTCAATCCTTGCCTGTATTGCTTCTATCTGAATTGCGCGACACCTTTGCTTTAGCTGCTCGTCTTTGAGAATCGAGTAATCTATCGGATTGTCTGCGCAATACGTATCAAGAAGTTCAAAGAAGCGTTTTTCTTGTGGAGGCGAGGCTTTAGTCAGGTCAATCATTTTAGGAAATGGTGCGAAGACCGAAAGAGCAAAGGCGGCGAAATCAATTCGTGCCTCTACGTCCTCTATGAGCTGCCGAATTATATTTATTGTTTCAGGCATGAGCCGTTTTTCAGATAAAATATTTTTACCTATCACTGTATCAACATGGTGCATCAGTCTCGGTGCAGTAAACTCAAGCAGAGGCCAATTGTCGGTATTAACAGGCCCCGCGCCAAAGAGCATCCGCAGGTCTTCAGAGAGAACAAGTCTGTACAATAATCTTTGGTCCGAGAGAGTAATATTTTCGGATTGGCGGACGTAAGACACGTTACGTTCTGCGTTCTCCAGAATCAGCTTATTTTTGCGTTTAAACCCGACCAACAGGTAGTCGTTGCCGATTGTAGAAGGCTGAGTGGAGGCTATAAGGCTGGTCGGAAAGACCTGCGTCAAGGTCCGGCCAATGAGGGCAAAGGTCGGCCAATCCATCTGATAGGAATGTACCCATTGGCAAAATATGCCGCCTTCGTTAAGTCTATTTTCAACCAGGTCAAAGAAGTCACGCGTAAAGAGGCTAGCCAAGCCAGCCATCCACGGATTGGACGGCTCGGAAATAATCACATCGTATTTTTGTTTTGTCAGTTGAAGATGTGCCCTTGCATCCTGGACAATAAGGTTTGTCCTGGTATCGGAAAGCACGTCGTTATTCCACGGCCGAAAGAAATCACTGGCTTCAACAACCTGCTGGTTGATTTCGAGGACATCAAGCTGCTCAATCGGATAATATAGCACCTCACCGGCAGTTACACCGCTGGCCAGACCCAGCACCATTACCGTTCTTGGATTTTGATGAAAGAGCATCGGGAAATGTGCCAAGAGTGTCTGGGTGTTCATATCTCCGCGCGATGAAGCATCCGCTTTTCCGCTGTTTGCCAACATATATTCGATACCGCCGAATGGGTCGGGATATTTTATTACCGTAGTAAAACCACCGATACCATCACCGTAATATACGAGCTCGCCACGCTCAGCTCTTGAGAGTATTTCCGAGCCTCGCCACAGTGTCTCCAACCAGCCATAGGCCCCTAAATCCAAACCGATCTCTTTAAAGCGGTGATATCTGCCTTTGGAAAGCGACTGACGGTTCCATATGGGAAAATAAAAACACAAGATTAACCCAGCCAAGGCAGGTA
>CAZENQ010000176.1:0-2438 GCA_964513655.1 uncultured Pirellulales bacterium | reverse complement strand
CTGGAATATGCGGTGCAGGCAAGGGTCAGCGTGTTAATTGAAAATCACGGGGGCGTATCTAATGATGCGGATTTTCTGGTGGCCCTGATGAAACGCGTTAACAATCTTTACTTCGGGATGCTGCCAGATTTCAGGAGGCCGAGCGCGGAATTTGACAACTACGGATTTTTGGAGAAGGTCCTGCCTTATGCAAGGGCGCTGTCGGTAAGGACGCAACCAACGGAGGAGGGATTGGTAAGGTTGATAAGGCTTTGTCGTGATTCAGGTTACAAGGGTTTCTATGGTATAGAATCGAGCGGCCGGGAAGCAGTCAAAGAAACGAAAAAAGTTCTTGAGCGAGTTCTCTTTGGGAAGGCATAAAGTTCTCGAGGACAGGTGAAACTTGAAGGGCTGTTAACCACAATTGAGAGTAAATCAAAATGGGCAACGAGAAAAAGTTTTCTGATAGGTCTTGTTTAAAGTCGAAGTCATCAGAATTATCCCGCCGCAGTTTTATTAAGAAGAGCGGCGCCGTATTAGCCGGTATCAGTATCGTTCCCCGTTACGTTCTTGGAGGGCAGGGTCACGTAGCTCCGAGCGAGAAGATATCGGTTGCGTGCATCGGCGTCGGGTCGCAGGGAATCCGGGTGCTGACAAACTTTCTGAGACAGTCTGAAGTGCAGATTGTGTCGGTGTGCGATGTCAACAAGGGCAGCGATGATTTTAAGGAGTGGGGGAAGGGCGAGATGCTTAACAGGGTGAGAGAAGTTCTCGGCGATAATTCCTGGGGGAAGTTTGCAAACGGGGGCCTGGGCGGACTGTATCCGGCGCAAGATATAGTGCGGCGTTATTACGCCAAAGAACGAGGCAGGGCTGGTTACGATGGATGCTCGGCTTATATAGATTATCGTGAATTGCTGGAAAAGGAAAAGGATATCGACGCCGTTATCGTCGGGACTCCGGACCATACACACGCAATAATTTCGATAGCGGCGATGAAGGGGGGCAAGCATGTGTATTGCCAAAAACCGATGACGCACACGCTTTATGAGGCCCGCAAGATGGCTGAAGTTGCGCGGGAGACGAAGGTCGCCACACAGGTAGCGACGGGCAATTCGGCATCGGAGGCGACACGTTTAGTTTGCGAATGGATTTGGGACGGTGCCATTGGGCAGGTGCGGGAGGTACACAACTGGTCCACTCGTCCGGTGTGGCCTCAAGGTATCGAACGGCCGACAGAAGAACAAACTGTTCCCGATTATTTGAACTGGGACCTGTGGCTTGGGCCGGCCCCTTACCGGCCGTATCATTCGGTCTATCAGCCTTTTGACTGGCGCGGATGGTATGACTTCGGCACAGGCGCGGTTGGCGACATGGGCTGTTACAGCTTCGATACAATCTTTCGCGCGTTGAAACTGAAAGCCCCTATCCGGGTGGAGGCAAGCTCAACGAAGGTTTTTGAGGAGAGCTTTCCTGTTGCTTCGATAGTGCGTTTTTACTTCGGCGCGCGTGAGGGGATGGCGCCGGTTACTATTCACTGGTACGACGGAGAATTAAGACCGCAAAAGCCGGATGAACTGGGCGATGACGAACTCGAAAAAGAAGGGCTGCTATTTGCAGGGGATAAAGGTAAGATTCTCTGTGGATTCAACGGCAGGGACCCACGTTTAATTCCGGAATCAGCCATGACGGGGTACAAACAGCCGCCCAAGACGCTGGCTCGTTCAATAGGGCATGACGAGGAGTGGATAGCAGCGTGCAAAGGGGGAGAAAAGCCCGGAGCGAATTTCGAAATTGCGGGTTCTGTTACAGAGACGATTTTGCTTGGCAATGTGGCAGTGCGTGCAGGTAAGACTATTAAGTGGGACAGCAGCGGGATGAGTGTAACGAATGATAAGGAAGCGAATGAGCTGTTACATTCTGACTATAGAGACGGCTGGACTTGAAAGGCTTTGTTGATAACGTGCTGGCGGGGCCGTAAGTGGGCTGTTGGGGGGATTTCCGGAGGAGGTGGAGGGGAAAAGGGCGAGTGAAATACTATTGCGGGAGGCGGGCGACTTTGCGAAAGATGTGGGGGAGAATTTGAAGGTGTTATCGCGAGAGGGGCTGGATAAGAAGCTATTTGAAAAGGTGGTGAAGGCGCTGGGAGAGGAAAGAGAAGGGAGGAGTAAGGAGTAAGAAAATTGGGGGCGAGGGGGCGGGGGTTAGGGATTGGGATTAGGAAGCGAACCTCACGTGGGCAACCCCACGTGAACAGACTGTGTCGCAATGGTGTTTAAGTTTTTATCTTTGGCGTTTGTTGGTGCAAGGGAAAAACGCTTACCAAGAATTTACATAGAAAAAATTATCCTTGGCGGCGTTTTTGCTCAGACGGTTTTAGTTGGTTCAATCTCAAAGATCATCCTTAGCCAGCCAGTTTTGCCAGCAACGTCGGCACCCCAAGTATTGTAATCATCCTG
>CAZENQ010000175.1:0-2549 GCA_964513655.1 uncultured Pirellulales bacterium | reverse complement strand
ACTTTGAAACACTTTCCAACACCCCCAACCCCCATTTTTAGCCCAAAAACAAGGGCGACCTCCCTCCTGTCAATTTTTCCACCCCCATTTTTCGCCCAGAATCCCACACCGGCGAACTCATTAAATACGCAACACACACGCACCTCCTCACCTCTGGGCTGAGAGCACTCCTCCCTCTCAGCCCTTTTTTTCCTTTTAGTCAACCCATTGCTCAGAAACTACAGTTACCTTCGAACCAATGCGCTAACCTGCATCGAGGGGCAGATAATCCCAGATTTGCCGTAAGAAAAAAGTTGACAACCGCCAGGGCCGGTGTTAATTTCAAGACCGTGGTACAATTTGGTGTTTTGGTTGGTCTTGGATAAGGACCTTTTTTGGGAGATAGAAGAATGGAATCTCGCATCAATTTCCTCATTCACCTCACAATTGTTTGCCTGATAACCTTGACAACTGTCGGCTTTGGCCAGGAAACTGTTACCTTACCTAAGGCGTTTGTTTCGGCCAGCGACGCAGAAGAGGCTGCACCGTCTTTTCCCTATACTGCCGAGATAACTGCTGATAATGTCAATGTTCGCTCCGGTCCGGGCACTAATTATTACCGGTGCGGGCAAATCAATAAAGGCGATACCGTAAAAGTGGTTGCCAGCAAGCATAGTTGGTCTCATATTGTACCGCCGCCGGGCAGTTTCTCCTGGATTTCAAAGCAGTATATTCATATTGAGGCGGATAATCCCACTGTCGGGATTGTTACCGGGGATGCCGTCCGCGTATATGCCGGCTCTGAGCGGCTAAAGCCCATCCACTCGACGACGGTGCAACTGAAACTGAACCGTGGCGATAGAGTCAAACTGATGGACGAGGAGAAAGACGATTATTACAAAATCGTTCCGCCGACTGGCGCTTATTTTTGGGTAAGCACGCAATATACGAGGCCTGTAGGGCCGGTCGGCACGGTTGCCGCTCCGGCTGAGCCGCAGGTTGAGGTCGAGCAGGTCCGTGCAGTTGTTCCCACGAGTATTCCGCTTGAGGCCGAGAAGCTCAAGGAATATTACGCATTGGAAAAGCGTATCCAGGCCGAGCGTGCCAAGCCAATGGACCAGCAAAATTACGCAGAAATCAAGGAAAAGCTGGCTGCAATCGCCGAAATCAAAGAGTCAGGCAAGGCCGCACGCTACTCGGAGTTTGCGGTCAAGCAGATAGGACGTTATGAATTGGCACTGTCGGCAGTAAATGAGGTAAGGCTTCAGGATGCACAACTGCAAAAGATTCACAGCCGGATTGATAAGACCAGCGCCAGAAAAATGGCGCAAGTCCCTGATCTGGGGAGGTTTGCAGTAATAGGGCGGCTTCAGACTTCGAGTGTTTACGCTCCGCAAGCTGCGCCGGTTCACTACCGGATAACTGATGAAAAGGGGCGGGTGAAATGTTATGGGGTGGCGGCGGGATCGGGGTTAGAGCTGGACTTAAGTGGATTTTTGGGTCGTAAAGTGGGTTTGGTTGGTACGATTGAGCCGCATGAGCAGACGAAGGGGGCTCTGGTTCGGTTTACGCAAGTCGTTGCATTGCCTTGAGTTTAAGTCTGTAAGCCTGCGTCTAAGGGGGCTTGGGGTACTGTTATTAACAGTGTGGGTGTGAATTTTGGTAGGTCGGCCGGGGGATTAGGTCAATCAAAAGTGCAAGTTTTTTGGGAAAGATGTGAGAGTGGAGGTGGATTTTTGGGCTGAAAATGGGGGTTGGGAAATTGACTGGTGCGGGGGCACCCTTGATTTTGGGCGGAAAATGGGGGTTGGGGGTGTGAAAAACGTTCGACAAAATTGTAAAACTTACAAAAATTTACAAAAAACATATAAAAAGTGGTGGAATTGCGCTCGAATAAGTGTTTGAAAGTGTTTCAAAGTGTGAAAATTTAGGAAAATTTTAGCGTTAAAATGGGGGGTTTGGAGGGGCAAAGGACTGGCGGGGCGGGGGCCGGCGCGCAATATACACTATTTAAACTAGTGTATATCTTGGAGGAAAACTGCGCGTTTTGTCAAATTCGTTGTCGATTTGCGCGAGATTTTGACGGAAATTGGATTTTGCCACAGAGGCCTCAGAGGTCGCGGAGGCAAACTTTAGTTTGCATCGGATCAAAACTCAGTCAGGTTTGGGCTCCGCCGGGGCGGCGGACCCGCGGTCTTGGCAAGCTGTCTTCTCAAAGCGAGCTTTTGCGAGACGGGCTTGCCTGCGGCCGCAAGGTCAGGTATAGTGACCTGACTTTTTAAGCTGACTGAAATTATTCACAATGTCTTGAGTATGAAGTTAGGACACAGAGGGAAAAAGAGGGAGAGACGTGGCCGGGGGGCCGGTGCTTGCGGGCTTTGGTTCGGGGCCGGGTTCTAATGGCATTTACTTTGGTGCTTGTGGAGTGTTGCCAAGACGGACAATGGCATACACCAGTGTGCCGAGCAGTCCGGTCAGCAGGGCAAGCACAATCCATATGCCGGAGCCCACGCCACGCTTGCGAATGTCCTGATACACCCAGATAGCCGTAAGGATGTGGACGATAGCGA
>CAZENQ010000174.1:0-2680 GCA_964513655.1 uncultured Pirellulales bacterium | reverse complement strand
TACTCAATTATCAAGGAGGTGAAACATGGTTATAGTTGAATCGTATCCCTTGGCTGTAGTTATGTGTTTTGTCACCATGTTATGCTGGGGCTCGTGGGCAAACACACAGAAACTGGCCAGCAAAGAGTGGCGTTTCCAGCTCTTTTACTGGGACTATGCCATAGGCGTGCTGCTGCTGTCTCTGGTTTTAGCCTTTACGATGGGCAGCATGGGCACTGCAGGCAGAAGCTTTCTTGCCGATGTTGGTCAGGCGGAGGGCTCAGTGATCTGGTCGGCCCTGCTTGGAGGTATAATCTTTAACCTCTCAAACATTCTTCTTGTTGCTGCCATTGATATAGCGGGCATGGCTGTCGCTTTTCCAATAGGTGTCGGCTTGGCGCTTGCGATTGGAGTCATTACAAACTACGTCAAAATGCCTATTGGCAATCCGGTCATACTGTTTCTGGGAGTAGCCGCTGTGGTCGTCGCTATCATAGTAGATGCACTGGCCTATAAGAAACTTCCTTCCGAGGGTCAAAAGACCACTGCTAAGGGGATGTTGATATCGGTTGCCGCCGGTGTACTTATGGGCTTTTTCTATCGCTTCGTAGTCGCGTCGATGGCAACGGATTTTGCCAGCCCGGAAGCAGGCAAGCTGACACCATATACTGCTGTCGTGTTTTTCTCACTCGGTCTGCTGCTGTCTAACTTTGTGTGGAACAGCATCGTTATGGTCAAACCCTTTGTCGGTGACCCTGTTCCGTTCGGCGATTACTTCACCAAGGGAAACCTAAGATTACATCTGATTGGTATCCTGGGGGGCATTATCTGGAACGTCGGGATGTCGTTCAGTATCATCGCCTCCGGAGCGGCAGGGCCTTCGATTTCCTACGGTCTCGGCCAGGGGGCAACTATGATTGCCGCGTTCTGGGGTGTCTTTATATGGAAGGAATTTAAGGAGGCGCCGGCAGGAACGAACAAGCTGCTTACACTGATGTTTGCTTTTTATCTAATCGGCCTGGTTTTGATAATTACTGCAAGATTGGTGGCTTAATCTGTCCGTCGAGATTGCATTTGTTGTGTTTTGTAGAGTCTGTTTTTAGAGCTGTTTATTTATACGGAAGGTAAATGATGAGTAGCAAGATTGTCGTAGTTGGAAGTTCCAACACGGATATGATTATCAAGGTGCCGCATGTTCCCGTGCCCGGAGAGACCATAATAGGCGGCACATTTTCCACGGCCGCCGGAGGCAAGGGCGCGAATCAGGCGGTAGCTGCTGTCCGTGCCGGCGGAGATGTCACATTCGTTGCTCGTATCGGCGAAGATATGTTCGGCCAGCAGGCAAAGGATGGGTTCGTCAAGGACAATATAAATGTAGACCACGTCCTAACTGACAAAGATGCACCCTCTGGCGTGGCTTTGATATTTGTAGGCGAAGACGGTGAAAACAGTATAGCCGTAGCCTCCGGCGCCAATGCGAACCTCTCGCCATCGGATGTCGAATCAGCCGGTGATGCTATTTCGTCTGCGGATATCCTGATAATGCAGTTGGAAACTCCATTGGAGACGGTGCAGAAAGCGGCCACGATTGCTTCCGAGAAAGGCGTTAAAGTAATTCTAAATCCTGCTCCTGCATGCGAGCTCAGTGACGATATTCTGAGCCATGTTTCAATCTTGACGCCAAATGAATCGGAAGCTGAGCTTCTAACGGGCATTAAAGTTGAGAGTGAAAAGGACGCTGCCGCCGCGGCCGATGCCTTGATGGCCAAAGGCATCGAAACAGTCATAGTTACGATGGGCGCAAAAGGCGCATTTGTTGTCACCGCGGATTTTAAGGAGCTCGTTGGTGGTTTTAGTGTAAAAGCCGTGGACGCAACGGCCGCTGGTGATGTATTCAACGGCACTTTAGCCGTTGCAATGGCTGAGGGTAAACCTCTCAAAGAGGCAGTCCGGTTCGCAAACGCAGCCGGGGCACTTTCGGTGACCAAGTTGGGGGCACAACCGTCGGCACCGACAAGAGAAGAGATAGAGAAATTTCTGAGGAGCTAAAGCATCTAAGTATAGGAGCAGATAATATTGACTGACTGGTTGCCGGCGATTCGATTTCGTCGGCAGCTGGTTGTTTTTGGGAAGTGTTCAACTTTTTCTAATGGGGAAGGGCAAAAAAATGCGCAAGACTATTACAGGCGTTCTCTTTATCTATCTATTCTTCACTACAACCGGTGCCCAAGGCAAAGAATTGAAAATCTCTGTTGAAGAATATCAGGACAAGGTTTACGCATCCTGGCTCGGTCAGTGCATCGGCAATATTTACGGCCTGCCGCACGAAAACCAGTATATCGACAAGCCCGGCCCGGAGACATTCCCTTATGGGTACAGTGATGACGATGAAAGATTAAAAGAGACCAACGGTGCTTTCTCTGACGACGACACCGATATCGAATATATGTATCTGCTGGCCATGGAGAAATACGGCATCGAACCTACATATGAGCAATTGGCACAATCCTGGAAATATCACGTTCGCGACCGTGTCTGGCTGGCAAACAGAGCGGCGCTTGGGGCGATGCATTATGGTTTTACGCCGCCGGTCACCGGTATGAAGGATTATAATCCGCACTGGTTTCAAATTGACCCACAATTAGTCAACGAGATATGGGCGGTCACAGCGCCCGGTATGGTTGAGTACGCGGGGCAAAAG
>CAZENQ010000173.1:0-2887 GCA_964513655.1 uncultured Pirellulales bacterium | reverse complement strand
CCAGTGGCCTCTGCTACCATGGCGACGAAAGTCCAGGTACCACCAGGGACATCAAGGTCGGACGTGTAGTTCCCGCTCTCGTTCCAGCCCCAGCATAGATAAACCGGCACGCCCAACGAGTAAACACCTACCCCGGTATATTTACCATCTTCTAGGCTGTTCACTATACCTGTATATACGAATGCCGGTAACTGGCCTCTCTTTACCCATCCTGTAATTGACATAGAAGTCAGGCCGGCAAGACACGGGTCATTGACGTCGACTTTAATATTGGGGTCAAACCCCAGCGCACCATCTATCTGCCCGGCGGTCCAGTTTGGGTCGCCCCCCGCCATCGTCAACGTACCGTCCCGCTGGGAAATGACAACGCACCCATCGGCGATTAGCCAGTCCGCTGCCATTACATTTACGTCAAAATAATCAACGCTGCAATCGGCGGTAAAATCCCCCACAAGTTCGGACATCTCTGGGATGCATCTGGGGGGATAGAGCCTGATGTCGTCTACCCAGATATGACCTGGTCCGTACATCATCTTCATCTGTCCTGTCTTGGCAAGACCGCCGATACCGATGGTGAATCTGTCAATCGCAGACAGCGTCACACCGCACGCGTCGAAGATGCTAAGGTCAATGTTCCACTCGTCCCAGCTGTCCGAGCTCATCTGGTCCGGATTCGGGTGCACGACATAGCCGACGTTGCTGCTGGTATCTTCCAGCTCAATCCATGGTGTCGCCGCATTCCATCGCGGGGCTTTGTCTCCGCCCAGTGGTACCACCTGAGCATTGCACGGGTCGCCGCGCACGTACATAAACAGCGCCTTGACCCCGCCGATTGTCCAGTCCGAGCCGATATCCAAGTCGGTCATATCCTGAACGTCGAACTGTGAGCCTATCAGCTTGCCGCCCGATGTATCAACATTGGTGAATCTCAGCTTCGCCGCCTGGCTGCCCGGCTGGCGAATGTAATCCGGGTTGGTCTCAAGGAAGATTTCTCCATCGTAGCCGTTCACCCAGTAGTCGTCCCATACGTTCCACAGGTCGGTTTGGCTAGCGTACGACTCGAAGTCATCCACGACAAGAAGCGGTCCTACCACAAAGCTCCAAACGTCGCCCTTGACTGTGTGGGTGCCGCCGGCGCTCTTCTCATCGATTCGCCAGTAGTAAGCCAGCCCTACAGTAAGCGACCCGGGTACATCCCAGCTCTCAGTACCGATACCCAGAGTCGTCTTGTACTCATCAGAGCTGGTCGTCGCATCTGAAACCGCCTGTGCGTCGGTTCCAAAGTAAACCACGTGCTCCTCTGCATCAGCCCATGCTGTCCACTCAAGCGACAGCCCTAAGAAGGCTACGTCCGTCTCGCCGTCTGACGGGACCGGGTCGTAAGCGGGGCCTTCTACCCTGAAGCTCCAGACATCGCCTTTCCACCGTCCGTTTGGAGGAGCAGGCACCGGGCCGGGAATATAGCTTTCATTGACCTCGTCAATCCGCCAGTAGCACCACGTCCCGTACGTCAGCCCGCACGGGTCATAGTCAGCTGTCGACCAGCTGTTTGTATCCTGATTACCCATATACTCCGACGAAGTGGTTGTCGCTTCGTTAACATCATTATAATCTGTCCCAAAGTATACATCGTGACCATTTACATCAGCAGCCCACGCGCCCGCCCACCAGCTAAGGACGGCGTTGACATCCACCCCAATCATCCCATTACTGGGACCCGGATTAAATGCCCGCCCGCCAAAACCCTCACTCCACAGCTGTGCGATTTCTTCAACAGATAAAGCCCGCTCGTAAATCCGAACATCGTTAATTACACCGTTCAGAAAATTTTCCCAAACGTTGGTGTCACCACCATCATACTTCGCGCCTATGGACAAGTCATATGAATTACTTATCCCCACTGCCCCTTCGTCGAGTAAACTGCTCGTGGAAACATCAGCTCCGTCAACATAAATATTAAGGTTTGCAGAACCAGTTCCTGTTCTTACCGCAGCTAAATGGTGCCAGCTCCCGTCATTGTAAGTATTATCTGTTTTTATCAGGTCGCGGCTGGTCCCATCTGCTACCCGCCAGCCTATTTCGCCATCATTCATAGTTGCATAAGTGCCGATATATATAGAGTAGCCTATGGAACGCCCCTTATTTCCACCGCTTTTGTCAACAAGTTCCCCGTTTGTGTCTGCTGTTCTGAACCGGAGACTTATAGTGAAATTCCCACTTCCAAAATCTAAACTTTCATCTGCAGGGTCAACAACTTCAACGTAATCATTACTTCCGTCAAAACTCAACGCACCCCCAACCTGCCCGCTCGTCCGTGTTGCTCCGTAGATAGTTCCATCGTTCCCGCCGGCCGAATCATATGCTATTGTCCCGCTGCCCTCATCAAACTTCCACCAACTCACAAGCTCATACACGACCAAATTAACATCAACTATCTGTGGACTGTTAGGAGCCCCTGAGCCTGTTACTGTCAACTGACAATTGTACGTGCCCTCAGCCAAGCCGTTAATATCTACAATAACATTGGCATCGTCCACCTCACCCGAACTCGTTCCGCTGTTCGGCGCAACCGTTATCCAGTTGCAGTCCGGCAAAACCTCCCAGTCCATCGGACCATGACCACTGTTCCATATCGACAAAACCTGCGCAGCAGGATTCGCTCCCCCCTCGTAACCCGTAAACTCTAAGTACCTCGGGCTTACCTCCAGCACCTGCGGCCCGCCAAATCCCGCCGAGCAAAAAACACACACCCAAACCACCCCCAAAACCACCATTGCCCCGGCCGTTTTTAGCTCTCTTTTCGTATCCATATCTACCTCCGTTTCTCGCCCGGCCGCCGCCCGGCGCAATCTAAATACAGATTTTCCGCGGGGGATGGGTGTAACTC
>CAZENQ010000172.1:0-2938 GCA_964513655.1 uncultured Pirellulales bacterium | reverse complement strand
ATAAGATTGTGCCGCTAAGACAACGGCTTCAGGACGGACACAAAAGAAATGTACACTTACACGGAAGTCCGGCCCAGAGCAGGATAAACACAGCTAAAATCGACCCCCTAATCTACAAGCTGGAAAAAGAAATTTTTGGCGAAATAGGCTTAAATCCCCTTGAAGTTACTGACGAATTTATCGACTCGTTCTCAGTTACGGACAATCGTTTGAATCGGCGGGGCATAGAATAAGGCGAAGTTGGAAATGGTCGGGCATACGCGAGAATCTAATATCCTGATTCGCACCTTTCGGGCGGTAACCTCGTCAAACCGCAGCAGCCGTTTGTAACCAATAGTGGTACCTCGCGCAAATTCTTTCCAGTTCGTCCCGTCCCACGCTTCAAGTACGAATTCTTCGACCCTTTGACCAACCTTAATATACTCAGCTAATTCCGCGACGTTAAACGTACATTGTTTACCAAGGTCAAATTCGAGCGTAGCACCCGTTGTCCCGTCATCACTGCTCCAGTACGTATCTTTGTTACCATCGACTATTTTATCCGCTCCGTACTTAAGATTGCCGCTGCGCACACAAGAGGCTTTAGCCGCGGCGCCCAAGGCAAGGTTATGCTTGAAGGTTGCATCAAGCACTTTGCGCAGTTCGCGCAGCCGTTGAACGTCATTCTCGTGGATGAGACCGCGGCGGTCCGGCGGAAGATTCAGCAGCAGAACGGTATTTCGGCCAACGGAAATATAGTAGATACCGAGCAGCTTCTCGAGCGATTTGACCTTGTCGTCCTGGCTTGCATGGTAAAACCAGCCCGGCCGAATTGATACATCCGTTTCGGCCGGATACCATATCAGGTTCTGGCCGTCACCAAGCGCTTTAAGACTGCCCAAATCCTTCTGACGCGGATTTATAAAACCAAAAGGAGCAGCGTTCCTGTTCATAACGCTCCACTCACTTTCACGAGCATAACCGCTCTCATTACCGACCCACCGAATATCGAGACCGTTAAAGATAACCGCATCAGGCTGCAGTTCACGTACAATCGCATAATAGCCATTCCAGTCATAGACCATATCTTTGGCGTCTTTGCCTTTGGCACCGTCAAACCAGACCTCGGCAACATCGCCGTAATTCGTCAATAGCTCACGCAACTGGTTTTTATAGAACTTGTTGTATCTAACCGTATTGCCGTAAGTCGGTTCGTGACGGTCCCAGGGCGACAGATAGAGACCCAGCTTCAGCCCTGCCTGCCGGCAGGCGTCAGCTAATTCGCGCACTACATCGCCTTTGCCGTTCCTCCACGGACTGTTTTTTACCGAGTATTCGGTGTATTTACTCGGCCAAAGACAAAAACCATCATGGTGCTTTGCAGTAAGGATTATCATTTCCATACCCGCGTCTTTACAAACTTTTGCCCACTGTCGAGTGTCGAGCTGAGTAGGATTAAAAATAGAAGGCTCTTCCGTCCCATCGCCCCATTCTTTGTCCGTGAATGTGTTGATGGTGAAGTGGATGAAGGCAATAAACTCCAGCTGCTGCCAGGCAAGTTGCCGTGCTGAAGGCCTGACGTTAGCTGCCTTGCGAATCAGCTCTTTCTGTCCCGTTGTCCCGCTCTGCTCGACCGCGTCATATACACGCACATAATCGGCTACAAAGTAATCAGGAAGATTTGCTTTCTTTATATCACCACCCCATTTCCCGATCTCCTCGGTTAGTTTTATATACTGGGGCACCTGTGAGACGCTTCCTGCATTAGTGCGCCAGGTTTCTTTGCCATCCACGTAGAAAACGTATTCATCAGACTTCCAGTGCAAACCGAACGTGTGAAAGCCTTCGCTGATACCCGGTATCGTGCTGATCTTTCCTCCTGCGTTTTTGTGGGCGGCACCATAGCCGTCCCAGTGTAAGTTCTGTGTTATCTTATCTTCGAGCCAGGGTTTTTCCATAATATCTATTTCTGTGCCGTCTCTGCCTTCGTTTCCTACTTTACCAACGCTGTTTGCATGAAGCCAAAACGCCGGCCAGTGCCCCACCTGTTCGGGAAATTTGCATCGACAGACCCAATAGCCGAACTTATGCTCAAATCTGTTCCTGGTTCGCATTGCCCCGCTGGTATAACGGTCGCCGTCCTTTTTTGTGCGGATTATGAGATTGCCTTTGCCGTCAAGATAGGAATCCTCTTTAACCCAGTAACCATCTCGCCGTTTCCAGTCGCCGAGGATTTCCCATTTGGACTTGTCGAGCTTTGTGCCGTTGAACTCATCACTCCAGGCCAACTTCCAGGTCTTTCCTTCACCGACGGGCGGCATAAATTCCTCTTCTTCTGTATCGGTTGGTTGTGCTGCCGGGCTTGCATTTATCAAAAATGCCGCGAAGAGGACCATCCTCTTCATAGTACATCGCAATTGATATTTCATATTCTACTCCTCGTACTCTCTTTAACATCTAATTTGATGGGCGGCAACCTCAAGCGTAACGTGACACGGCCTTCCAGGTGAGTGAATAATATAGTAATCACGGGCAGAATGCCCGTGCCACGCTTGGGGATGGTGCCGAATCAATCAATTTTCCGCCGGCCCTGCTGCCTCTTTCCAGCAGCTTCGCTGCGTGGCTCTTATACCTGAAACAACAGTAACTATGAGCATAAGAGAAAATGTCACGGTAGCGAACCAGTATCCCCACGTTGCCGTTTGGACGTGAGCCATTTTCATGACCACCGTTCCAATGGCAAAAGACTGTAAAAACATCTTTATCTTGCCGGAAAAAGTAGCAGCGAAATTTACACCCTTGGCTTCGGCAATATGCCGCAGTGTGGTAACATAGGCCTCCCTTAAAATGATAACCACCACCACCGACCAGTGTATCACAGCCAGAGCTGCCGGGCCAAAACCGAAGAGTTTGGGCTCACCGATTATGGCAAAACAGATAAAGGCGCCGCAGACAAGGA
>CAZENQ010000171.1:0-3177 GCA_964513655.1 uncultured Pirellulales bacterium | reverse complement strand
GGATTGAACCGCCAGGCGTGATGGGCTTCATCGTTTATTACAACGATGTTTTTGGCTTTAGACATATCACCGAGGACTTCTCGTACATAAGCTTCATTGCTTTTAGGGCCACGCTTATCAACACTGCGTTTTCTGGCAATTTGTTCTTCGCTTTCCCAGCCCAACTTGTGCCAATTGAGAATACGGACTTTGCCCTGTCGAAGTTTATCTATAAGACCAGCAGGAACGACACCGAACTCGTCATAGTAATTACCTTTTCCGAAGGGTTGTAAAACCTTCAAGCGTTCTTTTACTGTAAGACCTGGAGCAATAGCCAGAATGTACTTTGAGAACCTGGTATCCTGTGGATATGTAATCTTGTTCAATACCTGCCACGCTATGAGCATCGCCATAACAACGGTTTTCCCGGAGCCTGTTGCCATTTTTGAGCATAGACGTACTAAATCCCCATCTTTGGATACGTCAATTCCGACTTTTTCAGACGCGGGAGCTTCGATAAGCCAGATAAGAGTTTCTATCGATTCAAGCTGACAGAAAAAGAACGGATACTCACGTTGGTTTTCATCAAACCAGTGTTCTAAAAGTCGTTTTGTTATGCCAGTTACACCAGGATAATCGTTCTCTCGCCAAGTTTTAACACGAGAGCGGATTTGATTGACCAGCGGTAGCGATACAAAGATACCAGGGTCATCGAAAGACTTTGAATCAGGTGTAGCAGTAATGTAACCAGCGGGACGGCGACCTGCTCTTTTATCGAAAGTCCTTTTTTCCCGCTCATAGTACCAGTGGTACTTTGGTTCTTCATAAGGCGAGTTTATTATTAAATGGTCAATTTTGGCCTGACTCATTTTAAGTAAGCTCCATAATCCGCAAGCTCTCGATGCCTCTATCGTCAATGATTTTTATTGCTATGCGTTTATTGTCTCCTGCCTCAAATGACAGGGAGGTTGTTCCGCGATAAGCTTCAATAAGCTCCTCATCAATTTCAGCTTTAAGGTTCTTTGCTAATCTTGCCCAACCTTGGTTTTCACAGGCCATCGGGAAAAATACCTGTCGAGCATAGATACTTCTGCCGTCATAGTCTGTATCGAGTAGCCACATAACAATTTTGTCTGTTCCACCTGAATCAATATTACCCGTTATCGTGTTATAGTAGTCAAAGCCAAGGACTTCGACTTTGTATTTACCTTTATCTTCACCGTCTGTAATTTTTTGAAGCTTCACATCCGGTTGGCCTATAAGCCAGAAGCTTTCGTTGCTTGAGCGTTTCCTTTTCAAATCGTCGGTAAGCAAATCCGCATTCATCTGTGCCTTTAGCAGGGTAACTCCCGGCCAAGCGGTCTCGTCAATATCCTTGGACGCCTCTGGGTCGAATTGAAAGGCTGCAAAGACTACAATGCTTGGTTTCGGAACTAATAGCTGGGCTTCTTCTATTGCCAAGGCAACTTGCCTTTGTTCAAGCGGTGCGTGTTCAGGGCCGAAAGAAATCACTACTCGTTCTGGTTTATCGACCTTGGTTTCTGCGTCTGCGTTAAGCCAGCGGGTTCCACCAATCACCTCAACTCTTGAGAATTCAATTTTTTGCCCACCTTTGCCGCGAATGCCGGTCTTAAATAGCTCATCACGCCACTGGCCCTGACGATGAGTCTCTCCTGAGCGAACTACAGACGCATCGCTTACTGGCTGCTCTTCAATTTCATCGAGAGGTTTGACCGCTTGAGCTGGAACCGCCTCGCCCGTAAAAGGCCCTGTTACTCTGGCCTTTGAATTGTCAATATTTGGCTGGTCGTAGAGCGTTTCCTCTGGTGGTAGCTCATTGTTAGCAATGGACTTCAATGTAATGTGCGGTACGGTTTTATACTTGAAACCACTGCCGACACCTTCATCAGGATGGGCGAGTTCGTAATAATCAAAGAGAGCGGTCATTAAACGCTGCTTCGCAAGCGCAATTGCTACACGTGAAGTATCACAGGTAATCCAGCGTCTGCCCCATTGCTCAGCAACGTAAGCCGTCGTTCCACTCCCGCTAGTCGGGTCAAATACCAAATCACCGGGGTCGGTAGTCATAAGCATACAACGCTCTATTACTTTTGGTGCAGTCTGAACAACAAATATCTTCTCAGTTCTCATCAGAAGGTCCGGCCAAATATCAGTGATTGGTATCAATGGGAAATCATCGAGATATAGAATATATGCAAGATTTTTGCCTGTTGAGACTATACGGTTTTCCTCGATTAGTCGCTTCATACCTTCAATGTGAGAAGCCCAAGCCCGCCCCGTAGGTGGATAGTAAGTTTTACCCTCGAATTCTAAAGCATCTCCACTCCGGTCAGTAGCAGACATAGAGCAGGGATTGCTCAGTTTGAAGGGTCGCCAACCAGAAGGAATACGTTTCGGATTTTTCTTTTCCTCTTTTGTTAGTGGTCTACGAATTTTACCATCAGGCGACTCAACTTGGTCGTATCGCGTACCAGTGGTCTCAGAGCTTCCAGTTTTCCGATCACAAGGCGTCCTCTCTTGCCGTCAAACGATACTACAACATGTTCCGCAGAACATCCCGCTTCATACATATCGCCCTTCACTACTTCATCACGGCATCCCGACTTATACACAATGATTTTATTGAGGATGCTGGCCTCAATCTTCAGCTTACAGTTGAGGCGTTGATTCGAGATTTTATGGACTTTCGGTCTATTCGTAACAAGCGAACCGCAACAGAGAGTTTTCAGAAAGATGTATTGCTGCCAGACGAGCACATGGAATTCTTGGAAGAACTTTATGATGCCCGAAATATGTTTCTGGCACACATTGACGAGGATATGTATACAGATAATCATAACATTGATGATCCGGACAGGTATTGCTTTGAGCACTACGAAAGCGTTTCCTGGCTCATTACGAGATATATCAGATACAAAAAACGCATCAAACAAGGCGATTGAGCCAGGGAGGATGAGCAAATTTCTTGCACACGCGGAATCATTCAGTAAACCCAAACCCACCCTTTTTCAATCATCCGTGCAGGTGTCTTGAGCAATGTTACGGATTTTTTAAAAAATTCTTACCCCTTGTCTCACAAGCACTTAACCCATATCTCCCTTCCTCACCTACCCGAAATTTCGTCACAAATGCGCGCCCTCCTCTAACAGTGAGCGGACCCTCTATCCGTCCGTCCGC
>CAZENQ010000170.1:0-3334 GCA_964513655.1 uncultured Pirellulales bacterium | reverse complement strand
CACACAGGCTGGAGCAGGGCCTGGATAATTAACTTTTACGCGCGGCTATTGGACGCAGAGCAGGCTTATAAGAATCTAAAGGCCCTGCTTGCGAAATCTACGCTGCCCAATCTTTTTGACAATCACCCACCTTTCCAAATTGACGGCAACTTCGGTGGCACAGCCGGCATTGCCGAGATGCTTTTGCAAAGTCACGCCGGCGAAATCCACTTGCTTCCCGCTCTGCCCTCGGCCTGGCCGCAGGGCCATGTAAAGGGCCTGCGGGCACGCGGCGGATTCGAAGTCGATATTGACTGGAAGAATGGCAAACTCGATAGTGCTGCAATCCAATCGAAGCTGGGCCGCAGGTGCAGGGTCCGCACAGATGTGCAGGTCCGGATAACATCGGACGGCAAATCTGTTAAGACCATTAGCCCGCAAGCAGATGTAGTTGAGTTCAAAACGGAACCAGCCGGGGTCTATATGCTCTCTGCTCGAAGGTAGGGACGAGGAAATACTGATGGATTATGCTGCTTTAGCGATAGTTTGGTATGTGATTTTTATAGTTTCCGCGACTTTTCATGAAGCGTCTCATGGATTTGCCGCTATAAAGCTGGGTGACCCCACAGCCTACCACTACGGCCTGGTCACTTTGGATCCCGTACCGCACATAAAGAGAAGCCCTTTCGGTATGGTTATTATTCCGATACTTTCATTTGCGTTTGCCGGCTGGATGATAGGCTGGGCCAGCGCACCGGTTGACCCGTACTGGGCGAGGTACAATAGGAAAAAGGCCGCATGGATGGCTTTGGCGGGACCTGCCGCCAATCTGATTCTTGTTCTGGCCGCGGCGCTGCTGATTCGAGGCGGCATGGCTCTGGATTTTTTTCACGCGCCCGAAAAAGTCACTTTCACCCATGTCACCGCAGCGGCATCGGAGGGGTTTGCGAACGCTGTCGCTGTCGTGGCGAGTATCCTCTTTTCACTGAATCTGATTCTGTTGGTTTTCAATCTGATTCCACTGCCTCCGCTTGACGGCAATAACGTGCTTTTGCTTTTCCTAAGCAACCGGGCTGCCGAGCGCTACGAGGCTTTTCTATGCCAGCCGATGCATATGATGATAGGTCTGGTTGTTGCCTGGCAGCTCTTTGGTCCGGTCTTTGGCTTCGTCCACACGATCGCTTTAAATATCCTATACCCCGGAGCCGGCTATCATTAAATCAGTACCAGTAATCGTTACTCAGTTTTCATGCGCCGGTCTAAACGAACAAAAGTGTTGATAAAGGGCAGAATCCGTAATATGCTATTGCGGCATAGGTCTATGGTTTTGGGGACTGATTATGCAGAAGCGACAATTGGGCTATACGGATTTGCAGTTGACGACAGTAGGGTTGGGCGCCTGGGCATTGGGCGGGCCCTGGCAGTTCGGCTGGGGGCCGCAGGATGACGGGGAAGCAATTGGCGCAATCTTGACCTCGCTGGAAGAGGGAATCAACTGGATAGACACCGCTCCTGTCTACGGCTGTGGTCATTCGGAAGAGCTCGTAGGAAAGGCCCTCAAACAAACCAAAGAAAAACCGCTTATCGCGACCAAGTGCAGCTTGCTTTGGAACGATAAAAGGCAGAAAGTAAGCTGCCTCAAAGCCGGGAGCATTCGGGAGGAATGTCACGCAAGCCTAAAAAGACTCGACATAGATGTAATAGACCTGTACCAGATACATAGGCCTGAACCCGATGAAGATATTGAGCAGGCCTGGGAAGAAATCGCCAAACTCACCGAGGAAGGTAAGGTGCGATACATGGGCGTGTCGAATTTCAGCGTTGAGCAAATGGAACGTATCCGGGAAATCACCCCTGTCGCCTCGTTTCAGCCACCCTATAGTATGGTTCACCGTGAAGTTGAGAGCGACCTGTTAGCTTATTGCGCCGAGAACAGTATCGGTGTTATTGTATACAGTCCCATGCAAAGGGGCCTGCTGACGGGCACGTTCTCACAGGAGCGGTTGGCAGGACTGCCTTTGGATGACCATCGCAGAAGAAGTCCTGATTTCCATGAGCCGCGGTTTGCCGCCACGTTGGAGCTTGTTGACCAACTGCGGCCGATTGCCGAGCGCAATGGCAGAACATTGGCCCAGTTGTCGATTAGCTGGGTGCTGCGTCGGCCGGAGGTTACCGCCGCTATCGTCGGCGCACGAAGACCCGACCAGATTACCGAAACCGCCCCTGCCTCAGACTTTGAACTAGGCGCCGAAGATACCGAAGAAGTTGAGCAGCTTTTGGCCGAACGTTTGAAAAAAATAGCTAATGCATAAATCTTTAAGAGGCTGAAAAATGGCAAATAACAAAGACTTGTATGTGAGCCCCCTGGTTGAGAGAAATGCCTCGAGGGAAATGGCCCAGCTCTTTGGAGCACAGAAGAAGTTCAGCACCTGGCGCCGGCTTTGGCTCGAGCTTGCAAAGGCGCAAAAGAAGCTCGGCCTGGACATAAAGCAAAACCAGATAAATGAAATGGCAAGACACCTTGATGATATTGATTTTAAGAAGGCCGCTGCTTACGAAAAGAAGTTCCGTCACGATGTTATGGCCCATATCCACACCTTTGCCGAGTCGGCGCCGAAGGCCTCGCCGATTATCCATCTCGGCGCGACCAGCTGCTTCGTAGGTGACAACGCTGATTTGATTATCATTCGAGAAGCACTTCAGATGACAGCCGGTAAATTGGCGGCGGTGATAAACCTGTTGGCCAGGTTCGCAAAGAAATATCGCTCGCTCCCGACACTGGGCTTTACGCATTATCAGCCGGCCCAACTGACCACTGTCGGCAAAAGAGCGGCGCTGTGGTGTTATGAGTTCGTTATGGATTTGCGGGAGTCCGAGTATCGACTCGAGACGCTGCCATTTAGAGGCGTAAAAGGTGTAACCGGCACACAGGCCTCTTTTTTGGCTCTTTTTGACGGCAGCCACAGCAAGGTCAGGCGGCTTGATAAAATTGTTGCTGTTGCGTTTGGCTTTAAAAAGACTTGTGCCGTTACCGGCCAGACATATCAGCGAAAAATCGACGCCCTTGTGGTTAATGCCCTTGCATCGACAGCACAGTCTGCCCACAAGCTCTGTAACGACCTCCGGTTGCTCGCAAACCTAAAAGGGATTGAAGAGCCGTTCGGAAAATCACAGGTTGGTTCTTCGACAATGGCCTATAAAAGAAATCCGATGCGCGCCGAACGCGTAACTGCCCTTAGCAGATTGGTATTGAGCCTGGCAACGAGTCCGCAGATGACGGCCTCCGAGCAGTGGTTTGAAAGAACGCTCGATGATTCAGCCAACAGAAGGGTGGTCATTCCGGAGGCGTTTTTGG
>CAZENQ010000169.1:0-3349 GCA_964513655.1 uncultured Pirellulales bacterium | reverse complement strand
CACGTTGAGAACGTTTTTGGCCGACAACGCAGGCATCGGGCTTTGCAGCCGGCCGTAATAGAGCGGGCTATTGGGATAGGCTCTAAGTCCCACCAGCAGGGAATCTTGTCCAAATCCGCCGGACATTTCCGATATATAGCGAATGGAAACCGTTGCAACCAGCCCGCCGCAGACCAAGCCCTGCCCCTTCTGCGCCGAGATTATTCAGTTGCGTGCCGTAAAGTGCCGATTCTGCAGCGAATTCCTCAATACCGCCAAGGCCAAAGCCCTCGAAACCCCCTCGGCACCGGACCCGGACACTGAAGAAGACGACCATATCCGCTTCTCCGGCAGGCCGTCGCTATGGGCCATGGTCCCCGCCGCCATAAAAGGCTCGATTTTCCTTGCTCTCGCCGTCTTTCTCATGCTCTACCCCGTTGAGAACGCCTCCGTATTCCGACCCGCCGAAACCACAGGACCACCCCCCTCATATGACCTTGCTGAGGAACTGCCCGAATCCGACCTTGCCGAAACCCCTGCAGATAAATCCTCTGCTTTCACACTTACCGACGAGCAGGCCCTGCTTTTTGGTAAGTATCGCATTATCGCCGGAATCGGCCTTGCCGTAATCGTCGTGCTCGCGCTTCTTCTAAAGATTGTAAAGCTCAAAATGACCTATTACGAGGTCTCAGCCGATCGCATAGAGTGGTCCCGAGGCATCCTCGACCGAAAGGTCGACAATCTCGACATGTTCCGCGTCGTTGACCTCAGCCTCCGCAGGAGCCTGCTCGACTGCCTCTTCGGCATCGGGACCGTCGGCCTCATAACCACCGACAAAACCGACCCCGAGTTCACCTTCGAAAAGATGCGCCACTCCCGCAGGCTCTACGACGTCATCAAAAAGGCCAGCCTCGACGCGGACCGCCGAAACGCCGTCGTACACCTTGAATGACCTCCGCCCTGCCCTACAATCGCTCAGAATACAGAATTTTGGGATTTTCCAATTTATTTCTTATATTTTATTTGGTGCATTCCGCACGGCTGAAATAGAGGAACGAATATGGGGACTCGAAATTCGTCAAAAAACATTGTTCTGGTCGACCTGCCCCCTGAGCCTAAAATGCGCGACAAGATCAGGGCCGTCACCGAAAGCCTTCGCAATAGGGCCGACCACGACGTTGTAATGGATTTTTCCGGCGTGGGCATAATGGCTACCCCGAGCATCTCCGGCCTCCTGGGCCTGCGTAAGCTGTTGGCCGATTCCGGCCATAGCCTTATCCTCCGCAATGTCGCTTCCGCCACCAAAGGCATATTTACTGTGACCGGCCTTGATGCAATCTTCGACCTTGTCGAAGACAAATTAGTTGACTCCGCAGTCCTCAAGTCTTAACAGGCTGCAGAACGCCCGGACATACCAATTCTCTTTATCGAAACCCTCAACCCAGCAAAAAAACCACCCCGTGCCGTGACGTCCCTAAAGCCCAAAAACCTCAAATATACTTTTCCTTGCCTCCCTACTGCTTATTTATTATCACCTCCCTTCTTTCAGCAGAGCCCTAAATTTCTCCACAATCCACAATGCGTGGCGACCGTAATGACCGCCACGCACTGCTTAGCAATTCGAGCTGATTATTGTAGTGTTATTGGCCGGTAACCTCAACATCGTCAACCCGGCCCTGGTCATTAGCACCGTGGTCGGCACTGAGGCGGAACCTGATCTTGAAGCTGGCGTTGTTCGACGCCGCTGCTGGCAATGCCCAATCTTGAACAACCCACGACTCATCGTTGGTTGACTCAACCACATTCCAGTCGGTGCCATCGAACCATTCAGCATAGAGTAATTCACCGGCTTCCAGACTATTGGTCTGGCGGGCGTACTTGAGATGAATGTTGGTATAACCAGAGGTGCTTACCGCCTTTTCTATCGAACCGTAGTTTCTCAGTTCCGTTCCATAGGTGCCTGTGTAAGCTGCCTTCTTTGAAATCCTTGCTATCTCCACGGGCGTCCAGCCGCCGGCGACGAAGTCACCGCTCTCGAAGCCGTCGCTGAAAAGGGCATCCGGCGTTGATGTAGGCGTTGGAGTAGGCGTGGGTGTCGGCGTCGGCGTTCCCGTCGGTGTTGGCGTCGGCGTAGGTGTTGGCGTCGGAGTCGGTGTGGCCTCGCCGCTGCCCTCATATGCACCCACGTCGTAGGCACCATCCTGCGGAATGCTCGTACCAAAGTAATCCTGCGGGCCAGGGTTTATCCCGAACTCGGCTTGAAGGTCCAAACCTCCATTGATCATTGGCGATGAGCTCTGAAGCTGGTAGTCTGTGTCACTGCTGCCGCCCGCATTGACTAACTTCGGGTCGGTCTCAAAGCCGACAGGCTGACCATCAAGCATCTCCTGACCTGTTGCCTGCCATGCTGCCAAGCTGGTGTATCCATTGATGTTAAGCGGTCCTCCACCTGACCAGTAACAATTACCCAAGAATGTCTGGCCGCTGCCAATGTCAGCGCATGCCTTGCCGGGGACGGTTTGAATTATGTTGTTGAGAATTCGTGTGTTGACGATTTTACTGCCGGAGGTGACCTTAAAAAATGCGGCTTCGACTGTATCAGGACCAACATATAACGTGTTGTTATATACGTCGGTATTCTCAACTTTCCCGCCGCCTGCAGCCCAAAAATCTATCAAACCGTGCCTTTTATGCCCGTCATTCTGGAAGACGTTATATCGCACCACGTTGTCAGTGAACGTTGAGGCGCCTCGGAACTGGAAGACGCCGATGCTGGCACCATGGTTGTCGTGCGAGTAGTTGTACTGCACCATGCAGTTGATACAACCGCCGTCGAGGTCAAATCCGCCGCCGTCTTTTGTCCCCGGGGCTGATTTGTTATCGTGTGACTCACAGAACTGGATGGTACCATTGTGCACCTCCCAGTACCAGATACCAATTGGGCCTCCGCCTCCGGTATCATCCAATTCGCCGTTGTTATACGATTCACAGAATTCAATCATCGAATTGGTGATGCCTGAGAGCACTATCCCATTTCCGGTGTGCGGCTCTCTGCCCGGAATGCCGAAGTTGTTGTAGGTCGTGCAGCCGCCGACATAAACATCCTCAAGGCTGTGAGCAGGCGCTTGCGGCGGCCAGACACCGGAAGTTGAAATCCCCTTGTCCCCGTTATCGTGGCTGATACTGTCGGTAATGCGGATATCCCTGAAACCACTGAGACTGTCATCGTCTGCGTATACCTCGATGCCTATCTCGTAGTAGCCACTCACATCCACGTTGTCAACGTAAACACGCTCGAGCTTTACTCCGTCGGTGCGGTCTGTATAGAAGCGAATGCCGTAGCCGCCGGGGACGTTGTAACCGGAGCCGA
>CAZENQ010000168.1:0-3402 GCA_964513655.1 uncultured Pirellulales bacterium | reverse complement strand
GAAGAGCAGTGACATCATGGGCGGGGGCAAGATATTTGTTTTTCATAATACTATTTTACAGCCGAGCAAGAAAACAAAAAACGGTAAGATAAGCGTAGGGGCGAGTATAGGTCTGGGTTGGGGGGGGCGATGGTCAATGTGACGAGCAGGAACAACATTTTGAACGTCAAATCGATGCCGTGGGGTGTAAATATTACTTCCATGTAACTGTTTGTCTCATAAGAACATACATTTATTTCTGACGAAAGTATTTGCAATACATCCCCTGAATAATTACCCTTTGCAGACTATGAAACAGAAATTATGGATTACGCTGGTCACTTATCTTGCTTATCAGCATCGGCTTTTTGCTGACGTGGTACCATATAATCTGTTTGCCGAAAACCAGCATCCTGGTCTTGTGCTTGCGTTCTATAATGCGAACAGATTTCCAGTTATTGATGGTTTGAGCCAGAAGATATGGCTTGGGCAAGGCATGTCCACGGATACATCGTCGTCCACGTCTGGGTTTTGTTTCGGGTCGGGGGAAGGTCGAAAATGACAGCGTCCTTTCTCAGGTGAGAAACTATCTCTGTGCGCTCGATAGCTCGGCTCATCAGAGCGGTGTAAAAACCGTCGCAATGGCATATAAACCGTCTTTTAGGCGTCCAGGATGCGATTTCGCAAAGCATCTGCTGGGCCAAGTCTATATGCCTTGGCCCGTTCTTGGGGCGCAGACGCATGTTGATAGGCAAACCAATCGGTTCACCCTTCCATGGTGGATACACCCGCAATGTAACAACAACCAGGTTGAGTCCCCGCGAAAATGCAGTAAAGATGTCCGAAAGGACGGGGTCTCGCCACTTGGAGGCTCCCTCGACATGTTTTCCCTGTCTTCGAAAGAGGGTATCGTCTACATCGAGGTGAATGGTTCCGCTGGGACAGAGCATTTTGACAAGCAGTACCGCAAGTGTTTGCCACAACTGACACAGACTCCACCGTGCGTTGTTGAAAAAACGGTGAAAGGCATCGTGTGGCCGCTGAAAAAAGCAGACTGCAAACGGTACGATGCCTGTAACTGTGCGTCTGGCCGTGCACAAAACCCATCCGCAGACAAGGGCTCTAAAAATATTGGCGGTTGGAGTTGTAAAAACGGCAAAAAAGTGATTGAGAATTTCCTGCCAAGCCGATGTAATAGTTTGCGTACACATACTGACCTCCATGTCTTAATGGTTTTTCACCAAAAACATCGGTAGGTCGGTATGCCTGCGCTCAATTTTCATCCTTTTTGGCAGCATAATGATCAGCGACAATTATTCTTACCGTTCCATTATACGGATGCTCCAGTGCATCAGCCAGTTATCTCAATTGTTCTGTTCTCGCGTACATCAGTGCCTTAGAGAAAAAAACTCCGGGCAGTTTCTATTTGACCGTCGAACAGGTTCGCTACGCAGCATCCATGTGGGTAGCCGTTCAGAACTTTCCGCCGTCGGTTCAGAAACAGGTTTATTGTCAAGCAGCAGAGATAATTCGATACCCTCAAAGACACAATCAGAAGGCAAGAGAACATCATGCCCGGCGAAAGCGGAAACGACTGCGATCCTTGGGCATCAAAGGCGAGAAGTTACGCTGTTGTGTTCAGGATAATTTATAATCATGTGGCGCTGTAGTATTAAATTCACGGATTTTACGGGTTGGGCGCACCGGGAGTCGGAGGAAAGGCCGCATCCCAGCTCTCGGCTTTGTCCCAACTGGCCGGCTTCGCAGTCGGGTTGCGAATCACTAACGAGTATCCCTGGCCGTCCGTCAGCAGCGGATACCACGCATCGTCGTAGTCAAACCGCAGTATCGCCGCATCCAGCGGCGAAGCCAGCTTCAGAATGATACCTTCGCCGGCGTTGCTCAACTCTCGGGAGTATTCACCCGCCACGTTGATACCTGTGCCATAGAATGACTGGAAAACGGCGGAATTGCTGTTAACGACAACGTACTCACCGGGCCCAAGTTCCATCGGTGGGAAAGTAAACTCAATCCCTTCGGTAAAACGCACGCCCGTCAGGTCCAGATTCACATCGCTGATGCTCTGCAGCTCGATGTAATCGTACTCACTGCCGCCGGGAGCGTGGTACATTATCTCGGTGATACGCAGGCCGTCCAGCAACATTAGAGCGACGGTGTATGGGTCGAGGCCGGGGTCGCTGGAAGCAATCAATTCCGGCAGCATCAGGAAGTAGCCATCGCCCTTGTCGTCGTTTAGGCCGTGAACAGCCAGTACGTTCGTGCCTGGCTGCAGGTCACTAATGTGGTCAGAGATATCGAATTCCACAAATTGCATGGCGAGTTCATTCGGGCGGTTGCTGTCAGCAGCCGAGTTCCAGTGTGGTGTACCGGTGAAATTGCTTCTGGCTACCTCTATGCCGTTGAAGTACGCTACAAATGCGTCCTCGTACTTCATCCGCAATGTCAGCGTATCAAAGAGATTCGGGTCATTGACATCAAACTCGATGCGAGACCACAGTGAGGCATTAATGCCCTGCATCTCACTTTGCAGGTCGGAACCTGTGAACCCTCCCTCAAGCTTGAAGACGTCAAAGGAATACGCCTTGGGATTGCTCGTGTCGGCCTCGGCCCGGACCGTAAAGCTGCCATCGGCCGCTGTAATGCCCGTCCAGCGTGCAACATAACCTTCGTTGTAATTATCACCGGTGTTGAACCTCACCATGTTTTCGGCGAGGACATCCACGCCGCTGGTGCTGGCGTTGGTGTAGGTGTCGGCGCCATTAAGAGTGTATATCGTCAGGCGGCCGGTGTAATTGCAGCGAGCAGCGGACGTGGCAAAGGTGTACTCCGTCGTCGGGTCCAGGCCCGTAAACATCAGGTCGACCCACCAGCCGGCGCTGCCGTAATAAATCACGCCGGTCATATCCGCGATTCCACCGAACGTATTGTAGGCATCGGTGCCCACGGCGCAGTCATGGCCGCCACTTGCGGGGCTTGGCTGCCAGGTTACACCCCCGCTCTCTGTCAGCGTTGCCGTGATACCGGTGTTGTTACCTGTAGCTTGATCCACCAGAGGCCCAGAAGTTGGGCCAGTGTAATTTTTACCAATACCATAGGTTGTAACGTTGCTGCCAATGTATGGGTGGTCGCTTTCGCGATACACACAGTCATTGTATGCGACCCTCGACGTGCCTCCGAAACCGAAGCCAAGACTGGTCCATCCAGTTTGCCATCCTGCCAGGTCATTAAAGTCGGGTTGCATCCAGGTACTTTCCGAGGTCGAGTCGGTGGGCACATAATAGTAGTAAGCTGTTGCCTCCGTGGGCACAAGGGTAACAGTAGTCGGTGGTGTCGTCGCCATCGTGTTGGTCAGGCCGGGAGTGGGCAGCTCGAAGAACTCGAAGTTGACTGACCCATCAGGCA
>CAZENQ010000167.1:0-3601 GCA_964513655.1 uncultured Pirellulales bacterium | reverse complement strand
CTGCATCGGATCTGGGCCGTATTGATTGCCACAGACTATTTGCAGAAAGTCGCTAGGATGGAGAAAAACGCCGAGCTTGTGCAGTTCTACGAGGCCAAGAAGCAACAGTTCAACGAAGAACAAAAACCGCTACGTAGAACGAAGAGATGGTAAACTGTGGTAAAGGATAAGTCGCCAGAAACCGGGGTTGATTTAGGCGGGGAAGCTGCCGTTTCTATCAGCGTTTTCCTTCCCTGCTATAACGAACAGGATAATGTCGCCCATATCGTGGAACAGGCAGTTGCCGTGCTAAAGAAGGTCACTGCTGACTTTGAAGTAATCATCGTTGACGATGGCAGTTCCGACGCCACCGGCCAAATCGCCGATGAAATCTGCGACAGGGATGGGAGGATAAGAGTGGTGCACCATCCCACTAATCTTGGTTATGGCGCTGCCCTGCAATCCGGCTTTAAAGCAGCTTCCAAAGAACTTGTCTTTTACACCGATGGTGATGGTCAGTTCGATATCAACGAAATGCCGCCGTTATTGCCTCTGATGGCCGAGTATGATGTTGTCAGTTGCTATCGCCTGAACCGTCGTGACCCTTTTATACGCAGAATAAACGGCTGGTGCTGGACAAAACTGGTCTGTCTGCTGTTTGGTATGAAAATCCGCGATATTGACTGTGCTTTCAAATTATACAAAAGAGAAATTTTTGATAACATTACATTATCAAGTACCGGCGCTTTGATCGATGCTGAAATCTTGGCACGAGCTGTCCAGAAGGGCTATCACATAACTCAGAGGGGCGTGCACCATTATGCGCGAACAGCCGGCACACAAACCGGTGCGAACTTGAGGGTAATACTTCGTGCGTTCAAGGAGCTGCTTAAGCTCCGCAGCCAAATCCGAAGTGAGAAATGGTAATTTAGACGCAATCCGAGATATGAGCGAAGAAAAGGTCAATTTATTTATCTATGGGTCGCTACGTGAGCGTGGAATTTTCAAATCTGTCAGCGGTTTGAGATTCACTTTGAAACATTGGCTGACTGATGATGAGACTCTTCTGGCCGAATCTGCTCTGCTTCCGGGCTATCGCAAGGTCAGCCCTGATAATGTCTATTTCTACGCCGTTGAAAATCCCTCTTCACGGATTGAGGGGTTGGTAATCTATGATGTTCCTGCCTGGGCGATGGCTGAAATCGACAAATATGAGGGGAAGCGCTATGACCGGGAAGCCGTCCAGGTCAACACGGCCAGAGGTCCGGTCGATGCTCAAGCGTATTTAGCAAGTCATGAGTCTATGACTAAGCACTTTGGTGACCGGTTTCACGTTAATTTGATACATGAGCTTTGGCTGCGTAAACGAATTGCCAGCTTTATTAGGAAACATACGCGTCCCGGTGAACAGACAGCGGATGCCGAGTTGGAACGCCAAGCCGATAGGGAGCTACTGGGAACAACCGAGCGGGATCTGGTCATGAGTCACTATGGTACGGACGCGGTCAGTGATTATTACCTTGAGCGTGAGCTCGACCGCCCCCGGCCAAGCATAAAACATTTATATGACGACCCACAGGCCCAGCCTTTTATCGAAAATTATTTGGTCCTTGTCATAAGACAGGTTTTGCTCAATCAACTTGAGGCTAAGATTCAGTTCCGCTACCGTTTTGATCTTGATCACATGCGTACTTCGGAGAGATACTTCAACCGGTCGGTCAGTCTCCTTGCAGCTTTGCAGATAATAAATACAAACAGTTCGGCCGTTGATTTGATAGTTGAGCAGTGCCTTGAAACAATGCCCTACGAAAAATATGACCTTATTGATTACGTCAAGTACGGAGTACGGGCGGCAAGGAGCATTTTTGACACTCGTGTTGTTCAGGCTCATTTGAATCGCATTCGTTCTAACCTACAGCCGGGCCTTGTGCCGCTTGGAGCCGAGATAGAGTTGAGCGATCTCGGCTATGCAGCAGTTGAGCCACAGAGGAGTGCCAGAAAGGCCTCTGACCCTGTTTATGACGACTTTAGGTATTTCCACGATTTTTGCATGGACGTTTTGTCCTGGAAAGTCGGTGGATATATTGACGACCATTCCGGCTCGACTGAGCGGGCACGGCGGCTTGGGTTCCTCGAACTTGCACCCGGTAGACTCAACATCGCGGGGGAGCTGTCTCGACCGGCAACTGCTGACCCATGGCTTCTTAATCAGTTGGTCCGTGAGATTGTCAACTTTTTTAACGTCAGGCCGCACAGTTTGCATCTATCCTTTCAACTTCGAAAAAATCAAATCGGCAAGCAAAAGATGCTGCCTTTGCCTTTTGTCAAGTGTCTTCTCGTACTTGGCGGCGGCCCGGTGCAAAAGGATACCGGCGGACTGTGGGTTTCGAGAATGGGCTATGACGAGATAACACAAAGCCAATATGGTGAAGAACTTGTCTTTGCAAGGACCAGCAAACGCAGATGGTATCTGGGTGGAGATGAAATTGCGGACAGACCCCCGACTCAGGCAACCACGTATGTCCAGCAGTATAAATTTATTCGTTTGGAAAAAAGAGCCAATTATGAGCCGTTAATACTGTGTCTTAAAGGCCTGCAGTTGTCCTATAACCCTGCCGATTATTTGAGTGCGGAGCAGCTCAAAAGCAGCAAAAGGCTCCGGCGGCAGTATGAGGATTTGAAGAAATGGGCTGACGAGCCCACAGAAATCAGTCCCCAGGCAATAAGCAAGTTTTTAAATGCCGTCCAAACCGGCTTGATGAATGAGCGTTACCGACGTCCCGCCCACAAGTTGCACTATATTGATTGGGCGCTAAGCGCTATTGATGTTCAACTGCGTATGTTCAACAAACAGCTCAAAAAGGACGGAAAACTATAGCGTAAAATTCAAAAATATATAGCCACGAATTTCCCCGAAAGGCACCGGGAGCCAGACATCCGCAAACGACACGGGAGCTTTCACGGATTTATTTAACCGCAGAGGAGACACAGGTCGCAGAAAATGAATTCTGAAGGACGAAACCTGAAACAAATTAAATAATATTTTGAAAGGTGTTACCTGCCCCCCTTTATGCCCTTATGCAGATAGTCTCTTTCGCGTATTCTTCGACTAAGGTCTCAATAAGCTCTTTAACAGAGATGATTTTATCTACCCGATAGGCGTTAGCGCCCGCAAAAGCAAATCCTTCATCAAGGTCACCTTTTTTGGCATTGGTTAGTGCACGACCAATGCAATATGGCACATTTTTAAAATCACAAGTTCTCAGACACTTCCAGGGGCATTTAAAAGTTTCTTTAACTCCTGACGAGACCCGCTCAAGAAACTTATTCAGTATGGCTCTACCAGGCAAGCCGACGGGGCTGTCAATTATAACAATATCATCTTTTTCGCATCTTAAATATGCCTCCTTAAATTCGAGGGAAGCATCACATTCGTAAGTTCCAACAAACCTGGTCCCCAACTGTACTGCATGAGCCCCTAACTGCATAAATTTACGAATGTCCGCACCTGTATATATCCCTCCTGCGGCGATTACCGGAATGCTTTTATTAAATTGCTCCTCGTAGGGTTTTATCACAGAGATGACCTTCGGCAGTATCTTTTCCAATACATAGTCAGGAT
>CAZENQ010000166.1:0-3633 GCA_964513655.1 uncultured Pirellulales bacterium | reverse complement strand
ACAGTTAGGGATAGTATATGCCGTCGGCAACACTGATGAACAATCACAGACTTTAAGGGAAAAATTGCAGCAAAGCTATACGCCCTTGACAGGTTTCTGCATTATGCTGTTCTGCCTGATTAGCACACCTTGTGTGGCAACGGTTGTAATGACAAGACAGGAAACAAATTCCTGGCGCTGGGCACTTTTCCAATTCGGCTCACTCACCGGCTTAGCTTACATAATTACTCTTGCAGTCTACCAAGTTGGCGCGTCTTTAACCGGATAAGCATTTACCTCTGAGGGTCGCCCGCCATCCGCAATTGGTGGTTTTCCAGGTACGCAACTTCTCAGGCGATGGACCTTAACTCTATGCGGCATAGACAATGACAGCACCGATAGCAAGAGTTACTACAGCAAGCACGCGAAGTAGCAGAAGCGACTGTTTTTGCCACCAAGCAATCATGGACCTGACTTTTTCAGGCCCGAGTATAAATATCAACAGTCCCCCTATTATGAAAAGGACTCCAAAAACAATTATTAGCCAGGGCATTTTGCAATCGCCGGCTGCGAGTAAAAAAACAACGGCCAGCACAAATCTTATCAGTCCCGCAAAATACATGCGCTTGCCCTTTTTGAAGAATTCCATTAAGCGCTGCATAACAACGGGCTTTAGCAAGTACAAGAGCGCGAGAAAGATGAAAACTATGCCTATAACCTTAACAACAATGTTCATAATTTATCCCTTTACTTCTTTGGTTCGGACTTTTCGACTTTTTGCAGGGTAGCCCCAAAAGCCACTTATCGCGTTTGGGGACCCCGCTTAACGGGTTTACCTTCCGACACTGTAATATTCAATCCCGGCCTTCTTAAGAACATTAGGGTCATAGAGGTTCTTGCCATCGAAGATAACAGGTTTTCTTAGTTTCGCCACAATCGCTTCCAAGTCGGGGTTTCTGAATTCCTGCCAATCGGTGAAGACGACCAAGGCATCCGCACCATCGAGTCCATCGTACCCATTTTGGAGGACTTCGATTTTTCCTTTCAAAGCCGCCGCCGCCGCGGATCCAGCTTCCGGGTCATACGCTTTTACCTTCATTCCCCACTCAATGAACTTGTTTATGCAGTGAATTGCGGGTGATTCCCTCACGTCGTCGGTTTTTGCCTTAAAGGCCAAGCCCCAAACCGCCAATACGGTTTTGTCTTCTCGGCCGGCAAAATAATCCTTAATACGTCCTGCGAATCTTCCCTGCTGATTTATATTTACCTGCTGAACCGATTTGACTAGCTTCATATCAACGCCGCGCTCGTCGCCCGTATGAATCAGAGCCCGAACGTCCTTAGGCAAGCAACTGCCACCAAAGCCAACACCAGCGAACAAATAAGATGGGCCAATCCGCAAGTCACTGCCGAGGGCCTGTCTTACCTGCTCGACATCCGCACCGACCTTTTCACAAAGTGCGGAGATTTCATTCATAAATGAGAGCCTTGTCGCCAGCATAGCGTTGGCCGCGTATTTGGCCATCTCGGCCGAGACGATGTCCATAAACAGGATTCGCTTGGTCTTTCGCATAAATGGGTCATAAAGCTGCTTCATTATTTCCTTGACGGCTGGATTGGTTGTGCCGATGATTATTCTGTCCGGACGCATGAAATCATCAATAGCGGAACCCTCCCTTAAAAACTCAGGATTACTAACATAATCAAAGGGCACTTCTGTTTTGGATTTGATAGTGTCTATTACTTTCTTGTGGGTACCTATCGGTACAGTGCTTTTTGTCACTATAATTCGATAGTCGCTGAGGTTCCCGGCGATTTCGGCAGCAACTGAAATCACGGCTGATATATCAGCTGAGCCATCCGGAGCCGAAGGCGTGCCGACACCAAGAAAAATAATAAGCGAATTATCCACGCCATATTTCAAATCAGTCGTGAAGTGCAGTCGGCCGAGCTTGCCGTTATGCTTGACCATTTCGGTGAGTCCCGGCTCATAAATGGGGATTATGCCATCTTTAAGACCTGAAATCTTATCCTGGTCATTATCTACACATACAACATTATTGCCCGTTTCAGCCAAACAAGCTGCCGTAACCAATCCAACATAACCAACCCCAACAACACAAATTTTCATTTTGCTATCTCCCGTTGTCCAATATGCAAACTTTTTTCTGACTTTATCTCAAAAGCAGGGCATTGAAGAGATCACGAAGTCGGTTCATCAATGACCTCTATCACATCAGCGTCGACCTCGACGCTGGTCGCCTGCCCCAGCATATCTATCTGCAAAACCAAACGTGTAGTTTTTCTGGCCCTGACTACAATTCCCTGCAAATCAGTCAATGGGCCTGCTATAACCCGGCAGTGTTGACCCGCCTTGACATACCTATGCGGCGCCAAAGGAGCACCGGTTCGAAGAGCGTGTTCGATTTGCAACAGCTCGCTCAGCAACTTTTGCTGGTTCTTGACCGCGATTATATTCGCCACACGATTGGTTCGCAACACTTCAACCCGCTGGTTCTCATCACCACAAAAAAACAAATATCCGCTAAACAAGGGCAAAAGCGAACGTATTTTTCTGCCCCTGCGTCGCCTAACTCTCCAACTCATCGGGAGAAAGTAGCTGATACTTCTGCCAACCAAATCATGTGCCAAGGCCTTCTCATTTCTACTTTTGGTGTGAGCGACCCACCACAGCCCCTCAAAATCAGAAATAGATCCTCCTTCAGGCCACGTGATAGACGGATTTTCGTTTTCCTTCAGCAGTTTTGTACTCCCCAAATCTAACCGTAAAATCTCAGTACTGTATTAGCGACATATTCAATTTGTTCCTGTCTAAGTTCAGGGTAAACCGGCAATGATAAAACCTCGCTACAAAGCCGTTCAGCTACAGGTAAATCGCCTTGCCTGTAGCCAAGTTCGGCGAAGCAATCCTGCAAGTGCAATGGTTTTGGATAAAAAACTGCTGCGCTGATTTCGTTTTCAGCCAAAAATTTTTGCAACTGGTCTCTTTCGGGAACGGCAATGGTGTACTGATGATAAGTACTGACATTGTTTGAGTCAATCTTGGGGGCCCTGACCAGCGAACCAGCGAAGACACTGTCATAAAGTGCGGCATTTTTTCTTCGTTTTTCGTTCCACCTGTCGAGGTACTTCAACTTCACACCGAGAACCACACCCTGAATAGCATCGAGGCGAAAGTTACCACCGATAGCTTTGTAGGAATATCTCGGATTTTCCCCATGAGTACGGAGAAGTTTTACGCTTTCGAAAAGCGTTTCGCTATTGGTCGTCACTAATCCACCGTCACCAAAGGCTCCCAGGTTTTTAGTCGGGTAAAATGAAAAGCACGCCAAGTCGCCAAAATTGCCGCACTTCACCCCGTTTTGTGTCGCTCCTATCGCCTGCGCGGCATCTTCGATAACAGCAAGGTTGTGACGTTCGGCAATCTCCATAATCGGTTTCATTTGAGCAACCTGGCCGAACAAATGCACCGGTATAATCGCCCGTGTCCTATCAGTTACCTTTTCTTCGATGCGCATAGCATCAATGTTATAGGAGATGGGGTCAACATCTACAAAAACCGGTTTTGCTCCAAGTCGGGCGACACAACCTGCGGTGGCGAAGAAAGTAAAAGGGGTGGTTATTACCTCGTCA
>CAZENQ010000165.1:0-3663 GCA_964513655.1 uncultured Pirellulales bacterium | reverse complement strand
CATTCGCCATCGCCCGCAGACGAATAACACCGGTCGTCGTCTCCTCCATACTCGCGATAATCCGCCCGGCCTCCTTCTTTCTGCTCGTATGCAGCTCATTCACCAAATCCGCACCATCGTCAAACGTAATAACCGGCTTGTGGTCAATTGCCGCGTGGATGTGCTTGTAATACGTGCTGCGGTTCTCACCACAGATGGCAAAGACCGGTATCCCGAAATCCTTCACCAAAGAAGCCGCCACATCATCCTGCGTGCTCAGCGGATTCGATGCGCACAATACGGCACTTGCCCCCCCTGCCTTCAGTGTCCTCGCCAGGTTCGCCGTCTCGGCCGTTATATGCAGACAGGCCGAAACGTTCTTGCCCTTCAATGGCTTCGATTTCGCAAACCGCTCCCGTATCGCCGCCAACACCGGCATATCATTATCAGCCCACAGAATCCGCCTCTTGCCCCCTGCCGCTAAGGATAAATCAGCTACATCTTTCTTCATTTAACGACCCTTTCAAAAACCAGCCAAAGCGGTGAGTGTAAGATAAAAAGCCAAAATTTGCAACCCCTTATTTCCGCAATTATACCCCCTTGCTCGCCCCGTACCCCGGTGGTACGGGGTCATTCCGCACTTGACGCGGGAATCCACTTTTTAATCTTTGCACTGTAATTTTGCTTTTTGCATTTTAATCTTTGATTTTCCTATCCCGCCCCTCGCCCTGCCTGCCGCGTCGTACCTCCAGCGAAGATGGGTCTCCCTTCATACCTCATACTTCTCACTTCCGCGCCAGCGGCACGCCCCGCCCTCACCCTGCAAAACCATCCATTTAAACGCTAGCACCCTCGACAGGTCTGACTTTCCGCCGTTTCAAGACTAATTTTTCAACCGTGTAAGAGCAGTCTGACCTTTCACGCTTAACGCGCTTATTCAAGGCGTTTTTGCAGCCTCTTTGCCCAGTCATCCATGACGCCCTTGGCAGTGCCCCAATCGCCGAGGTTGGAAAATGGTACTCGGCCGCCCTTCCGCGACTCGACAACCGCACCTACCTGCTTACCTGTCACCGAATCCACAACCTCCGCCTCCATCGCCACCCCACCTATCCCGGCACCAAGCAGACTGGCCTGCGGTAGTACATTCAGAGTGCCGGTTTCTTTGATATCTGTAAGGGCCACGCGAATTCTCGCCACACCAGGACCTGCCCGGTGAACAACTTTGCGCCCCGAATCCGAGATTGCCTTGACAATCGCAGAGTGGAAGTAATTAGTCAGGTCCTTCAGTTCCTGCTCGGTTATCTTACCTTCGCTCTTTGCCTCTATAGCCGAAGCACCGGTGAAAAAGTGCACTTTCACCTCATCAACGATAAAACCAGAATATGCACCCAATGCTTGCTCATTGATATACCGCAGGCTTGTGTCCGATTCGGCCCTCAGACGCGAATAATCCGTCAAGAAGCCCGTCCTGACAGGCCCTCCTGACTCACATCCGCACTGCACTAGCATCAAACCAACAGCCACAACCATTAACACACCTGCTTCTTTCATTCTCTTTTCCATTTTGGTCTCCTTTCATTTTCGGTTGCATACCTCACAGATGGCACTTTTCTGCGTTATTCGGGACGCCACGCCCACCCGTCAATGGATGGGCGCGACCCTTAAATCCTAAGTCAACTCCCCAGCCACCAGTCTATCGGAGGCCAAGAGGAGTTTAATCCTTGCCCTGAACTTGAAGCTTCTCAACGATCTACTGTCCGCCGGGTGGACGTCATGATGAAATCTAGTGCGTCGCCGGATTCAAAGCTTCCATAACATCGTCAATGGTGAAGCTGGCTGCCTTCTGCCGCGGCGGAAACTCAACAAAGGTTTTCATGAATTTCGCAACATATCCTTGGGCGGGAACCAAAATAAAGGCACGATCCAGATACCAGTCCCAGTAGGTATTGGAGGTAACAGGTGCAAACTCGTAGGGGTCGGTGCGCAAATTGATCAACCAGGGAACCCTGCTCTTGACCAGCGGCTCACTCCAGGTGAGCATGGTGCCGGGAGCTTCTTGGCGGGCAAAAATAACCTTCCAGTTATCGTAGCGGAGCGCCTGTAAGTCACCATCGTCAGAGAAGTAGAAGAATTCCTCACGCGGACTCTCCTGCTCCTTGCCGGTCAAAAATGGCAGGAAGTTGTAGCCGTCAAGATGCACTTTATACGTCTTCTTGCCGGCCCGGTGGCCCTTAAGAAGTCTTTCTTTAACGTCGGGAACTCCAGCAGCCGCAAGCAAGGTTGGCAGCCAGTCCATATGTGACATGATATCGTTTGAAACAGAGCCTGGCTTGATATGTCCCGGCCAGCGAACCATGGCAGGTACCCGGTAGGCGCCTTCCCAGTTGGTATTTTTCTCTGAGCGAAAGGGCGTCATACCGGCATCGGGCCAGGTATTCCGGTGCGGGCCGTTATCCGTGCTGTAGAGGACAATCGTATTGTCGGCAATGCCCAGTTCATCAATCTTATCAAGTATCGTACCGACATTCTTATCATGGTCTATCATGGCATCGTGGTACGGGCTCTGCCACCGACCGGACTGGCCCTTGCTTCCCGGTTTCACATGCGTGCGAAAGTGCATATGCGTGAAATTGACCCAAAGAAAAACCGGTTTACCGGCCTTATGATTATTCTCAAGGAACTCCACTGCCCTGTCAGCTGTGTCGTCGTCTATGGTCTCCATGCGCTTCTTCGTCAGCGAACCGGTATCTTCAATTTTCTGGGTTCCATCCGGTTGAACCCAGCTATGGATTACGCCACGCGGTCCGTAATTTTTCTTGAAATCCGGATAATCCTGGGGATTCGGATAATCAGGGTGCTCCGGCTCCTCTTCAGCGTTCAAGTGATAGAGGTTGCCGTAGAACTCGTCGAAACCGTGGTTGGTAGGAAGATGCTCATCTTTGTCGCCCAGATGATTCTTGCCGAACTGGCCGGTGGCGTAGCCCAGTGGCTTTAGCAATTCCGCAATCGTTGGGTCTTCCTGCTGCATGCCGAGGTCGGCACCCGGCATGCCCACCTTGCTGAGACCGCTGCGAAAGACGCTCTGACCCATGATGAAGGCCGCACGGCCGGCCGTGCAACTCTGCTCGGCGTAGTAGTCGGTGAAGAGCATCCCTTCATTGGCGACGCGGTCGATATTGGGCGTTCGGTAGCCCATCATTCCCTTCGTATAGACGCTGAGATTGCTTTGCCCAATGTCGTCACCCCAAATGATGACGATGTTGGGCTTGTTCTGCGCTGCATCAACAGCCACAGGTGCAATTAACAGCAGCACCAACATAAACAATAGTGTTTTCTTCATTTTCTTGCTCCTTTCATTTTGGGCCCTTACCAATTAGCGATTTGTTATTTAAGACAATACTCTTTTCTATCTCATTTGAAACGGATAAATGACTTTCCAGTCCTTTTTCATATCCACGACCGTCCAACCTTTGGTATTTGCTTCATCTAATCCTTTATCCAAACGGCCGATATGGGATTCTCTATCATAAGCCCACTCACGCTCGGCATCTGTATGATGAATGTACACCATCAGACTGGGGCCATCCCCGGCGGCGGTCCATTGCAACATCTGCAGGTCTCCATCGGAATTCCCAAACGCCGCGATGGGACGGCGCCCGATATGCTGGTTGATGCCGACCGGTT
>CAZENQ010000164.1:0-3669 GCA_964513655.1 uncultured Pirellulales bacterium | reverse complement strand
ACGGCTTCGATGTCCTTTTGCTTGTCGAGCATCTTGCGGTAGTCTTTGTAGACTTTTGCCTTGGGATAGGTCTTGAACGTCTTTGCGGCATAAGAGTCATGGACGTCGCAGAGTGCGACGATGTTTTCGCTGGCGAGACTTTGCAGGTCGGAGCCGCCCATGCCGCCGACTCCGACACCGGCGATGTTGAGTTTTTCACTTGGCGGCGTATGACCCGGACCTCCCAGTACATGCCGGGGAACAATCGTAAACGCCATTGCGGCCGTAGCCGCACCTCCCATAAAATCACGCCGGGAAATCTTCTTATTGTGCTCTTTGATACTTGTTCTTTTGCCTTTCATATCCAAACTCCAACTGGCCGCGTTTACTCTTGATTATTGGCTTTTAGTCTGAAACTGTTCCATCGCTCTGGCTATTGCTGAAAACGTATGTTCGAATCTCGCAAAATCAAATTCTTCTGTACAGCCTATAACAAACTTGCCTTCGCTGCCCGCCTGTTCCATAAATTCGCAGGTGTATCTCTCAATAACTTCAGCCGGCTCACCAAAGAGGGTCCCCGGAAAGTTGATGCTCAGGACCTTATCAGGCCATGCGGCTCTGGCCCGGGCTATTGTCATATCACACATCGGCGGCGGCGTAAAGGCCTCAATAATATCGATATCGACGCTGGCAATACATTCCTTCAACGACAGATTATTACCATCGTAATGAGCGAAGGTAAGCTTGCCCGCCTGTTTTAGAATTTTGCAGCCGTGATCGTAGATGGGTTTGCAGTACTTATTGAATACTTGGGGCGAAACCAGGTCTCCCGTAACATTGTCGGCATACCAGATAACCTCTGCCGGACTGTCGGCAGCTAATTCCAGCCGCCTTTTGTAGACTCTGGTTAATGACTCGAGCAATGCGTCGAACTGGTCGGTATGAAGCATAATCCCTTCACACCATGTCTCTGCACCCATAATTTCCACCATAAACCACACCATCGGTGTCGGATGGATTCCTCCGACGATAATACCGCGTTGGGCCATCTCCTTGTCCGCAGCGATAAATTTTTCATACGTCGGCTCGCTTGTCGTATGCTCGTAAACGTACTGCATTACTTTGTAGTCATCCACCGATTTTATAAAATGTTCTCTAATCCACTTGCTGTCGAAAGAAGGGTCAAAGCCGGCCCGTTCGGTAACCTGGCCAACGGGCGTTTTTATCGTTGTTATGACCTGTCTGTCTCGGCCGCTTCCAACTTCCTTGCGGTCAATTGACACGGTATCATCACACTTGTCTTCACACAATCCTGCCACCCCAATAAGTGTGAGCCCCTGGTCCTCGAAAGGGTTGCCCCTGCCCCAGGCCGCCTGTAATATCCAGTCGTAAATCGTCAATGGAACCCTGTCGGCCTTACCACCACGAAATACGGTCATAAGTCTTTCACGTAAAGTCATAGGTCATTTCCTTCGGTTGCTTTTTTCACTTTTTGATTTATATATTTGCTCACTCTGCGCCAGCGACTTGTGGACCTGTTTTCTTGGAACGACTTCGCAGGGCGAATGCAGCAACTACAGTCACAATGAGCAAGAGCCAACCACTAAACCGGTATACCTGCTGGAGCGGCATCTGGTCATATAGATAGCCCGCAAACGTATTTCCGGCCAGCGTCCCGGCCCCGAAACACGCCGCTGCGTATAATGACTGACCCGTCGCTCGCCACGCCGGGGGCACAAGTTCATTCACATATTCCACCGCCGAGACGACAAACAGCGAAAAAGTCAAGCCATGCATCAATTCCACCGACACTGCCAGCAGGGGTGTGGAAATGAATGAATAAAGAAACAAGCGAATAGCGAACATCAAAATGGAGAAGGTAAGGACCCTCCTTGCTCCGAAACGTTTGACAAAGACGTTTGAGAAGAAGTAAAAAGGAAGTTCAATCGCCGCATCCAGGCCAAACGCAAAACCCATTAATTGCCGTGATGCCCCTATGTCCTTCAGATAAACTCCATAAAAACTCCATATGGGGGCGGTTCCGACGCCGTTAAAGAACGCTATAGCGAGGAAGATAATAAGCCGCCAGTTGCGCAGGACACCGGATAGATTTGCCCAGGAAGCCTCCTCAATCGCCCCTTTGATCGTGCTTTTGTCGCGCCCCAGAAAGCCTGTCAGCCAGCCCAGCAGCATGACCGCCATACTGATAGGAAATATGAGTCTTATGCTTCGCCCGGTAATAATACTACCCACTATCGGGGCGCTTACCATCCAGCCTATGGCGCCCCACATACGAAAACGCCCATAGGATGAATCCTGCTTCTCCTTTACGTAGTCTAGTATAGTGCTGTCCAACAAAGTGCCAATTGGGTTGGTCGCAAATGCAACAACGACAGTCCACAAGAAAAAAAACCAAAAACCGCCGTTCCATACATAGCCCAATATCGCGAAGGAAGCCAAAAACATCGTAAAAAGTAAGGTCCGACGGCGTCCCCAGCGGTCGGCAACGACGCCCCACATAGGCTGTACCAGAAACACCATAATCGGTGCGATGCTCATTATGATGCCAATGCGCAGGCCGGATATGCCAACCTCATTAAAATAAACGGCAAGTAAAGGCTGCCAGGCCGCCAGACTCGCGCAGTACATAAAATATAAAATCTTCAGGCAGCTCTTATGGCTTGTTAAGGCCTCATATATTCTCACGCTTCTGCCGGAATAATTCATCAGTCTTCACCAAGTGGATAACCCCATGTCTCCGTGCAATTATAGACGTCGTCCACATCATCCCAGAATCCTCCTGAGACATATATCTTACCATCCACCGCGGCGGCCGAGCCGCAACAACGTCCCCTGGGCATCGGGTCAGCCTGTCCGAAAGTTTCTGTCTCCATATCAAAATACGCGGCCAGATTAATTCTTTCACCGTCAGATGGTCTGCCCCCTAAAATAAACAGTTTTGAACCTATTGCCGGGTCGGTACAAAGTTGTGTTAACGTAAATGTCCTCTGTCGGACTCGCGGGATATTCAATTTAGTCCAGGAATCGGCCTTCACATCGTACTTTAGAACTCCCTGGCTATAAACGTATTCTATTACTTCTTCGCCCAGCCATTCGTGCTCCAGGCTGGGTATGACATAGATGTATCCATTGTAGTAAGCGCGTGTAATGAAAGTAGCTGTCTCGGGCATATTTGCAGCGCGCTCATAGGTATCCGTTGCCGGGTCATACTTGTAGGTGCTTATTAGCTCGTCCGCCGGGGGAGTATGAATCCTGTGTCCGCCGGAGATGTAGATATAGTCACCGACTGTGACAGCAATACCGTTCATCCTCTCTACCGGCATATCAGATAATTGGGACCACTCGTCTACAGCAGGCTCATATACCCAAACTCTGGCTGAGCCTTCTAAGCCCGGCCCCGAACCACCGCCGAAAAGATAGATTTGACCATCGTAGACGGCGGACATTGGCCAGCCTAATCCTCCGCAGGGGTCAGGTATCGACGCCAATAAGTCCCAGGAATCAATAGCGGGGTCATAAACCTGATGCAGATTACTCGGGTCCGTCCACTCCTTACCTTCAACACCGCCTAACAGATGTATCTTACCATCCAGGACCGCCGTGGTCATTCCATATACATGCCTTCCTATGGGGGCAAGGAGCTTCCATTGGCTGTGTACAGGTCTGGTT
>CAZENQ010000163.1:0-3795 GCA_964513655.1 uncultured Pirellulales bacterium | reverse complement strand
AAAGAATTATTGATGCACAGGCTAATGCTGAACAAATTCGGGTTACCGCTGAGGCTAAGGCTCTAGCTTATAAGAAGATTTCCGAGGTGATTGGCCCAGACAATGCCGCTCTTATCGAGATTATGAAACTGGTCGAGACCGGGAGAATCAGGATTACGCCGGAAGTAATGGTCGGCGGTGCGGGTGCAGGTATGACCGATGCGCTGATGGGAACTGTTCTGAGGGGTATGCTCGACAAAGAGGCTGCTTCAGGAAAAAATAAATGACATTTATGATATAGATACTGAAAGCCCCAGCCCTCAACTTATTTTCAGGTGGGGGCTTTTTTAATAACACTAACTCATCAAGACAGTCCGTTTGCCAGGTTTACTTAACCACGGAAGTTTTTTGGTGTACTGCTTATCAATCTAACAAACATACTTCCTGCTATTTTCAATTACTCTATCCGTTTGTGTGGAAACATTCTGTACATATCCTGTAGCCAGCTAAATGCAAAACAGTTGTACTTTTGGTTGTATTTTAGGAATAGTAAAATTTCTTAGCTTTCCATAAACATCACAACTGTAAGTTCTTATGGTAATTATATGTTCACAGTGGCAAACGTATGTTCAATACGTTGACCACTTTTTCTGCTGAAAAAGGCCCAGGTTGTTAAACCCAGGCCTGATTCTTACTGATACAGGTTAGTAACGCCGTTCTGCATATCCTCAAAAGATATATCAGCGTACATGTTGGCAGTAGTAGCCGGCGATGCATGACCTAACTGCTTTTGTACTTGTCTCAAATTCCCTGTTTTCTTGAGCAGGTGGACTGCCATCGTATGTCGGGCCGAGTGGATTGACAGCTCTTTTGGCAGACCAGCACGTTTGACGGCAGATTTCCAGATTTGCTGTAAACCGTATCGGGTCAGGTCTCCACGTTCACCGACAAACAGTTTTCCGGCTGCCCTGTCCTCGATATACTCCTTCAGGTGTTTTATCAGGTCCGGGCTTATTGCTAAAGAGTCAACGATTTTCTTTTTACGCTTTTTCCGCCGGACTTTTATAAACCCGCGTTTCAGGTCGATGTCTTTAATCTGGATCGCCGCGAGCTCCGAGACCCGCAGACCGGTTGCAAGAGCCAGGTCAACCACCATCCAGACCGTGACTCCAGTTATACGACCTTTTCGCAGGTCAACGATTGCTCTGGCTTCCGTTACGGTCCGCAGTTGCTTTACTTCGTCGGCGTTCATGTATTTTTCTCTGTCAATTACCATAGTGTCTCCTTGAAAAAAGAGGGACGCCGAAGCGCCCCCTGGGTTACTGTTTACAGCATGACGCCGGCCTCGATTTCTTGCAGCATAGCCCGGCAATTATTGTGATTTCTCGCTGCCAGTTTTATATAACTCTGGAGCGACTTTCCATTAAGGTTTTCGGCAGTTGCAATATCCCTGCAGTGTTCAGCGAATACTTTGGAAAGGCCCTGATTGGTGAGCTGGATTTTAGCGCACCTGGACAGCAGCGGACTTGCGTCAATCTGGTCTTCAAACAGCCCAGCTTCGCCCTCTTTGGTCGTCGTGAAGATTATACAGACATGCTCAGGGATTCGCTCCAGAAGGCCCAGCAGACGCCGTATAACCGGCTTTCGCAGGCCGTGGGATTCATTGACGATAAAAGCACGTCCGCCCTTGCCGGCCGCAAAATAGTGCATATCGGATTCGACCTTATCTATGGCCGATACCGAGAGTTGGTCGGCACAATCAAATTCGTTGATATATAACTCATCAGCGATACTGCCGGCGATTATCCGGGCAAGTGTAGTCTTGCCGGTTCCGCTTGCACCACTAATCCAAAAGCAGCGCCCCCCAGCGCCGTTTTGGATAAGTCTTTTGATTACCTTAACTGCTTTGTCCTGACCGATTATCTGGTCAAGCGCCGTCGGTCTGTATTTTTCATATAGCTGCATGTTGCACCCCCTCTCCGTCTGTTTGGCTGATATGAAAAACAGAGACGGTTCGCGGCATTGAATAGACTTGGAACTTGACCTCGCCGGTGTCGGGGTCTTCGGTTTTCTTATCGCGCTTAATGTAGGTAATGACCTTAACACCGTGCTCGCCCTTGCGGACCTGCCGTCCCAAAGCCCTCCACGCTGCGTATGTAAAAACGTTTTCCCGCGGCAGTATCTGGTCTTCAGGAATCCCGCGGGCCGCGAATCCCAAAATAATCGCCGGAAAGTTTGACAACGTTTGGCCTGTAAGTGCCCGGCTCAGCGCTTCGGCCTGCCTCTCATTCTTGACTTGACTTCGGTTTTCTGCTAATCTAATCATAATCAATACTCCCTTCACAGTAAGTATTGGTTCACGGCGTCGGGTACCGCCGTACCGCGGCGCCACTTTATCAGAACCACGCCGGCCCTGAATCTATTAACTTGCAAAACTCACTATCTTACTAATAGAATATACTACCTATCGACACAAAGTGCAAGCAAAAAACAGGGAAATTCACAATATTTATATAATAAAGTAGTGAATCCTTGTTATTGGCAGATAAGGGCAGATACCGGGGTAAAAAATATCAGGACCTTACTGCTGCTTTGGTGTTGGTTTGACAGCCCAAACAGCCAGCAAAGCCAGGTCAAACTATAAACAAAGCAAAGGCAAAGCTCAGCTCAAGCCCTACTTAGTACACAGTTATCACGTCTTATAGGAAGGTCAATGACCTTCTCAACTTACTTGGAATCGCTTTTATGCGAACTTAGGGGGGGTGGGGGAGGGGAAGGCACCCCCTAATGCAAAATAAGGTACCTACGGCACCGGCATGTAAGTCGATTTTACAATTCTGGACAATCGTAGTCGGCAAGAGGTGCGTACCCGACAGGCCCCGGCAGTGGAGTGCAGGAGTGAGTGTGTAAAAAGGGTGGTCGTAAGGCAGAATCTCTGGCCAGATGAGACTACCCCGGGGGGGGGCTTTTGGGGTATGGGACTGTAGTTATAAAGCCGGAAGGAAAAATCTGAGCTGTTTTTGAATTACCGACTCACCTTGTCCTTAATCCCGGATTTCCCATATTAAGATGGCGCATTTGATATTGATTTGATAGTATAGAGCTTATCGAATGGATTTGATTAACTTTTGGCCATAATTAAAGGGAACACCCAATGGGTGAAAGAAAAAAGGATGCTTTAAGAGTCAATTTCGACCGCAAATTGAAGCTTGAATTTCATGGAGTGAAAGTCACCAGCGATGCAGGTTTATTGACTTTTCGAGAACTTGATGAAGCCTTTGGATTTACAGCGATGATAAACTCAAAACTTACAGACAACCGGGTATGTAGAAATACTCAGCATAGCCTAACTGCTTTATTGAGACAGTCGATATACAGCAGATTAGCAGGCTATGAAGACACCAATGACGCAGAGCGTTTGTCTGTTGATCCTGCCATGCGTCAGGTTGTGGGTGGAAGAGCCAAAGAAAGGGCAGCTGCTTCAACCAGCTTGATGGGTAGATTTGAAACTGAGACATTAACACAATCCAAAAACCTTCAACTTTTGATGGACCTGTCAGGTATTTGGGCAAACAAAGTTCATCAACGCAAACGAATCAAAGAAATAATCCTTGATATGGATAGCTCTGTTAGTCCAACCTATGGAAATCAGGAAGGTTCTGCCTACAACGGATATTTTGGATGTACCTGTTATCACCCGATATTTTGTTTTAACCAATTCGGTGATATTGAGCGAGCACTTCTTCGTAATGGAAATGTCCATAGCGCCGATGACTGGCAGAGTGTTTTGGAACCAATTGTTGAACGTTATCAAGG
>CAZENQ010000162.1:0-3956 GCA_964513655.1 uncultured Pirellulales bacterium | reverse complement strand
CCATTCCACCCCTTTTTCTGAGTTTTTCCAAACTTTTCACACTTTGAAACACTTTTCAACACCCCCAACCCCCATTTTTAGCCCAAAAACAACGGTGACCCGACACCTGTCAAATTCCCAACCCCCATTTTTCGCCCAAAAAGGCATCCCATGCCTCGCACCTTTTTCGGGGTAATAATTCCGGCAAAAAAATTTCATTTACTTCTAAATTGCTTATAATAAAGTGTTTGGCTACGATTTAATAAGGCCTCACATTATGAAGCCTCTTGTAAACAAACAGACCGACGCGGAACTGCTCGCCCGCTACGCACAGGGCGATGAGGCCGCATTCCGCGAGATCGTAAGTCGTTATAAAAACAGCCTTTATGTATTTTTAAGGCACTTCCTGACCCAGCAGGACCTCATCGACGACGTCTTTCAGGAAACATTCCTGCAGCTATTCACCAGCCGCGATAGCTTCGACACAAGCCGGCCCTTGCGCCCCTGGTTGTTCACCATAGCTGCTAATAAAGCAAAGGATGCCCTTCGCAAACGCCAGCGAACCGCCGCCACACCTATAGGAACTATAGCACAACCGGAAGAAATGTCATTCAATGACGTGCTGAATGCTTTAACCTCTGACACCACAAGGCCTTATGAAGAACTCCAAAAGAACGAAACCGCTTCACAGGTCAGACAAGTTATAGCGGATATGGCGGAAAATCTGCGAGAAATATTAATTTTAGCCTATTTTAACAGATTTTCTTACAAACAAATGGCCCAGATTTTAAGTATACCTATCGGAACAGTGAAAAGCAGATTGCACACAGCCGTAGGCCGGTTCGCCAAAGATTGGAAAGCGGCATTGGGGAGCAAGGAAAGTAAATGAGTTCTCTAACCAATCGCCAAAAACAATCATTATTTGATTATTGCCTTGGTTTGACATCCGAAAAAGAAGCCGCCGAAGCCAAACGACTTATATCGTCAAACGAAAAAGCCGCCGAAATTCACTCAAAACTCAAAGCCGCCCTTGCCCCACTTGATAGCCTTGAGCGCGAGACCTGCCCGGATGATTTGGCAGAGGGTACGGTTTGGCGACTTAGTAATTTTGCACGCTCAAGCCAGCTTCGGCTCCAGCAATTGCTTGCCAGCGAACAAGCCAGAAGTGCTACCACTAAGAGTCGGCTCTGGCGAAACATAGGTGAAATGGTTGCGGCCGCAGCAGCAATTGTTTTCGTTACAGGAGTCATAATAGCTCCTCTGAATTTCGCGCGGCAAAAGTCTTGGCAGCAGCTCTGCCAGATGCAATTATGGCGGATTGGACAGGGCATAAATAACTACAGTGCCGACCACGACGGCAGAATACCAGCTGTCGCAACTACAACAGGTTCACCCTGGTGGAAGGTAGGTTATCAGGGCAAAGAGAACCACTCCAATACCCGCCATATATGGCTTCTGCCAAAAGGTGACTATGTCAAGTCAAGCGACTTCGTCTGTCCCGGCAGGTGCCAGGGCCGAGTAACACAATTGGGTCCCTCGCAGCTGAAGAACTACAACGATTTTCCCAATAGAAGACATGTAACTTACAGCTTCCGGATAAGCTGCCACAAATCCGGGGAGAAAAAAGCGATCGGCGGAAGAGTGTTAATTGCGGATTTAAATCCGCTTTTTGAAAGACTACCCGAGAATTATTCCAGCCCCTTAAACATCCGGCTAAACAAAAAGCTCTTCGGCCTCAACAGTATCAATCATAATCGCCGCGGCCAAAACGTTCTATTCTGTAACGGCAGTACCAAATACATAAAAGTGCGTCGTGTCGGCATCGCGGAGGATGACATATTCACATTGCAGGGGACTGATACGTATAAGGGCACCGAGGTGCCGAGTTGCGAGAAGGACGCGTTTCTCGCTCCGTAAGTCTTGGTGGCGGCAAGTCTTATATCTCATTTATTTCTCATTCCACCAGCGGCATTCTTAGAGACACACTGACGGAAGACGGCAGATTGGGGGCAGTTACACGTCAAGATTTCAATCAAATCGGCAAGTTTTTGGGAAGGAGAGTTGAGGAGTGAGTCAATCAAAAGTGCAGGGGGTGGAAAGAGAAAATGGGGATTTTGTAAATTTTCTTTGCTCTTTCTGGGCAAAGAAGTTAGATGAGTGACGGCGGGAGGAAGGGGTCACTACGGGGGGAGATTTTCGTAACGATCGCGCGGGTTGAGATAACAATATGGAGGGAGGTTAGGTTAGTTTTAGGTTTTGAGTGTTGAATTTTGAGTTGTGAGAGGGGGTGAGGTTGGTTTTTGGGTTGAAAATGGGGTTTTGTCAGGGAAAAGTCTGGAAACGTTCGACAAAGTGTTTCAAAGTGTGAAAATTTAAAAAAATTTTGACGGAAAATGGGTGGTTTTTGTGGGTCAAAAATTGGCCAGGCGGGGGCCGGCGGTCGGACTGTACCATGTGTGGGCGTACAAGTCCACAATGGAAATTGTCGCATATTGGTGAATGTGTTATCTATTTGCGACACGTTTTTTTGAGTGGTTCCTGGTTTGTCCCTTGTCGTGTTTCCTACGGGATGCGTGTGCGTGTGGTGATAATTTTAATCCGAGGTTAGCCATCGGTCGGTCAGCAGGTGCAGGTCGCGGTAGTTGACGGCGAAGTCCCTGTTTATGTCGCCCTGCAGGTACGCCGGCATCCCTTCGTAATAGGACGGCACTTCAAATGGGTCATAAGGATCGGGTGAGAGGTCCAGGTCCAAGGATTCGAGCCAGTTGTCAGCCAGCATTGCAAAGTCGACATTGTTGACAATCCAGGTGCCGGCGAGGTCCTCAGGTCTGTGCAGTGCAGCGGGCAGTCCGTCACAGCCGGAGGCTGCTATCTTCTTTACGGTGTTGTCGGCATCGGTGACTATGATTGTGCCGTCATCCGCTATTACAGGGAAGCGCAGGGGACCGGCGCCTCGGAAGCGGGCTATTTCTGCGCCGTCCGTTTCGAGCACGGTAAGATGCGTGTCGTCGGAGGCGACATATATCAGGCCGTCGGCGCCGACAGCGAAAGTGAATCCTCCCGTGATACCCACTCGTCTTACCCAGCTGACGGTGCCATTGGGGTCCAGGGCCCGGAGGAAGGGGTCGTCATCGAAGGTAACATAAATTGTGCCATCCGGTCCAAGCGCCGGCGTAGTCCAGCAGTACGCATGGTGTATCGGCGTTACGTAACGGACGTATCGCTGTTCGCCGTCAACTTCAACATACTCGGGCGGCTCGCCCCCGCCGTACCAGATTATTGAGCCGTCGGAGGGTTTACCGTGCCACAGGTGAAGCCCTGCAAGACGTGTCGACCAACTGATGCCGCCGGCGTTTGGCTCGATTGCATAGATTTCGTTGTCGAAGAGCAGCCCCTGGTAAATTGTGCCGTCGGGCGCTACGAGAGGCGAGGCAAATGGCCAGCCGGCCTTATTTTCCTCTCGAGGTCCCTCGACTCCCCCGTCCGGTTCTTGATTTATATACTCAAAGTTACAGACCCATTTTACGGTCCCGTCGTTCGGGTCAAGGGCATAAAGGTTCGGGTCGTACAGGCCGCCGATATAGACCGTTCCATCGGGAGCTATTGCCGGCGAGGCGAAGATAGACCCATCCATGCCGGCGCCGCGGGCATCGGTCTGGAAGGTCCAGAGCAGGGTTCCGTCGTTTGCAAGGGCATAAAGGCGCCCATCGGCAGAGCCCACATAGACCGTGCCGTCCGATGAGACGGCGGGCGAAGAGAAGATAAAGCCGCCGGTCCTGTGGGTCCATCGCACGGTCCCTGCGATGCTGACGGCGTAAAGTATGCCATCGTCGGTACCCACGTATATCGAGCCGTGTGGTCCTACGGTAGGCGCACACAGAATAGGGCTGTTGGCATCGAAGGTCCAAACCAGTGAGCCTGCAGAATCAAGGGTGTAGAGTTTTCCATCCTCACAGGCAATATGAGTCCTGCCGCCC
>CAZENQ010000161.1:0-3996 GCA_964513655.1 uncultured Pirellulales bacterium | reverse complement strand
CCGCCAATAAAGAAGAAATGTCGAATCTTGCCCGCCTTTACCGCCTCAATAATCTTGCCTGCCATCCCAAGTACAGCCGTATAATGAAAGCCGGTGCTTAGCGTTCCCTGGGGATTTTCCTCAAGGGCTGGTTGTGATAAAGCCTTGTCAATTACCTCGCTAAAATCTCTGTTCTTTATGTGCTTGACCCCAGAAACACCGGCTATCCCACACGTAAACATCCTGTCCTTGTAGGAGTCCTTCGGAATCATGACGCAGTTGGTCGTTACCAGGATTGCGCCGTTGAACTGGTCAAATTCCTTTTTCTGACTCTGCCAGGCCGTACCGTAATTACCCACAAGGTGCTTGAACTTCCTGAGCTCAGGGTAGCCATGAGCGGGGAGCATCTCACCGTGAGTGTAGATGTTAATGCCTTTGCCCTCGGTTTGCTTCAACAGTTCATAAAGGTCCAGCAAATCATGCCCGGTAACAACGATTCCGGGTCCGGCCTTGGTGCCCCTCGGTACCGTCGCCGGTGTCGGATTGCCAAAGGTAGATGTATGGGCATTATTCAGTATCTCCATAATGCGAAGATTCATCTCGCCGGCTTTCAGCACCAGTTCCAGGTAGCGTTCCAGGTCAAAGTCCACATTGGTCAACGTTGCAAACATCGCCTCGTGCATAAATGCATCAACCTGTTCGTCGGTTTTTCCCAGCTCGCGAGCATGGTACGCATAAGAAGCGATACCTTTTAGCCCAAATATAAGTGTATCCTGCAGAGACTGAATATCCTCATCCTTGCCGCAAACTCCAATCTTAGTACACCCCGTACCACCTGCCGCCTGTTCACACTGATAGCAAAACATAATTTTTCCCTTTCTCTTTTTAATTGATTTTAACTTTAATTTTCTACGAACAACTCCAATGCTATTTGACAACCCTTGCAGGTCCTGAACGTCTTATCAATAATCTCCTTTAGTTTTTCCCTGCTTGCACCGGCAAACTCGGCAGGGATATTTACGAGCCAGTCCGCATCCCAGATAATCCTGAACTCGAGCGTATCTATATCCTTTGCACTGTGATGATTTGCGATAATTTTACAGATATGCTCGATGATGGTTTCATCCAAATCATATTTTGACAGAATTTCTCTGGCAATAGGGGGCCCCTCAATTTCCTGATATTTGCCGGCCGAGCTGTGATATTTGCATTCGGCTTCGTGAATTCCGATATCATGCAAAATCGCAGCAGCCCTGACAATCAATGGGTCACCGCCTTCTGCTGCTTGTATCTGCTCGGCATAGTTTAAGACAGCCAGCGTATGGTCAATCCGCTTTTCGTCCCCCACAAATACTTTTTTCATCTCATCTATCAGTTTATCCCGCATAACTCTCAAATTCTTTACAACAGAAACGCCCAGACACTGCTCAGCATATTGGCACCATTCTGCACAACCGAGATCTATCTTGGGATTAACTACTATCTTGCCACACTTGCTACATTTCAGCTTTGGCTCATCCTTGAAGAATTCCATCTTGTTGTTACAATCCGGACATTGCACTTCAAAAATATCTTCCGGCTTCCAAAACCTCTGATCTTGTCCTGGGCATCTAATCATATTTCTATCCCTGCTTATGCGTAAATCCTGATTTGCAGCAGTAGTATACCATCTCAATCAGGTCTTGGCCGAGCTTTCCGGTTTTTTCTTATTAGTCTTCGTACTTTCGGAAATCTCATCCAGTGTAATTCCGCCAAGATAACCGTCGATATATTCCTGGAGTTCGGCAAGTCTTCTACTGGTGGCGCAGTTCGGCTGCTGCGGACACCCATTCGAACCAAGCAAACATCTATTCAGCCTCACGGGTCCCTGAATCGCTCTTATCAGTTCCAGCAGGTTTATCTTCGACGGCTCACGGCTCAGACGAAATCCACCTCTGGGCCCCATACAGCTTTCCACCAGCTTGGCATTATGAAGCCTCTGCAGTATCTTGCAGGCAAGCTGATACGAGATATCTTCCTGACTCGCTATCTGCCTGGTGGAGACCGACTCACGGCTGTAATGTCTTGCCAGGTTCACCATCGCCCGCAACGCATAATCTGTATTTCGCCTCAAAACGTCCATCTACGATAAAACCTTCAATTAGAGCGTACATGTACCATATAAGACCATTATAGTCCTACTCACATGTTCTGTCAACACCAAAAAATATTTTTTTTAAAAAATCCGTCTATCCTGGCTTTATCCCTCCAAATCACCCATTCAACTCGATATCTTGATGGTCCCATCCGGCGAGATAAAAAGGTGCTTTTCGAGGCCTTTGGTCGATACAAAGTGGTATTCCGCCGGGCCTCTCAGAAGGATATTCTCACAGTCGACAACTATCTCGATGTCTTGAGCAGGCTGCCTGTCCCGAATAATATCGGCCAGCAAAAAGGCTTTTTCGAGTCCATCGCCGGTCTTGTAATTTGCCAATTCGTCCGGCTGAGCCAGCCGTTTGCCGGTGTAAATCGAGGTATTTTCCGCCTGCTCAAGCCACCTGTGCACTTCCTGGATGGACATAGACTCGACCATTTGAATCGAAGCGGGGTTGCGCTCGACCGCCGCCTTGACAAATGGGATCCAGTCACAGCTTTCCATGTCGCGGTAGGCGTAGAAGGCCAGGTCTGCAATGGTATTGTCCCGGCGTATTTGCTTCAGAGAGTTGATTATCTGTTCTCTGCTTTGCTCAACGTTGATGTCAATTGGCCTGGCTGTGAGGTAATTCTTGTCTGCGGTCGGCAGCTTTGCTTCTATGTGAACAAAATCAGCCAATTCATCTACAAACTTCTGTGCATCAGGAACAACTGGCTCAATAAACTTCACTAAAGCCATCCTGTCGCCTACATTTTTTATATCAATCTTCTCCTTTGCAATGAACACTTCAAGCTCGTCGCACCGAATTCTACCGGGCATCTGATACGGCACAAAATCCTCCTCAGAAACCTCAGCTAATAGCTTCTCATGCGTCGCGTCCGCTATCCTGTAATTGCTGCCGTGCTCGTAGTGAAAAAGGACTTCTGCCTTTATAAATTGCGCCTGCCCCCGACAATCTCGACAGGCCTGAAAATATCTCTGGTAATCACGATGGCAGCGCAGAAAATTTGCAAAGACCTGAAGCGTCAACTCCATCGAGAGGTACGAGCCAAGCTGCTGTATGAAATATTGGTACGTCTTTCTATTCATCGTAGCATCATCGTACATGCAATGCACATAACCAGAGGAATGCGCCACGATTGTAATGTTTTCATTCCGAAGCGCCCTCTGGGCCTTATCGGAAATAGCCGTTCCGTTGAACCACATTGTTTTGGTGACGAGCCTTCTGTTGTTGGTCAGGATGCCACCTTGTATGTCGATGAAATTCTGCGAATGCAGAGGCGTCAGTATCATATAGATATCTTCGAGTGGTATTTGGCAGACTATGAATGCCGCCGCCACGTACAATGCCGCAAGCGACACGCACTCACCAGCCGCTGTACTGTAGCCTTCCTTGAAACGGAAGGCATTCATGGCCTCAACCGTCTCGGTCTTCCAATATGGAATAATGTCACTGTCATATTTGTCCAGGCCAAAGTGTTTGCGAATATCCACGTCGAAGTAATACCTGTCGCCGTGGTAGCCAAATAGCGCGTTGCTCTTTGCGATATCTTCCGCCGAGACAAACTTCTCAAACCGCTTTAGCTCCTTTGCCTTGCTGGTAACGCCCCAGGTTTCCAGGTCAAGATTAAATTCATACTCGTCCATTATAAATTGCTTAAGGCGCATCAGCTTTTTATAGCTGCTTTTGCCCTCTAATTTCTTGAAACAGTCCAGCTCTTGCCATCGCCAGATAATTGGGCTCATAATATTAGCCAGAACCAGGCTGTACATCAGCTCCGGAAACACAAATATCTCCATGTCCGAAAGCGTTATGGCAGAAGTGTATTTTTCAAATTCCTCAGAATCCATTTCTCATAGCCTCACTATAATCTGCTCTGGTC
>CAZENQ010000160.1:0-4011 GCA_964513655.1 uncultured Pirellulales bacterium | reverse complement strand
ATTAAAAATCAAAATGCAAAGATACAGTGCAAAAATTAAAAATATTGACTAATTCTGGGTCCCCTGCTGTTGTGTCATGGAAGTGTCTTCTCGGGGATAAAGGGTTCGAGTTGCGCGTTACGGGTTACGAGTTAAAGGAAGGTGAAAGAGCAGGTCGCGCGGTGCGGCCGGAGGGGCAACGAGGAGACATAAAGTAGTACGCCGTAGGCGTGCAGAGAAAATAGTATCCGAGCAGGAGGCAGCACAAGCGAGTGGTAGGGCAGAGAAAGAATTGGGGTTGGGGGGCGAGGTACGAGGGGTTAGGGAGGGGAAAAAACTGTTTGACGGGATGGGGAGATTGGGGTAATTTATTGGCGTGAAAAATGAGTGCAGCAGAGAGCGGGCGACCGGGGTATTACGGTCGGTTTGCGGTTATGATTAATAATATCGTCGTGGATAGCAAACGAGCATTTACCATCTGGGAATTACTGTGCGTACTTGCTATCATTTTCATATTGTTTGCCCTTCTGATGCCTTCATTGAACAGGGTGCGAAGACAAGCTGTGCGAGTGGTCTGTGGGTCTTACTTGGCCGGATACGGGAGAGCGGGACTATCGTACCTGAATGACAACGACGGGGTGTTCCCCGAACCAAGTGAATGGCTCTACACAACGAAGTCAGACAGCGAGGCGCATCCAATAGGATGCCGCTGGCACGATGGGGCGATGGCGCCAGATGGAGAAATCATGAGTTCATCCGAGGAATACCGTGGGAAGATGTGGGCTTACATCGGCGAGATGGGACTCGGTCCCTGCCCGACTTTCCGGCGTTTTGCATCTTCGAGAGGTTGTGAGAACCCTGAACACAATATCGATTTGGATATCATACCCCAGTACAGCTACACGATGAATGGATATCTGGGGACTACACGAGAAGGCGGTGTGCTCAGAACTGACGAAGTAAGAGATCCAAGCAAGGTGTTCTTGTTCGCAGAAGAGAACTCCTGGAGCGTTCGGCCGGACCATCCCGAATTTCCTGCCAGATGGTTGTCAGCACCTTTGAGCACCAAGGCGCTGGATGACACGGTTCTGCTTATACGTCCAACTCCGGACGCCAACGACTGCTTTGCCACATACCACGACGCCCCAAGGGGAGATCTAAATCGCGGATACGGCAACGTCGTATTCATTGATGGTCACGTGGAGCCGATTTCGGCCGAGGACCAACTTAGAAAAACTATGCATCGTGGCAAAAGGCGAGTCGGACCCGGCGGAAATCTGTCCTGGTCATGGGCGAGCAAGTCACCGCCACCGGGTGGATGGGATGGGCAATAAAAAGATAGATATGCTGACAGCAAACTGCCTAAGGGGCAGATGAAAGATTAAGATGGAGGTATAGCGATGGACATTAACAAGTCAGCAAACGAAAACAGCCAAGAGCCTAAACCGGAGGGCGAAAAGGCAATTACCGCGGAGAAGAAGCCTACGACTACCATACTGGGCGTGGAGATCGGGGAGGACCTGGAGATGTTCAAGAGGTACTTTAATTTGAGTGGGGGAAGCCTGTTTTACTGCCTAAGTGCGGTGTTCGTTGCATACGGGATAGCGAAAGTGATGGGGCCAATCCTATCGGGCGAAGGGGCTCTGAAGGAGGTACTTCCGTCTATCTTTACCCTTCACGTATATGAAGTGGCGCTGCTTGGTGTTTTAGTGCTGATAGTATCCAAGAAGGTCGTTGACGACGCCATATCGATAGTGGTTTTGATGGCGCTATTTCTCGTGGGCACGAGCATTGCGCTGGGGTCAGTGGCAGACAAAAACATTCCTGCGAGTTTTTGGGTTGGGCTTATTAGTATAGCAGTGGCTCTCGGCAAGTTCTTTGTAATGCGGCGCCTCGCCGGGATTCCGCTGAGAGTCCTGTCGGTTGTAGGCTTTGGGGGTCTAATCGCATGCAACTATGTAGGGCCTATTCTTATGGCACGAGCGATATCGGTCGACCCCTCACAAGAGCTGGCCCGGAGAGGTCTTTGGATGTTTCTCTGGGTAGCCATGCTGATTGCTGCTATTATTGTGCTCATAGAGGCAATGAGAGGAAAGCCTCCGCAAGCAGAACAAAATGAACGGGCCTTTCTCCAGAGTCCCATTATGGTGTATGTCTTTGCGCTTATTCTGCTTATCGCGTCAGGCGTACATCAATACTCTATGGCATTTACGTTTGCACTCGAACGTGTTCTCGGTGATTTCGTGCCGGTGACTCTTATAGGCACCTTGCTGTTGCTTGAGATATTGCGTCACTCAGGCAAGCGATTCGGCGTTGCTGAGATCGTCATCGCTTGTGTGCCTTTGGCGACCATGATGTTGTCTATTGCGGAGAAGTCGGTCCTGGCATCCGGGGAATTTGGCCTCGGACTGATATGCTATCCACCTATGATACTGGCGTTATCGGGATTGTCGATAGGGGGTCTGGCGTTTTATCGACGGTGGTCCGGACTGATGCCGGTGGTAGCTGCCTATGGGCTTGGTGTAATTTTGACGGTGGGATTTTCCCCGGAACATCCGCATGATTTGAATACACACGCTTGTGCTTGGACCCTTGTGGCTGCGCTTTTGGTCTATGGAATTGTCGTCCGCAACCAGCTAATATATCTCGCAGGAGTTGTCGTTCTTTGCATTGACCTGGTCCAATTAGAACCCTTTTCAGTCTTTGTAAAAAACTCGAATCTAACAGAGTTTGGAGGTCTTGCCGGCGTTAGCGGGCTTTGCTGCATAGCTTTTTACCTGTTATTTGGTCAGCGACTGCATAGGGCCGTTCAGATTTTCGGTGCACTATGTGTGGCCGGCTTTTTTTATGACTATCTACCGGAATACATCCATTGGAGAGACATAATAGCTTTGCTTGCAATTGGATGTCTTATGGCTTTACTGTGGTTTAGAAGGAAAGACGTTCCAGCCATGGCAATCCTGTGTGTGCCGTTATTAATAAAGTTGTACTTACTGGCAAAGCGTCTTGCATATTGGCGCTTTGTGATACTTGGGTTCTTACTGCTCGCAGCAGGAACCATCGCAAGTCTCCTTAAGAGCCGAACAAGAGAACAGATAACGGAGGATGACCCCGGTTAGATAGGCTTACGCCATCTCACGGGGCAGGGGTTAGGGGGCGATATCGTGGTTCGTGATTCGTGGTTGGTGAGTCGTGGTTCGTGGGTCGTGGTTCGTTCCGTCCGCGGAAGGCCGGGTCTTCGATATTGAGTTATCAAAGAGCAAAGATACAGTGCAAAAATAAAAACTGGATTCCCGCGTTCGCGGGAATGACAGAGTCAAGCACGGAATGACAGGGGGAGGGGGATTTCAAGAAATTTTTTGGCGTGCGTTTTTTTTGTAAGAGTCTGGAAATACAGGAGCTACGGGTATTTCTGCGGCCGGGATTAAAATTTACAGCAGATTGTTCTTGACAGTTTCAGAGCGAAATCTATAAGTGAGTGTTAGTCAGCAGAACCATTGAAAGCGATAAAGCCAGCAAAGCTGGGCTTATGTTTTGCGCGACGCTGTTTATTTTTGTATTACAAGGTTGCCCAAAGCTTAAAGTTTCAAGGGCAGCAGCGTGTTCTGTGTTTAATTTTTGATACCATACACACCCGCATGTCCGGTTGTATTCGTGGGGAGTATGGGGGCCAACATCGGGGCCAGAGCGTTTTGAACGCTAATTAAAGCGGGTGGGATTTTCTGCTCAGGGAGGAGCGGCCCGCCGAGTATTTCGCACAGCAAGGGGCACCTAGATTTTGAGTTAAGTATGGAGACTAACACATGTCTCAAGTCTGCACGCTTTGTGCGTGATGAAGATAGAAGGCGGCTGGATTGCGGTCTAGCAAAAACTTAAACCCACTGAAGGAAAGGAGGTGAATAATCAGGTCGGTGGGAAGAATGAAAGGAGGAGGATTTGTGAGAAGTATTGTTGAGATTGTGTGTTTTACATAGGTTTTAACATTTTGTTAATGGAGGTGAATTATGTGTAGGAAAAGGATAAGTTTGTTCT
>CAZENQ010000159.1:0-4018 GCA_964513655.1 uncultured Pirellulales bacterium | reverse complement strand
TCTGGTAATTCTTCGGCAAATCAGGATAGTAATAGCTCTTTCTGTCCCACTTGGTGAACTCAGCTATCCGGCAATTAAGGGCCATCGCCACCATAACCGCATATTCGAACGCCTGTCTGTTCATCACCGGCAGGACGCCGGGCATACCAAGACAGACCGGACAGACCCTGCTGTTGGGCGGCTGGCCAAACTCGACCGCACAACCGCAGAACATCTTCGTTTTCGTGCAGAGCTGCACGTGAATTTCCAGACCTATTATCGGTTTATATTCCAGCTCAGCCATCCTGTCAACTCACTCAATCATCGCCGGCTTTGGCTTGTGCCAGTCGGTCAGGGCCTCGAACGTCCTTGCTATCCGCAGCAATTTATCTTCACTAAAAGCCGGTGAGAGTATCTGCAAACCAATCGGCAGATTACCGCCATCGAATCCGCATGGGATGCTGATACCAGGAATACCGGATAAATTAGCTGCTATGGTATAAATATCCGAAAGATACATCTTCAATGGGTCATCCACCTTCTCGCCAATCTTAAAGGCCGTCGTCGGCGAGACCGGCATCACAACACAATCGCACTTTTCAAAAGCATTTGTAAAATCACCGCGTATCAAATTCCTCACCTTAAGCGCCTTCAAATAATACGCATCATAATAACCGCTCGACAGCGCATAAGTCCCAAGCATTATCCGCCTTTTGACCTCTTGACCGAACCCCTCCGCCCGCGACTTGGAATACACCTCGATATAATCCGAGGGCTCAGCCGTCCGATGCCCGTAATGGACACCGTCATACCGGGCTAAATTACTCGACGCCTCTGCTGTAGCCACCACATAATACGCCGCAATAGCATAATCCAGATGAGGCATCTCCACCTCTACAACTTCGGCCCCGATCCCTTTATATACCTCAATAGCATCCGCAACCGCCTTCTGTACCTCGCCGTCTGCCCCGGCATTGAATTCCGGAACTATTCCTATCTTAAGTCCCTCTACCGGCTCATCCAGTCTCGCAAGATAATCACAAACCGGTGCCCTCTCCTCATCTACACTCGTGCTGTCCGCGCCGTCATGACCCGCTATGACGTTCATCATCAGTGCACAATCGCCTACCGTCCGAGTTAAAGGCCCGATCTGGTCTAAGCTCGAACCGTACGCAACCAATCCATAACGCGAAACCCTTCCATACGTTGGCTTTAATCCCACCACACCACAAAAACTCGCCGGCTGTCTGATAGAACCGCCCGTGTCAGAACCAAACGCAGCAAAACACATCCCCACCGCCACGGCAGCCGCCGACCCCCCGCTGCTGCCGCCCGGCACACAACTCGTATCCCACGGATTAATCGTCTGCTTCAGACCCGAGTTCTCCGTGCTCGAGCCCATCGCAAACTCATCCATATTCGTCTTGCCTACTATTACTGCGCCGGCGTCCAAAAGCTTCTCAACAACCTTCGCGTTATAAGGTGCGCGAAAATTCGCCAATATTTTTGAAGCGCATGTAGTAGCCCCGAAAGTCGTGCACATATTGTCCTTCACCGCAACCGGAACACCAGCTAAAGCGCCTGCCTGCTCACCCGCAGCCACCTTCTTGTCAATCTCCCCCGCCCGCGCCAGGGCCTCCCTTTCGAACGTGCCGATATAAGCCCCGACCTTCCCCTCGTGCTTCCCTATAGTCTCGAAAACCGCTTTCGTCGCCTCAACACTTTTGACGCTGCCATCTCTTATTCCGTCTCGCAACTGTACTGCACTTAACTCAAGAAGCTCCAAAACACTCTCTCCATTTTTAGCTCAAGGGCAAATTACTTTGACATTACTTTATTTTTATGTATCTCCAAGTGTTCTCGGATAAGCCAGACCCTCTCCAACCGATTTTGCAAAACCGTCTAAGCCTGGAAACAATGCCTCATTACTTATATTCATATCCTTTAGCTTTTCTATAATTTTATTTCTGTCTTTTTCTTTATTAGGTGTAATTTTCACTCTCCACAGATATTTCTTTGTTTCCTCAAAACCTTCGAAAGTGGCTGTAAGATTTTCTATAAAAGATTTTGTAATATCCCCCGGCAGAAGAAATAACCCTTGTTGTACAGAGAGTCTTTTATTCAACCTGAAGGGATTAACTGGATAAACACATGGAAATTGATTCTCAATAAGATAAGAAGCTATCGCAAGGTCAACTAGTTTATCGCCCCCTTTTCGGATGCCTAATATGTCAGACTTTTTTTGAAAATACTCCTCGAGATATTCATACCTTTGGTTAGTTTCTCTATTTTCGATCTTCTCTTTAATTAGTTTCGGCGTGTTTATTGTTGAGGCCTCCAAAGCCCATACAATGCCCTCTTTGTTTTCAGCGAGAGCAAAATACACAGCGATATAAAATGAATACACCCAATCCAATAACCTCGTCTGCGCCCCATGATGTCTCATTATCGCAAGCCATTCAAGAATGTCATCTTTGTCCGGCTCGCGTTCAAGATAAAGAGCCGCTTTTCTCTGAAATGTCCTGATAAGTTCTCTCTCACGGTTCTTTTTATCATCATCACCTTCAACACCATATAGTCTATAAGCCTTTTCAAGATGTGTCATAAGATATTCTTCGTCATTCTCTATCAATCGTTCCCCCCGAAATATCCATTTTTTAGTTTGTTCTGAAGTTTGCTCACGGGGAAACAATTTTTCCTCCAACGCCTTTACATCGTCCCAATCTTTTATTTCTCCTTTCTCGTCCCAGAAGACTTCCTTATCACTCATATTCGACACCCCTCGTTTTACAAACTTCTTTAACCAAAATTTCCATAACTTTTTCTCTGTGTCCTCTGTGACCTCTGTGGCTAAAAATTACCCCTTTCATCAAGTATCTTCGGCACCTTGAAAAATTCCCCGTCTCGCCGCGGCGCATTGGCTAACGTCTTCTCCGTCCCTAACGATTCCTTGACACAATCCGCGCGGAAAACATTACTAACCGCCAGACAATGCGCCAAAGGCTCCACGTCCTCCGTATCCAGCTCATTCATCTTCGCCACATAGTCAAGAATCGCGCTCAACTGACCCGTAAATTCCGCAACCTCCGCGTCACTCAACTCCAGACGAGACAGCTTCGCAACCTTCCTCACCTGCACCTCATCAATCTTTTTCTCCATCTGTCCTTGCTCCATAAACAAAAAGCGAGGCTCTGACCCGCCTCGCTGTAAATATTCCTCTCACAAACCGTTTTCTCAGCTTGCCGTCTTCTCGGCGGGCTTGTAGTTACGCTTAACCGGCTTTTGTATCAGCCCCATGTGTATCGCCTTCGCCGAGACCCTAATCCTGCAGACCTTCCCATCAACAACTGCTCGGACCTTCTGTATATTCGGCTTAAACTTCCGCTTGGTAATGCCCGTAACCTTCCTGCCGACACCGCCAAGGTGCTTCGCCTTGCCGCGCCGCTTGATACTTCGCCCCGACACCGTCCGTTTACCTGTAAAATAACACACTCGCGACATCTAATACTCCTGTTCTAACTTTCGATTCAATATCAGCGAATCACCATACACGATTCTGACAGTATTGCAAGCAAAAACCAAATTTTACTACTAAAACGCCCCCTTATCATCCGCACCAAACCGCACCTGGACAGACCATTCAATCCGTCGACGGACTCATATACTGGAAAAACTCCGAATCGCTCGGCAGAACAATCGTCGTGTCCTTCTTCAGTGACTGCCCGTAAGCCTCCAGCGTCCTCACAAAACCGTAAAACTCCGGGTCTCTCTCAAAAGCATCCGCGTATATCTTAATCGCCCCGGCATCACCCTCACCCTTCAGCTTCTCCGCCTCCCTGTAGCTCTCCGCAAGCAGAATCGTCCTTTCCTTGTCAGTAATCGCCCGTATCTTCACCGCCTCTTCCTCGCCCTCGGAGCGGTATTTCTTTGCTATCCGCTCACGCTCCGCCCTCATCCGCGCATATACCGACCGCGCAACCTCCCCCGGCAAATCCGCACGCTTTATACGAACATCAATCACCTCGATCCCGTACCCACG
>CAZENQ010000158.1:0-4093 GCA_964513655.1 uncultured Pirellulales bacterium | reverse complement strand
GTTTTGGCCGGGTCTGCCAGGTTGTTCATTTTCGTAATCCTTTGTTAAAGCTGAGCTTATGTTTATTTTTGCCCTTCGAAAATTGGGTTTGTTTGACATAATTAGGTCAGGGGTCAGGGGTCGGGGGTTAGGGGATTTATTGAGTTTTCAAAGAGCGGACGGACAGAGGGTCCGCTCGCTGTTGGAGGAGGGCGCGCGATTGTGGTGAAATTTCGCGGATTTTCGATTAGTCAGAATTTGTAAGTGCTTGTGTGGTAAGGAGTAAAAATTTTTTGGAAAATTTGCGGCCGGGGAGAGGGTGCATGCGTGTTTGATTGAAAAAGGGCGGCGGCGTTCCGCCGAAGTTAGAATTAAGAATTATGAAGTAAGAAGAGTGAGCCGCTAACGCGGAATTATGAATTTAGAATTATGAATTATGAAGTAGTACGAGTTGCGGGTTCCGGGTTTTTCTGGGTCCCAGATCGGAGTCTGGGGTCTTCGCTACGCTGCGAGGATCTGCGCTTCGCTACGAGGGTGTTTGGTGGTTTGCGAGGCGGGGATAATTACGAGTAATCTTTGAGGTTGCGCATCCAGCCGTTGCCAGCGGTGTTGAACTCGGCTTTTGTCGGCCGGCAATTATAGAAGGAGTTGTGAGTTTTTATTTTTGGCCGTAGAGCTTGCGATATGCGAGGGGGCTCATACCCTTTTCGCTGCGGAAATAGCGGGCTATGTTCTCGACGCCTGAGTATCCCAAGTTTGACGCGATCCGTGATATCGGCAGATTCGTCTCTACCAGCATCCGTGCGACCTGCTCGATACGAACACGTCTGATTTCGCCCAGGACTGAACGGTTGAGTACCACGGGGTGGCAGAGGCCGAACGCAGCATCAAACATTTGAAGTCTCTGATCTGATAAGCATAGTGGGAGACTGTGTACCACGGAAATAAGGAGTAAGGAGTGGGATGGGCAGAAAATCAGGGGTTAGGGGCGAGGGATTAGGGGTTGGGGAGCCTATTTCGCCATTCTACTTCGTTGAAACTATGTAGAATCCGGCTACGAAGGGCAGAAGAGGTCAATTTTGAGGGTTGGGCAGGTGCGGGCTAAGTGTTTTTAAATGCAAAGGTTGTTCGCGCTCGTTGCGCGAAGGTCCGTGCCTGGCGAAAAGAAAGCGGTGTTTGGCTTGCGGCCAAACGAAAGTATTAATGTTTTGTTAAGGAGGTTTATTATGTCTGAGAAATTGTGTTTTTTAATGTGTTTTGTTTTGGTGCTGAGTCTTGGCGGCTTTGCACAGGCCGGGGCCATCGACGTCAACAATGGCAGCTTTGAGTACGATTGTAACGGTAACCAAATCCAGCGCGAAGTACCACCTGATTTCGGCTGTATAAAGGGCTGGACCAACTCGGGTAACTATTTCGGGGCGATCATATGGTGTGAGAGTCCGCTTTGGGACACTGTTTCGAAGTGTAATGTGGTCTGTCCGACCGATGGCCATGGTATTGGATGGATTCAGAACAACGACATTTATTGCTGGCAGGTTATCGACAGCAACAACTACGCGGCAAACAAACGATACACGCTGCTAATCGATGGTCAGGGCAATTGTAACCCTGATATATCGCTGTTTTACGGTGCCGACCCCTGCGACGCTAACAAAGTCATCAGCAAGGTGTTTTCGCTGGCAACCGGAGAGCCATATGCGTGTGAAAACTGGGTGTATGACCTCAAGGTGGAGGGCGATGTCCTCACGGGCAGCCCTGCTGTTGGACAACCCATAGGCATCAAGATTTACAATCCGGCATCTGGTGGTGGTTACTTCTACATGGACAACGTTCGGCTGGAAGAGGACTGGGCAACTAACGCCTATGAACCCTACCCGGCTGATGGGGCCGAAGAGGTGAACAGGGTTGTGACCCTCACCTGGAAATCAGGAACCTATACCCAGGATGTGAACGGGCACGAAGTCTATTTCGGCACCAGTTGGGCCGAGGTGGATTCTGCCACCACAGCTACGGTGGGCATATATCGAGGCGCACAGAATCGTGACGCTAACAGCTATACTCCCACCGAGGTTACACTTGAATTAGGCAAGACTTACTTCTGGCGAATCGATGAGGTCAATGAGAGCTATAGCGGGACGGAGCCACCACCAGGTCCGTGGAAAGGCGATGTCTGGAGCTTTACGGTTACCGGATATGCCTACAATGTCTACCCGGCTGATGGCGCTGTGGATATACCTTTCCTGGGGCTGCTTCTCCGCTGGACAGCGGGAACTGATGCAGACGGGCACGATGTGTACTTCGGCAGCGATGAAGCTGCCGTGGAAAGTGCCGATACATCTACGCCGGTCATATATCGAGGTCCCACGCAGGCTCTTTCTGATGTTAACTATGCTGTCGAAGACCTTGATGTAAGCAAGACTTACTTCTGGCGAATCGATGAGGTCAATACTGCCACGGTCAAAGGTGATGTCTGGAGCTTTACTACAGGTACGTTCCTTGTGGTTGATGACTATGAGTCGTACGGGAACCAAACCGACCTGTGGAACGTATGGGACGACTACTGGGTGAACGGCTCTGACGGAGAAATGTTCCTTGAGAACGATGTGAATATTATTCGCGAGTCCGGCAGCCAGGCAGCGATGCTGAAGTTCGAGAATATCACCAAGGGCTATCCAGGCTCAGTGTTCGACGTTCAGGACATGACTGAGCTGGATATCGGCTCTGACTGGACAGTCGGCGGCGTTAAGGCGCTGTTTATGTACGTGCGGGGCGACCCCTGCAATGCCCAAGCGGTAGACGACGGAAAGGGTACCCCGCTATGGGAAGCGGCGACACCGTGGATTGAATTAGAAGATACGAGCAGCAATACCGGCTATGTCCTGCACCCGAATCCGAGCCTGATGGGCGAAGACAGCTGGAATGAGTGGAACATCGATTTGGGAATCTTCGACGCGTGCGGCGTGACGCTTTCGGCAATTGACAGGTTCACCATTGGTATCGGCGGCGCTGACAAGACCGGACAATCGAAGGCGATGGCCGGAGCAGGTTATATGTACGTTGACGACATCAGGGTGTATCCGCCGCGATGCCGGCCCGAGGTGTTGACGCTTACAGGCGATTTCACCGGGGACTGTAACGTTAATTACGATGACCTCGACATAATGGCAGCGGACTGGATGAAAATCGATGGCGACGTCTGGACTGAGAATCGGCCGGCTACCTTGGCCAACTTCGTCGGCGATCCAAATTGGACCACCGGGTATATAGGCGGTGCGCTGGAGGTTAACAACACTGATGGTCAAGATACAATCGACGTCATTGACCCACGTCTTAAGGGCTTAACCAATATGACCATAACGGCCTGGGTAAAGCGGTATGGTAGCCAGGATAAGTACTGTGCTATAGTGGCCAGCCGAGAAAAGCCTCCTGGTGGGGCTACCGAATTGTTGGGTGATAGAAATGCAACCGGTGAAATAGCCTACGGCTGGAACGGAATGTACTGGTCGTGGAGTACCGGCCTTGAACTACCCGATCAGACCTGGACTTTCATCGCCATGGCAGTAGAGCCAACCCAAGCGACCGTGTATATGCACCCCGCCGGCGGGTCAATGAGTAAGGCAACTAACGTGGACGACCATCCACCGTTAATTCATTTTGCGGAGCAGTTCCGCATTGGCCGCAGCCTCCCGGATGGCAAACGGTTCGAAGGCTTGTTAGATGATATCCGCATCTACGCCTGGACTCTGACCGAGCCCAACATGGAGCAGCTGGTTCATCAGACAGGAGAGCCCAACGCCTGGCCGGTGTACTGGTACAAGTTTGATGATGGAGCCGGCCTGGTTGCGGCTGATTCCGGCTTCGGCACACAAGTTTACTCCGAAAACACCTTGGTAACTAATCTGGTGCCCAAGGACCCCAACGACTCTGAAGACCCCAATCTTGGCTCAGGTGCTCTTGACCCCAACAATCTTGATATTATCAACTTCCTGGACTATGCGATATTTGCGGACAACTGGATGGAGCAACTGTTGTGGCCGAGCTGGTAAGAGGTTATTTGCAGACTGAATGATTTAGCAGCAATCCGGGGCCTATACTGATTAGTTCGGTATAGGCC
>CAZENQ010000157.1:0-4114 GCA_964513655.1 uncultured Pirellulales bacterium | reverse complement strand
ATGTCTTTCAAAAAATTACGCCGATTGAACTTTATATTCATGTCGTCCTCCTGCTAAATTTCGTAAGTATTCAGCCCTCAGTTTTTGGACATCTGATAATTCAAAATCACAACCCATATTTTACTATTTTATCTCGGCTTTTGCGAATTGAAAAGACCGTAATTTTTTCTAAAATAGAAAACAACAGATCACGGGTATTCGTGGGCTGCAATTTTCGTATCTGAGCAGCTTATTTATTTCAAATTCGATATTGTTATAGAGCAGCGTATGATATAATAGCGGCATGGCCAAATATCCCATATTTCTTGAATTAAGCGGTCGCCGCGCGGTCGTGATAGGAGGCGGGGCGGTAGCAGTACGAAAGGCTGAGGCACTTCTGGCTACAGGTGCCCGATTGGTGGTTGTAGCCGAGCACATTGATGAGGTGTTGACGAGTCTTTGCACAGGCAGCAATGCCGAACTAATAAAATCCAGGTATTCGAAAGATTACCTTGTCGGTGCGGTTCTTGCCATAGCTGCGACAAATAAGCTCGAACTTAACAGGCAAATTTACAAGGACTGTCAGGAGTTGGAGGTTTTATGTAACGTGGTGGACCAGCCGGAGCTTTGTGACTTTTTCGTGCCAGCCGTTGTGAAACGGGGCGACCTGCAGATAGCTATCAGCACCGAAGGTAATTGTCCCGCCTATGCGGGCCATGTACGGAAGAAATTAGAGGCAGTTTTCACCGATGAGCATGGGCAGTTTTTGGCCGAGCTGGAGCAGCTTCGAAAGCGCATCATCAAAGATGTGCCGGAGCCAGCAGACCGCAAGGCCCTGCTGGGCAAATTGGTTGATGATGAGTCATTCGGTTATTTTGTGCAAAACGGTCCGGCTCAGTGGCGAGAGTATGCCGACAGGCTCATTTCGGGGACAGATTGATTTTGCCGCTCTTGGCAAAATGAATAAATATCATTTACGCTTCAATTCTGTCAATTGTCACTTGCAGATACTTTTGGCGGTGGCCAATGCGTCTTTTGCTGTTTTTGCGTCTACGAAAGTGCATCGGATAAAGCTTTTTGCCTTTAACCACTGACTTTTCGGCCGTGGTCTTAAATGAGGCAACAACCTTCGCCCCCTTCAGATATGGGGTTCCGATTTTGACTTTTTCGCCGTCATTGACAAACAAAACTTTATCCAGTTCGATAGTCTCGGCATCACCCGGGACATCGGTCAGTTCGATATTCAGACAATCACCCTGAGCGAGTCTATACTGTTTTCCCCCTTGCTCAACTACTGCATACATTCTGTAAACTCCCTGATTTAATATTCAAGAATCCAGGTAATTACACTATTTTAAGCATCCGGTCTTTTTTGTAAAGCAAATTATCAGTTATTTTTGTATCCTATTATCCGCCCAGAGGCAAATAATGGTTTTGGGAGCGATTCTATGCAGGTAGCTATGATACAGGACAAAATCGTGCCGATGGCCGAACTCGAATCAGTTCATTTCGACCGTGCTATTTACTTTGGTGACGGCGTTTACGAGGTTGTGCGAAGCTATAACGGCAAAATCTTTGCGCTTGAAGAGCACTTGGCCAGGTTCGCGAGGAGTCTGTCTGCGATTGGAATAGTCGGGGTGGACATTGCCCAAATTAACCGCCGCATACAGAAAGCTTTTGACGCTGCCGGTATTTCCAATGCAAAGATATATTTTCACATTACCAGAGGCTCAGGATTACGAGAGCATGTCTGTGGTGCCAACATCCAGCCGAATTTCTTTCTGACCATTACGGAAGTAGGTGACGACACGAAAGCGAAAACCGAAGGGATCACCGTATCAACTTGCCTGGACTTGCGGTGGAAAAGGTGCGACATAAAATCGCTGAATCTCTTGCCCAACGTTCTTGCCTGTCAGGACGCCGTCAAAAAGGGCTGTGCCGAGGCGATACTGGTCGATGATTCAGGATTGATAACCGAAGGGGCCGCTTCGGCGTTCTTCACAATCTTGGACCAAGCGCTACAAACCGCTTCCCTTACGAGTAACATTCTGCCCTCGATTACGCGCGAATTTGTGATCGAAGCAGGCAAAAAGATCAGATTAGAAATAGTCGAAGAATCATTAACGCCTCAGCAGGCCGGGGGGGCAGACGAGCTTTTTATTGCTGCGACCACTAACGATATTGTTCCCGTCGTGAAATTTGACAACGTGATGATAGGTGATGGCAAACCCGGCAAATATACAAAATTGCTCATCCAAGAGTTCCGCTCGTTTACCATATAAGCCCCGGGAGGAGTACTTTTTCTTCCTTCCAAACTGCATTAACCGGCTGGGTCTTCCTTAGTTCTTAATGATGACCGCCCCCAAGCAAAGCAAGGGTAAACAATTACCGGTTGGTTGCGCCTGCCGTAACACCGCTCATCTCGCCTTTTTCTGGAGCATCCGCGATTGCAGTTTTACCAATTCCTCCGCACTGACCGTACGTTCACGCAAGTCACCGAAGATTATCCTGTACTTACCATCGGAAAGCCGCCACTGCATCAGAACCGCATTAGAATCTTCAGGATCGACGCTATCACCGTAATATGCAGCCTCTTTGCCCTTTTCAACCAAATATTCATACCTAGTCCTGGCCAGCGATATTTCGCTTCTGCCGAGTCCCTGAGCGCTGAGAAGATGTTTTACCAGCATTTTGCTGTCTTGATATATACCGCTACCTGGCAGGTCTCTGCCATCAAGGAGGCTCGCACACAGAATCAAGGTTATAATTATCGCCGCCGCTGCGGTTAATTTGTTTATCCTCAAATCTATAATGATGCTGACGGTATCGAGGCCGGTTCTATGCCGGGTAAGCCTGTGGGGGATTTGGTCTTTTATATCTTCGGCAAGGCCGGGACGGACGGGCTCTTCGGTTGCTTTTGCCAATCCATTCAGTAGTTTTTGCAACTTTTCCTCTTTCATTGCAATTCTCCATCTTCAGAGCTAATCTGATTTCTCAAAACTTTCAATGCCCTATTGAGCCTGCTTTTGAAGGTGCCTTCCGTAACTTCTGCAGCTTCGGCGGCCTCGGCAATAGTCAGGTACTGCATATAATGCAACACAATCACCTGCCTTAATTTAACTGGCAGTCTTTCAACGGCAATTTTTAGCCTGCCAACCTGCTCCAAATGCCTGACTTTGTTATATTCGTCTTCGGTACTGTCCGGCAGATCAGCCGCTTCCATGCTGAACAGCTTTCTGCCCCTGTATTTACGTATGTGTCTCTTTGATACATTTGCAGCAATTCGATAGAGCCAGCTATTCAACGCCTTGGCACTTCTTAGCTGGCCTATATGTTGCCAGGCCTGAATGAAGCTTTCCTGCGTCAGATCTTCACTGACCTGGCAGCTATGGCCAAGTCTTCGCATATACAAATATATCTGCCCATGGTATATATCAACAAGCTCGGCTGCAGCGGCATGGTTTCCAGCCCTCAGCCGAGCTGCAAGCGAATCCTGTCTTTCCTCCAAATACTTCTTCTCCTTTCCGGTCTCGAGGTCCCTGTGTCTGTGTATAAGATGCGCCAAATGCGGTTTCTGTTCCATATATTTCGTATTTTTTTGCGAATTTTGGGCTATTCCGGCAGGATATATTATACCAAAAGTGTGTTTTTTTCACAATATTAAACTCTGGAGCGTAAAATATCAGTATTATGCAGATGCCTGCCTTTTGCCGGTTGAGTAGGTTTTGCTGGTTAAGAGAGTTGACAGGATGTGTGGGAAGTTGTTATATTACAGGGACTTAGGATTTTTGGCGCCCGTAGCTCAATTGGATAGAGTCGCGGACTTCGAATCCGAAGGTTGCAGGTTCGAGTCCTGCCGGGCGCGTTACTTAACTTCAGTAGTGGCAAAGACTTATGTTTGGCAGCCTTCTTGCATATCAGGCTTTTTGGGGGCGTGCGTCAGTTTTGCGTCAGTGAGTCCGCTCACTCGCCAAAATACTGTTGATGGTTTTGTTGGCTGCGATCATATCATCTGGCCTCACAGCAAGGTAGTACTTTCTTGTTGTGTTGATGTCCGAGTGGCCAGCCAACTGTTGCACAACTTGAATTGGAAGAGACTGTGCCCAATTGGTTATTGCCGAGCGACGAAGGTCGT
>CAZENQ010000156.1:0-4316 GCA_964513655.1 uncultured Pirellulales bacterium | reverse complement strand
TCGCATACGATGCAGGGCCTGTCCATCGCCCACGGCAGGCACCTGTTGCGGTCAAAGAAAGCGGTGCCTATCTTGATAGGCCCGGTTTGGGCGAACTCATCGATGCCGAGTTTTTCGGAGAGCTTAATGGGCCTGATAGCCGCTGTCGGACAAACCTGCCCACAGGCCACACAGTTTAGCTGACAGCCGCTTGAGCCGATTCGATTGTTAAGCACAGGCGTCCAGAGATTTTCCAAACTGCCGTCAATACCGCCGGGTTGGATAACGTTAGTGGGACATGCCCGCATGCATTGGCCGCACTTGATGCATCTGGTTAAGAATTCTTCTTCGGCTAATGCGCCGGGCGGGCGAATAACTCTGTGATACCAGTTGCGGCCTAATTTATTGCCAAGCCTGACCGCCGGTACCGCTAATATACCGCTTGCAAGTGAGAGCACAAAACCCCTGCGCGAAATATCCGGGTCTGTTTCTTCACCTGCCAGAGACGGTCTGGTTTGGTAGCTGATTAACTCGTGCTTGCAATCGTCAAGGCAGTTGAAGCAAAGAACGCATTCGCTTATCCTCATATTGCCGGCAGGCTCACAACCGCCCTCACAGGATTTTTCGCACAATCTGCAATTTACGCATTCGTTCTGCTTCTTGCCGATTCGCCAGAGGGCAAATCTGTCGATTACGCCGAACAGTGCCCCCAGTGGACAGATGAATCTGCAATAGAATCGAGGAATAACCAGGTTAAGCAGGACCGCCGTCAAAAACAGAACAAATATCAGCCACGCGCCTTCGTAGAAGCGTCCCCCAACCGAGACAAAATTAACAGACTTGTCGGCTATGGGTAGTAATACCAGGTTAAAAGAACGGGTCACTAATGGTATCGGGTCGAGCAGTCCCGTCTGTAAAGTGGCCCCGACCGATGGAAATGCAGCCATGAACAGAAACACGATTAGAACGAGATATTTTACACACTGGGCCTTGCGATATTTGTTGAGTTGGATTTTTTGTGCCGCTTTCTTTTTGCGATTGCCCAAAAAGCCCACAAAGTGGTGGATTGAGCCGAAGGGGCAGACCCAGCTGCAAAAAAACCGCCCGAGTATTATTGTCATACAGACCACCACAAGCGCCCATAATAAAGGCCAATAGAGCGAGTGTGTTGTCAATATTGTCCCTATCGCGACTAATGGGTCGAGCTGCAGGAACCAGTTGACCGGCCAGCCACGCAACTGCCAGAATTTGTCACCGACGGTGCTTACTGTGCAGAACCAGACAAACAGCGTGAAAAAGAAAATCTGACTTATTCGTCTTGTCTGTACAATTCTCATAATTAGTCTTTTAGCTTACTGTGGCAAATATTGGTTTAAGTAACTGGTAATTGGTTGTTCCGGCCCCTGCTTTTTCGGCCTTTGTGAGGTAGGGCAAATCAGCCACTTTCAAATTCAGCAGACTACAGCCATAAGAGTCGGCCGCTACCATATCACAGCTTGCAATCAGCGTATCTGCCCGTCTTAAATCTGAGATCGAGCCCCCTGTGGGGCCGTTGGTCATCATGATTTGCGTTCCGTCCAGTATGACTAATGTTGGTTTTACCATCATAGCCAACTCAGCGATGATGGTGTTAATGTCCTGGTGAAAGATATTACGGCGTCCGCCCAAAAGGCCGTACCAGTTTTTCATTGTCATTGAAGCGCCGCTTCTGTGATGGTGTTTAATGGGCGCAATCCCAATCAGTTTGTCTATTTTCTTGAATGGCTCATAGAAAATGGGCCAGTTCTTGATGAGCTTGCCGCCTTTCAGCGTTGTGTATTTGAAAAGATTATCTTTTGGCAATATCACTTTGGCGCCAGCTTCGCTTGCCGCTTTACCTATACCGCTCAGCATGAAACAGCTTGCCGGGTCATTAATCGGATTGTCAGCAACGTACACCTTTTTGGCCTTCCCTCTGCTGTAGCACAAACGCACAACTTCAGCGACCAGTTCGGGTCGGGTCGTAGCGCCTAACATCGGCGGTGATGCGAACGCGACATTGGGTTTTATCGCGACAGTTTCGCCCGGTTTGATAAATCTTTCTATACCGCCAAGCAATTCTATCGCCTTGTCGACAGTTTTTGCCCTGTCGTAGCCTTTGACGATACTCATAGTTTGTGCTGCTATCTGTCGTACGGAAAAATCCGGCAACGTCACAGGGTCCTCTGCTTCGACGCTTGCCGCCGGCCCCATGCTGTCGTAAAGCAAATATGAAGCTATACCGGCCGCGGCGATTGAAATTCCAGCCTTGCCGGCCCGCGTCAGAAATTGTCGCCGGTCTAATTCTTGGTCGATTTGTTCATTCATTGTTTGCTGAGCTAATAACTTCCCTGAGTTTATGGAGCAGTCTCTCGGCTAATTGTTCTGCCGCTTGCTGGTTTTCTGCTTCGTGAATGCCGGCGACGAAGGGGCCTATGGCAAAGACAATTTCGGTCGTCCCGTAGAAATCCACAGTTTTACCTTCCAGAGCCTTCCTTGCTGTTTGCTTGGCAGCGCCGCCGTTATTAATCAGAAACTCGTAGTAGCCTTTGGCGACTGCTTGGGCGTCCTGAGCAGTTGAGCGCTGGCTCAGAAATGCTGCGGTAATCTCATCATCCAGTTTGTATCGAGCGCTAAAGGTATCAGTCAATCCTTCGGAGCCGAAGGCATTTACCAGGTATAGCTTGACACTACCAGCGACAAAGTCTTCTTCGGGAAACAGAGCAAGTTCGGCTATCCCGGCATTAGGGTCGATGGTCAGATTCGCCCTGATTTTCCTGGTGACTTCTGCCATTGCCCGGAACAATTCACTTGATTCCGCGGAGCCAACCAGTTCGACATAATATTTGCCGTGGACAAAGTACAAAGCGTTGGCAGTTCTGTACGCAAATCGCATAGGGCCAAAAGGCGCTGCTTCAGCTCTTCTTTGCACGCTGTAAACAGAGAAAGCGTTTTTCACAGTCCCCATATCGTAAACGTAAAGCTCGGCCCATAGGCTCTCATCTGTGATATTTATGAATCGCTGGGTATATAATTTTTCAAAGCCCGATTCGGTATAGAGGGGGGCTTTGCCATTAATTTTTTCATAAAGATTTTCAGGATTGTAGACTCCCGTCTTTGAAAGTGCCTCGAAGCCGGTGGGTACCAGAGAGCTTAAGGCCGTCTGGTCGTCTTTGCTTTTCCCGGGATCTTCTAACGGCAGCTCTGCAGTGGCTACATTTATCCCAAACCGAGCCAAGTCGAAATCAGATTGCTTTATAAACACCCCAAGGCCTGTGAGGAAAAGAACCGCCAACAGACAAAGACTTATAGCGGATTCGGGACGTCTTACGCGGCGTCGAGCCCGACCCATAGCCAACTCCAACAGTAATAATATTTGACATTACGACTGAGCCAGATTATAGTTTATACAGGCTTTATTGTCAATGTCCGGATGCCCATCGGAGCCTCCGAAGCAGGGACGGATTGACAGAGCAGCCTGCACGATGATATGATATAATGGACTACTAAAGAGAATAGGAGAGTAAACGAAATGGCTGAATATATCCAGTATTTAGGGTTCTGGACGCCAGGACCCGTTGAAATTATCGTCATTCTTGTTGTTGCTCTGCTGATATTTGGCAGACGATTGCCCGAAATCGCCCGTAACATAGGTAAGAGCCTGACCGAATTCAAGAAAGGTGTTCACGAAGCCAAGGACGTCAAGGAGGATTTGGAAAGTGACGTCAGGCAGGTCAGGGATGATATAGTAAACGAGGCGAAGGACGCTGCAGGCCTAAGCGATACTGAAGAAAACGACTAACCAGTTTATGTCGGGAATTTTCACGTTCGACCTTACCAACTAAAATGGGCGAGACAGGTAAGAAATACGACCCTCTTTTTGATTCCACCATGAGCTTGGGAGACCACCTTGAAGAGTTGCGAACACGGTTGCTTTACGCCCTTGCCGGTGTGGCGCTCGGTGCCATCATCGGTTTTCTCCTCGGTCGCAGAGTAATAGCTTTTCTTGAAGGACCGTATGTCGATGCAATGGGCGAAGAAACTCGCCTGATAGCACTTGGCCCGGCCGATGGATTTATCAGCTACGTAAAAATAGCTTTAATCACAGGATTGTTTCTCTCGTCTCCCTGGGTCTTCTATCATTTATGGATGTTCGTCGCAGCCGGACTTTATCCGAATGAAAAAAAGTATGTATATATCGCTGCTCCTTTCTCGGCGGCTTTATTTGTTGCAGGAGCACTTTTTTTTATTGTTGTCGTAGGGCCTCTGACTTTGGGCTTCCTCGTGAGGATTAATAACTTCATCAGTTTGAGTTCGCA
>CAZENQ010000155.1:0-4580 GCA_964513655.1 uncultured Pirellulales bacterium | reverse complement strand
GAAGGATTCCTAAGGTAGTTGTGGTTGGCGGCACCTACGTCGATATGGCGATAAGATGTGGTCAGGTCCCCTCTCCGGGGCAGTGCGTTAACGGCTCGGCCATTTTTTACACCGCTACCGGCCCCGGACCAAATCAATCTGCCGAAGCCGCCCTCTGCGGCTGCCAGGTACATCTTATCAGCAAGGTCGGCGGCGACCCGTTCGCTCAAATGGTAAAGGCAAGCCTCGCTGAGTTTGATATCAATACCGACTTCGTCTACTCCGCAGAGGCCAAGAATACCGGCGTCGTTGTCACCCTTGTCAATGCAGAAGGCGAAAACACGTCCCTTACTTACACCGGTGCCAATACCGCATTAGGGCCGCAGGACATAGGCGCCGCTGAGCAGATTATCTCCGAGGCCGATGTCTGTCTGATTCACGGCCAGCTTCCCCAGGCCGCTGTCACTGCTGCCATTCGCTGCGCCAAGGTGCACGGCACAAAAGTCATTCTCAACCCGGCAAGACCCATAGAGCGGACCGGCCATGAAAACACCGCTTTGCCCATTGACTATTTCTCCGCCAATATCCTCATCCCGAATCTTTACGAGGCCGCCGATATCACCGACCATTCCACTGCAAACATCCGCACCGCAAAGCTCGTCGGCTCCGACCTCGTCGCACGGGGTGCTGATTCCGCCGTCATAACGATGGGTAAGCGTGGATGTCTGGTTGTCGACAGAACCGGTGCCGACCACATCCCGGCTTTCGAAGTAGAGCTGGCAGACCAGACCGGCCGGGGTGACGCATTTGCCGGCGCACTCGCCGCCTTTTGTGCTGTGGATGACAACGTAAGAGAAGCCGTTAAATTCGCCTCCGCTGCGGGGGCTTTGGCATGTACAAAATTCGGCGAGATTGAGGCCCTCCCCACAAAGGCCGAAATCATCGAGCTGCTCCAAAAACACGAAACCTGATCCTTGCCTCAAAGACCCATATGGCCTTCCAGAGAGAAAAACAAAACGTATCCGCCAGCGACCTGCTCCAGGCCTTTGTCGACGGAGACGACATCCAGCTGAGCCGCTGCACCATTACCGGAGTGCTCGATGTAAACCGCCTCTTTGACCCTGCCGAAAAATTCCAGACCGAAAAACTCTCACTAACCGAGAACCACGACTGTCGCACTTTATCATTTCCGCAGCCGATGGTCTTTGACAAATGCGTCTTTGAAGAAAATGTCGTCTTTGCCGGCCCCTGGTCAGGGCCCGAGGCCGTCGTCGTGGAATTCAAAGCTGACGTGGTCTTTAACAGCTCGGAATTCAAAGCACAGGCCCGATTCCGAAACGCCGTCTTCCACGGCGTCGCCGGCTTTGACGGCTGCACCTTCGACGGCGTCGCCACCTTCAAGAGCGCCGTCTTCCACGAGGACGCAAAATTCAGAACTGCCGCCTTTAACGGTTACTGCCTGCTCGGTAATGCCGTCTTTATCTCTTCTGCAAGGTTTGCCAACACCCATTTCGCGAAGGGCGCCAATTTTTCAGAAGTAAACTTTTATGGCCAGACTGATTTCGGCGGCGTCTATTCCTCAAGCAGGTCTGTCCCCGTCTATGACTCCATATCCTTCGCCCGCAAACGCTACGGCGACGACGAGAGCTTCTGGCGATTCGTCAAACAGTCCGCACAGGAAGCCGGCTACTACCATCTGGCCGGTGAATGCTTTTATAACGAGCGGTGCGCACGACTCTGGTACAAGTTCCGGGGCCTCGGCCATTATGATGCCCTCTCGCCGGCCAAAAAGCTCACCCGCCTGCTGCTCGGCCTGCGACTGCTGCCCGAACTTGTCTTTGGAAGACTCCTTTTCGGCTACGGCGAAAGGCCCGTCAGGGTCATGCTCGCAAGTGCCCTGATTATCCTGCTCTGTGCCTTTTTGTACTCGCAACCTGGCGTGCTCGTTTTTAGAGATGGCCCGACCCAGCCATCCTTCCTGCAGGGTTTGTACTTCAGCACCATAACCTTCACCACCCTCGGCTACGGCGATTTCTATCCCGCAGCCGATGGCTTCTCTCGCTACCTGGCTATGGCTGAGGCCATTTCCGGCGCGTTTCTCATGGCCCTCTTCGTCGTCTGCCTCGCAAAACGTTTCTCACGCGGCTGACTTATCTCCTCCGCCTAACCTCAACCCCCACGCCAACCTGTTTCCTGCCTCCTTTATCTATCACTCTAATCGTATCCGTACCCTCAAATATAGTCCCGTCACTAAGTTCACCGCTCACAAGTAGTTCCACCTCGGCAGGTGTTTCCAACTCAGCAAGCATTTCCTTTACCGCTCTCCGGCTGAACTTTGCTATCGTAAATTCATCCCCCAACCAGACGCGGTCGGCTGGGATTTGGCCCTCAAGAAAGACGCTGTTGGTGTCAATGTCGGTGACGTTGTAATCTTCGGGCAGGGAGATACGGCAGGTAATGGATTTACCCCTGCTTCGCAGGTTGAGGGTATTAGGGCGAATCTTAACTACGGCTTCGATAGCGGGTAAAGATTCGTAGGCGCCCATATCAATTGCATACCCGCTAACGCGAGGATTGCCATCGAGATCTGTTTCGTTGGGTTCAGGTACATAATTCGGGTCACCGGTGTCGATACAGGGTGAATTTGACAGCAAATGATAGTCACCCTCAACCCAGATGGCGTTCGGGGCGTTAGGATCAAAACCCAGGGAAGGGTCATAAGCCCAATAGTCGGGGTCAACAAAGCAGGGGTCGGTATCGAGGTTGCCTTCGCCGGGCCAACCACCGGCAACATTGCTATAAATAATAGAGGTAGTGTCGTAAATATCTACAACTTGTTGTGGGAAATTATCCCAGATGATACAGTTGTTGAGTGTAGCATTGCACTTGTATAGCCCTCCGCCCCTACGAGCAGAATTTCCTACTATGGTACAATTAGTAATAGGAGTGGATGTGACAACCTTTAGCCCTCCACCATTGCCCGCTGAATTACCAGAGACAAGGCAATTGGAAATAGTAACATCGGGGTGTGGCCAAGCGTAAGCGTTCACCCCACCACCTTGTGTTCCTGAATTAGCCTTTATTATACAGTTGGAAATGACTGCATTACAATCGCTACAGTCAATACCGCCTCCAGACCCACCTGAGTTGTAACTAATAATACAATTAACAACCTTCGGATTTCTGCCGAGGAAGAGTGTGATTCCTCCTCCTGCGCCATTAGCCTGGTTAGAGGTTATGACGCTGTTACTGATTGCGGCATTGCTTCGGTTGCAGTAGATAGCGCCTCCGGCTCCGGCTGAATTACTCTTCAGGATGCAGTTAGCAATTGTCGGGCTTGAACGTAGGCAATAAATAGCCCCACCTACACCGCTTAGACATCCATTTTTTATTGTGAAGCCCTCTAAAACAGAGTTTGTATCTTCATTGTTGTGGAAATAGAAGCCGCGGTGTGGGTCGTTTGCCGTTCCATTGCAGTCGATGATGCAGTTTTCCGGGCCATTTTCGCTCCTTACTGTGATAGCCTTACCGAGAAAATCAATATCTCGATTACCGTCGCCGGTGTATGTGCCATCAGCCACGAGTACTGTATCACCATCATATGCGGCGTCGATGGCTGTTTGGATGTTGTTAAAGTCGGCCGGGCCGTCGTCATCGACGGTGATAGTTCTCGCCTGCGCTGAAATAACGCAAAACAGACACATCCAGATAAAGATTAAATTCCTCATTTTTTGGCTCCTTTCGTAAGTGGCTGGGGTTTGCGCTTCAATATTGCGGGGCGGGGTGGTTTCTTTCGGAGGGCCTTGCCTATAAGTCGGATTGTGTCAGTGCCTTCGAAGGGGGTGGCGTCGTTTAGCTGGCCGGAGACGAGTAGTTCGACGTCGGTCGGGGGCTCTAAATCGGCAAGGAGCTCCCGGAGGGCCGGGCGGCTGAACTTGGCGATTGCGAATTCATCTCCAAGCCACACGACGCGGTCAGGTTCAATTTCATCTTCAAGCAAGATGCTGTCGGGGTCAATGTCGGTGACGTTGTAATCTTCGGGAAGTGTTATGCGGCACATAATCCATTTACCCTTGCTACGCATATTAAGTGTCTTGGGGCGAATCTTAATTACGGCTTCGATTAGCAGCGGAGCAACTTGCTTAATGGCAAGACTGTGCTCCGATCCTGCGGAGATAGCCACAAAGTCATTACCCGAAGGGGGCGTCGCCTGACCATAAGAGTTATACCCCCATCCTATGATGCTGCCGTCGGCCTTGAGGGCAAGACTGTGAAGCCGCCCTGTGGCGATAGCCACAAAGTCATTTCCCGAAGGTGGCGTTGCCTGACCATAATCTGGCCAAGCACCCAAATCCTGTGTGCCTGCACCCCATCCCACGATGCTGCCGTCGGCCTTCAGGGTAAGACCGTGTGATCCTCCTGCGGAAATAGCCACAAAGTCATTTCCCGAAGGTGGCGCTGCCTGACCACGATAGTTATCCCCCCATCCTACGATGCCGCCGTCGGCCTTCAGGGCAAGACTGTATAAGGCCCTTGCGGAGGCAGACACAAAGTCATTTCCCGAAGGTGGCGCTGCCTGACCACGATAGTTATCCCCCCAT
>CAZENQ010000154.1:0-4771 GCA_964513655.1 uncultured Pirellulales bacterium | reverse complement strand
CCCCGTACCACATGGGTACGGGGCGAGCAAGGGGGATATTTCGGTTGGTGATTTGCGGTCGCAGGCCGGATCCTTCGACTGCGCGGTGCTGCGCACCGCTTCGCTCAGGATGACAATTTTGCGCGTGAATGACAAGAGGAGCAGGGGATAATTTGGTGGTTATTGGGGGCGAGATTTTGTATGGTGGGGAGGGTTGGCAGGATAAAGGATTTAAGAAATGTGGTTTTTTGGAGGTTTTACGATGAGACGGGCAAGAAGGGGTATATTGGCGGTCATTGCTATCGCAGTTGTTAGTATTGCGTCGGCGGGGGCGGGGAAGGAGGCGTGCTGCAAGAAAAGCGCAAAAGTTGAGGCTATGGTCAAGGAGATGGCGGCAGCGCGGAAGGGCCAGAGACAGATAGAATACCTGACGAAGACGTACGGCGGGTTCGGTATTGATGAGGCGTATAAGATACAGGGGGCTTTGGCGAAGGAGGTGAGCAAGGAGTTAGGGCCGGTGGTTGGTTATAAGGTTGCGTATGCAAGCAAGGCGGCGCAGGAGCAGTTCGGTGTGGATGAGCCGGCGAGCGGGCCATTTTTTCTGCTTCAGAGAGTGGCGAGCAGGTCGAGCCTGCCTGCAAGCACGTTTATGGAGATTGTGTTGGAGACGGAGGTCGCCTTTACGATAGGCGAGCGGATTGACCGGCCGGTCAGGGACGCTGGGGAGATGAAAGGTTACGTCAAATGGGTGCACACGGCGTTCGATATCGGCGATTACCGGTTTGTGAAGGGCGAGACGAAGCCGACGCCTGCGGACATGATAGCGAGCGGGGTGGGTGCGCATTTCTTTGTGCTTGGGCCGGGCGTGCAGCCGGGGAAGGTCGATGTGGATGCGGTGGACCTGGTGCTGGCGAGGAACGGAAAGACAATCGCGAGCAGCCCGGCGACGAATGTGATGGGCAGCCCGTGGAACGCGCTGGTTTGGTGCGCGAACCATATCGTCAAGCTCGGCGGGACGCTGGAGCCGGGTATGGTTGTTGTGAGCGGTACGGCGGCGCCGGCGTACAAGGTCAAGGGTGAGAAGATAAAGGGCAACTATACGGGCGAGTGCGGGGCGCTGGGTAAAGTTACGTTGACCATTGAATAGGTGGCGAGATTCGGGGAGAAGGCGAATGAAAATCGTTGTGCTGGACGGGTACACACTTAATCCGGGTGACCTTAGCTGGGAAGAATTAGAGGAGCTGGGGTCGTGTTCGGTGTATGAGAGGACGGATGCGGAGCTGACGGTTGAACGGGCGAAAGATGCGGAAATTGTGCTGACGAACAAGACCGTGCTGTCGGCGGAGGTTATTGAGCAGCTTGAACGGGTTAGATATATAGGCGTGTTGGCAACAGGATACAATGTTGTGGATGTTGAGGCGGCGAGGAAGCGAGGGGTGCCGGTGACGAATGTGCCTGCGTATGGGACGGAGTCGGTGGCACAGATGGTGTTTGCTCACCTGCTGAATCTGACGCAACATGTTGGGCACCATTCGGAGACGGTGAGGGAGGGGCGGTGGAGCGAGTGTCCGGATTTTTGCTATTGGGACCGGCCGCTAATCGAGCTGGAAGGGCTGACGATGGGCATTATTGGATTGGGGAGAATCGGGAAGGCCGTAGCGAGGCTGGCTCAAGCGTTCGGGATGAAGGTAATTGGCTATGATGTGGAGAGAGTGTCGGAGCTGCCTGAAGGATTCAGGATGGTGGGGTTGGAGGATGTGTTTCGGCTGGGCGATGTGGTGAGTCTGCATTGTCCGCTGACTCCGGAGACCGAGTGGCTCGTGAACAAAGAGCGGCTGAGCTTGATGAAAGCAACGGCGTTTCTGATTAACACGAGCCGTGGGCCGCTGGTGGATGAAACGGCGCTGGCGGAAGCTCTGAACGATGGGGACATTGCGGGGGCCGGTCTGGATGTGGTTGCGAGTGAACCGCCTGCCGGGGACAATCCACTGCTGAAGGCAAAGAACTGCCACATCACACCGCACATCGCCTGGGCCACACGGGCGGCACGAGAGAGGCTGTTTCGGGCGGCTGTAGAGAATGTCGCGGCGTTTCTTAACGGAAGGGGCCAGAACGTAGTGAATGACGTCGTAGTGTAGAGCCATCCGGCCGGAACGAGAAGCGTGTGGAGATTGCCGCGCTGCGTGCTTTGCAGGCTGGCGGCCATTACAAAGATGGGGCCGGGCTATTTGTCGGCTTTGAAGAGCAGGGGGACGAATTTGTTGAGGTATCCGCGCCAGACGCGCCAGTCGTGTGCGCCGTCGGTGATGTGCGCGACATGCTTGACGTTTTTGGCTTTGAGGATTTGGAGGAATCTGGTGTTGGCATCAAAGAGAAAATCCTTCCTGCCGCAGCCGACCCACAGCAGTTCGAGGCGGGCGTTTGTCAGGTTGGGGTCTGAAAGAAGGGGTTTGTATTTGGCTTCGTCGCGGACGGCGGAACTGAAGGCGCCGACGTAGCTAAATACATCGAGGTTGCCGAGGCCTATGGTGACTGACTGGCCGCCGCCCATTGACAGGCCGACTATGGCGCGGTGTTTCGGGTCGGTCTTGACACGGTAGCTGCGCTGGACGTACGGGATAACATCGTTAATCAGGTCGCGCTCGAATGCGGTTGTGTCGTGCTTGTCGAGGCCGTCAGGGGTGCCGGTCGGCGTATGGCCGTACGGCATTACGATGACCATTGGGACGGCCTTTTTCTGTGCGATGAGATTATCGACAATCACATTGGCACGGCCGACGTGTGTCCAGGTGTCTTCGGTATCGCCGCTTCCGTGCAGGAGGAACATTACGGGGAATGTTGCGCGGTGGTCTTTGCGGTAATCCGGCGGGGTGTATACGAAGAGGCCGCGGGTAACACCGAGCGTTTTCGACTCGTAGGTGTGAATGTGGAGGGCGCCGTGAGGGACAGGCTGGGGCTGGAAGAACATGGGCTGAGCGCCGTGGACTTCCACGAGGCTCTTCGAGGTTTTCCAGAACTTGATGACGGGGTTTACGGGGTCGGCGATTTCGAGTGAGTCGACGATGAAACTGTAGACGTAGATATCCGGGTCGGCGGGCCCGAGGGTTATGCTCCAGATGCCGTCGGTGTCTTTTTTCATGGGCCGGCGACCCTGAGTGAACTGAACGCTCACTTCGACGCGGTCGGCGGCGGGGGCGTGCAGGCGGAAGGTCACGGTGCGGTCGGGGTGGACCTGGGGTGATATGCCCTGGCGTGCGTGGGCAGGGAGGCCAAATTGGAAGATTAATGAAGTTAAAACGGCCGTGAACAAGAGGGGAGAATTAAATTGTCGGGTTCTCATGTCCAAGCTCCAAATAAATTGATTGTCATTGCATGATAGAATCCTGTGGATACCAGAGAGTATGACATTATACACGCTGCGTTCGGCGAGTTGCAAGCGGTCATCTGCCGGTCGGGGGTCAATATTAGGGCTTGTGAAGGCGATTGTCCGAATTTTCACTTGACAAGGTCGGATTTATGATATATGATGTTTCTATGCATTTTCAGGGATGTTCCGGGTAGTTTGCGGAAAAATCGTGTATAATTACGCCAGCTTTGGCAGTTGGAAAAAAACCGGAAAACAACCGAACAGAAAGCCATCTTTGCGCATCTTATAAGCGGACAAGGAGTGAACCTTACGAAAGGAGCTAAAATCAGCACCTCAACTGTAAAAGTAGGAGGTTGAGAATGTGTAAGAGAACTAATCTGAAGAATTGGCTGGTAATAATAGCATTTCTTCTGGCGGCTCAGTATTCGGTTGGGCCACAGGCCTGGGCTGGTTCGGTTGTCGGCTGGGGAGCGCAGCAGATTATCCCAGACATTTCCAATTGCGTCCTGATTGCAGCAGGGGGAGGCTATAATCTTGCCCTGAAGGCCGACGGCAGCATTGTAGGATGGGGGAATAACAGTTCTGGTCGGGCAACACCACCTTCGGGCAACGACTTTGTGGCCGTAGATGCAGGGGGGGACCACGGTCTTGCCCTTAAGGCCGACGGCAGCATCGTAGGATGGGGACGTAATAATGAGGGCCAGGCAGTGCCACCTTCAGGAAATGGGTTTGTGGCTGTTTCCGCAGGAGCGCGTCACAGTCTTGCGTTGAAAGCCGACGGCAGCATCGTGGGATGGGGACTTAATGATTATGAACAGGCAACGCCGCCTGAAGGGAACGACTTTGTCGCGGTCTCGGCAGGGGTGCGGTACAGTCTTGCCCTGAAGGCTGACGGCACCATAGTGGGATGGGGGTATAATTGGTCTGGCCAGGCATCACCGCCCTCGGGAAATGACTTTGTGGCTGTCTCGGCGGGGGGGGACTACGGTCTTGCCCTTAGGGCCGACGGCAGCATCGCAGGATGGGGTTATAACTGGGCTGGTCAGACAACGCCACCTGAAGGGAATGACTTTGTGGAAGTCTCCGCAGGAGGGTCTCACGGTGTTGCCCTGAAGGCTGACGGCAGCATCGCAGGATGGGGGGATAACTCGTCGGGTCAGGCAACGCCGCCTGCTGGAAATGACTTTGTGGCTGTCTCCGCAGGTGGATTACACAGTCTTGCCCTGAAGGCCGACGGCAGCATCGTGGGATGGGGGCTTAATCATTATGGTGAGTCAGCGCCACCTTCGGGAGACGACTTTGTGATTATCTCCGGAAATGTGGAGCACAGTCTTGCCCTCAGAGCAGATGGCAGCATCGCAGGATGGGGGAGAAACTGGGCCGGTCAGTCAACGCCGCCTGAAGGGAATGACTTTGTGGCTGTCT
>CAZENQ010000153.1:0-4786 GCA_964513655.1 uncultured Pirellulales bacterium | reverse complement strand
ATTCGGCATGACCTTATGTATTGAACTCGTGGGGCCAATTCAATATAGTACTCTTACAGAGACTTGTACATGAGGCTGAGATTTTTTATGGCGAGGTAAAACTAATGAAAAAGGTTCCTATTTTTTTTGTTTTTGGTCCTTTCAGGATTCTTATGCTTAAATTGTAAAACTATTCGACAAGCGGTTAAAAATCAGCCGCTACTTAAAGCCGGTAATTTTAGGCGAGTTTATGAAGAATCATTTGAATGAGTTAACAAAAAACTTTGAATGGTAGACAAGATGAGAGCGAAGATCTTAACAGTTTTTTTGGCGGCAGCAGCGGCGTTATTATCGTCGGGCAGCAAGGCGGATTTGAAGACGATTTCAGTGGAAGCGCTGAAAGATAAAATCAAAGGCGGCTGGGCGGGCAAAATGATAGGTGTCGCTTATGGCGGGCCCACGGAATTTCAATATAACAGCGTAATAAACGACGATGAAATCAAATGGGACCCGGCGAGTATCAAGAACTCGATAGGAGAAGATGATCTTTATGTTCAATTGACGTTTATGATGACGATGGACGAGCACGGGATAGATGCGCCGGCTGAGCAGTTCGCGCAAGATTTTGCAGATGCGGGGTATATGCTTTTTCACGCGAACCGCAAGGGGCGCAAGAACATCTGGGACGGGGTGATGCCACCGATGTCGGGCCATCCGAAGTATAACCTGCACGCCGACGATATAGATTTTCAGATAGAGGCCGATTATATCGGATTTATGTGCCCGGGGATGCCACAGACATCAAACGAGATATGTGACAAAATTGGTCATATCATGAACTACGGAGATGGTGTTTACGGGGGCATGTTCGTAAGTGCGTTATACACGGTCGCCTATTTTGAAAATGATATAGGGAAAATAGTTGATAGCGCTCTGAGGGCTCTTCCTCAAGAAAGTAAATACGCTAAATGCATTCAGGATGTGATTGACGGGCACAAGAGGAATCCTTCCGATTGGCGCAAAACATGGCATGAGCTGCAGAGTAGGTGGGGCGAAGTGGACGTATGCGGCGGGCTCGACGCGTTTAACATCGATGCGAAAATCAACGGCGCGTACATAGTGATGGGTATGCTTTACGGGGGCGGGGACTTCGAAAAAACGATGGAAATCAGCACACGCTGCGGGCAGGATTCCGACTGCAACCCTTCGAATGCCTCAGGTGTTTTGGGGATTCTACTGGGGTACAAAAGAATACCGGAGAAATGGACGAGGCATATTCCTGAGATGGCGGACGAAAATTTTGTCTATACGAATTACAGCTTTAACAAGGCGGTAGCGAGGACGCTGGAGTATGCGAAAAAACTTATATTGGAAAACGGCGGCAGGGTTGAGGGCGGTATGTGTCATGTCAAGATTCAATCGCCAAAGCCGGCGAAGTTGGAGCAGTCGTTTGCCAATCTCAAGGCCAAATCGAGGGCGACTATCGTGGACAAAGAGCACTGGCGATGGAAAGGGAATTGGCGTGATGTAGAGCATAGCCAGTGGGGCAAGACGGAGGTGCAAAGGGTTGCGGACGAAAAAGGTTCAGAGTTTACGTTCACATTCGACGGTACGGGCGCTGTGATTATGGGTCGGTGGGACCGGGACTGCGGCAAGGCGGATGTTTACGTCGATGGGCGTTTTGTTCGTGAAGTCGACAACTACTACTGGGTCATGGAGCGAGGTGCAGGCTTCGACTGGCTAAACGGGGCGCATCTTTTCCACGTCCTGGACCTTGAAGCAGGTGAGCACACTATCCGAATGGTAATAAATGGCGAGAAAAATCCGAAGGCGACGGGGACCAGAGTGAAGGTATCAAGGGCGATTGTTTACGAGAGTAATTGAGGGTGCCGAGGATTGCGGCAGGTAACATGCGGACAAAACTGCGGAGGTAAGGTTTTTGTCTTAGAGAATTAGCGTCCCAGTTTGAGTGCGTGGGCGAGTTTTTCGGCCATCTCATCTTCGTTTTTCTCAATATGCTTTATGATTCGGCTGCGCAGCCGGTCCCTAATGTCGCGATGGTCTGTGGAATTAACAAGGTTGTGCTGCTCGAAGGGGTCCTTGTGCAAATCGTACAATTCATCCCCGTCAAAAAGTGCCGCAACATACTTATACCTTCTCCCCACTATAATGCGCTGCGTTATCTGGTCCCCATGCCCGTGGTGCTCGGCCACGGTATACTCCGGCCAGTCCGAGCGTTGGGGCTCTCGGCAAAATTCGAGAAGACTGCGACTATGCATATACCCCGGAACCTTTATCCCCACCGCCTCTAATATCGTCGCCGTCACATCCATGTTGGAGACGATTTTGTCCGTGCGTTTACCGCCTTTGAAACGAGCTGGCCAGCGCATCACCGTGGTCAGCACACCAGATGACAAGTGTGTTTTCGGCCTGACCTGACTGCTCCAGAGCCCTTAGGATTTGGCTGATGGCAGCGTCCGTCTGGTAGCCCTGACCGTACGCACGTGCAAGGACGTGCTGCCAAGTGGACCATTCGGGCCAGGCGTACCGGCTGCGGTGGCTAAAGTCGCGATGCAGAACGTAGCGGAAGGGTCGACCTTCCAGGTCATCATTAAAGGTGGGATACTGTGGGATGCTTTTGGGGTCAACCATAGAGGCATACGGCTCTGTGGGAAAGTAAGGCTGATGAGGTCCCCAGAAACTGGCAACAAGGCTCCAGGGCTGGTCCGCCTTAGCCAACTCTCTAAGTTTCTGTACGGCGAGATACGCCACAAAATTTTCCTCGTGTGCTTTGGGCGGCCCGATTAGCACTCCGCTTGCGTTCATGAAACGCCACGGTGACGGGTGATGCAGCGTTAGTGTTTTACCGTTCCATTCCGGGTGATCAAGGTCATGTTCGATGCGGGCGCGGGCGTCGCCGAGGTTTCGCTCGGCTGCGTATGACTTGTATGCGTCGGACATATAAACTTTGCCGTAGTCCGGCAGGGACCAGCCCTCCATTCCGAAATCGGCTGCTAACTTGTTCTTGCCGCAATGCCACTTGCCCACATAGGCATTTCGGTAGCCGGCACGCGACAGGTAATGGCTGTAAAGCTGTTGGTCGGTGCGGAAATCGTGCATGTCGGCATAGTCGGTATTCCACATAAGGCCGTGTGAACTCGGATAAACGCCGGTCAGCATACTTGCCCTAGCGGGCGTGCAAAGCGGACAGACAGAATAGGCACGGTCAAAACGTATCCCTTCATCGCAGAATTTTTCAAAGACAGGCCACTTGTACTCGAACTCACCCTCTCTGTCATGCCCATAATAAGCATGATGGTCGGTGATAATAAAAAGTATATTCGGCTTGGTTTGTTTCTTGGCTTCGGGCGTTGCCTGTTGAGGGAGACCCGCTGCTACCGCAGCTGCCGCTACAGACCGGCCCAAAAATTGGCGCCGTGAAATCGTGCCTGCACTTTTCCCTAATAATTTTCTCTCGCCGCTCATCCCTTCAGATCCGAAAGGGGTTAAAATTCAACGCTGAAAGGCTGATCGCCATAGACGACAACGTAATCAAGATTCAATTTCGCCTTATCGGTTGGGTTGAGCACCTTCAGCCAGACTTTGTGTTTGTCCGGTGAAAGCTGATACCGCCAGAAAGGAGTAAATCTGCGATGGATAAACTTCGTCGGAAGCTTTGCCTTCTCAACGAATTTCCCGTCAATAAACATCTCAGCTTCAAATACGTAATCTTCTTCACCGACCTTTTCCACGCTGCCCTGAATGGCAAAACCAATCCCATCAAATTTAAACTCAATTTCGTCGGTCAGTTGTTTCCCAAGAGATATCTGTTGTCTCGGCCAGTGCCCCTCAAAAGCAACCTCCAGTGGAACCGTCTTCGGTTTCTGCACCTTTATCGTCACTTCCCTGTCACTTACCTGCCCACCGTTCCTTTCAATCACTTGCACGGCGTGCTTAAACGACATCTCGTAAGCGTCATACAACGAAATAGTTGTATACTTAAAATCTATCGGCTCAACCTCCGCCAACCCCTGCTTCCAGTATGCCGGTATCTTCTTATATCCTTTCATCGCCGCGAGAATCCCGCCCGCCGATGCCGGATTACAATCAGCGTCGTCCCCACACCGGGTCGATATCTCATATGTCCTCGTAAAATCACCGTCCCCGTACAACAGCCCCATCAAAACCCACGCCGCGTTAATCTTCGCGTCTATATTAAACGGCTTAAATACCCCTCGAGGCGAACCTATGTCCTCCGCCCATTTCCGATGAACCTTAAACCACGTTGCTTTCCAGTCGTCCGGCTCCTCCTCGTGCCATCGAATAACGTCACTCATGCATTGAGCAAACTTGCTTTCCGATGGAATGGTTTTCAACGCCTCTTCTACAACATAATCTATATCGTCCGACACAAATGCCAGAGAATACATCGCCGCAACATACACCCCGCCGTACCAGCCGTCACCATAGTTCATAATATGCCCGACGGTATCACAAATCTCTGCGGCGGAATTTACCATCCCCGGACACATCAATCCTGCGAAATCCGCCTCAATCTGAAAATCAATATCGTCTGCACACGGATTGTTTAGCCAGTGCCCCGATGCTGGTGGTGAAATCCCGTTCAAAACATTATACCGAGCTGTCTGGTTCGCGAACCAAAGTTTATATTCAGCGTTCGCAAAAGCGTCCGCAAACGACTGCGCCGGCGCATCAAGACCTTCGTCTTCCAGTACCTGAACAAAAGTAAGATCCATGTAAATATCGTCATAAGCCCCCGGCTCCTTCTCGTACGTCTCCTTCATAT
>CAZENQ010000152.1:0-4857 GCA_964513655.1 uncultured Pirellulales bacterium | reverse complement strand
AGAATCAAGGGTGTAGAGTTTTCCATCCTCACAGGCAATATGAGTCCTGCCGCCCGGGCCGGCGGTGACGCTTGAGATAACGGGACTATCCGTCTGGAACTGCCACTTGACGCATCCAACTTCGGGACCCAAGTTGTCGCTCAGGCTTGACCTGTCAAAACCGCCGGCTAAGGATGGCCATTGCGACGGGACGGCAGGATGGACAAAGTCGGGGTGGATTGTAAAGAGAGCGCTATCTATGATAATGACATCGGGGTCGGGTATGGTCGGAACGACCGAGAGCAGGCACTGGCTGGAATCGACCGAGCCGGGGACCTGCCAGGTATAAGTGCCGGTATCCGGGACGGCAGTTTCAATGGGGACCCATGAATCGCCGTTATTGTTGCTGTAGGAGATATCGACGGTCCCGCCCGTCTGGTAGCTATACCAGTTAATCTCATGGAAACTGCCGCCCGCCCAGACATCGCCTTCCTGCGGGCTGTTTACAATGATGGCAAGCCCAAACTCGTCGGCGCCCATATCGACGTCCTGACCTACGACCCTCGGCTCACCGTCAATATCGGTGGACATACTTCTGGCCGGGGGGAGCACTTCAGAGCTGCCGGCATCGATACAGGGTGAATCGGCACGAAGGTGATAGTCACCCTCGACCCAGACGGCGTTGGGGTAATTGGGCTCGACGGGAGTGCTTGTGTCGTTTGCATCCGCCCAAAAGCCTCGCGTAACGAAACACGGGTCGTTGTCGATATTAAAGTTGGGGTCGGCGCCGAACGGAATGTCGGCATCGTCGGGGTTGTCATCCTGGATGCAGTTAAAAGTTGCGTAAGCGTCGGCTTGTGTCTCGCACGTCCGGAGCTGAGCAGGCAGTCCGGTCCCGCTATTGTCGGCGTTGCCCCACAGAATACAGTTTGTCATGGTGGCAAGATTAGGGAAACACTCGGCATATATTCCGCCGCCCGACAATCCAGCCCAGTTGTCAGCGAAAGTAGTATTAATAATCTCCGGCGTACGAGCTGCCTCGGCGGAGTATAGGCCTCCGCCGGACTCAAGTGCCGAATTGCCGCTGACAATGCAGTTCATAAATGTCAAGTCGACGTCTCTGGCGAAGATTCCCCCGCCGTTATTACCCGCCCAGTTACCACTTATTTGGCAGTTTCTAATTGTTAACTCGAAAGGGTCACCGAAGATTCCGCCGCCGTTGTTGCCCGCGGCGTTGCCGCTTATCTTACTGTTCGTAATTACGGCACTCTTGCTGCTGGAGCCCTCCTCATCGAAATACACACCGCCTCCATCGCCGGCGGCTTCGTTGGCCTTTATCGTGCATCCGTTGATTTGCACTTCTGAACCAGCCCACGAGATTCCCCCGCCGTGGCCTTCGTCAGAGTAGTTATGACTGATGGTGGAGTTTGTAATCGCCAGGGTAGTGCCGCGCCCCAAGCCGATAAGCCCGCCACCGCCTAGCCTGCCGTAATTGTAGCTTATCACCGAGTCAACAATCTGAAGGTTGCTATATTCATATTCATCACAGGAAATGCCGCCGCCTCTAATGTTAGCCGAGTTGGCGGTGAAAGTGCAGTTGGCAATCGTAAGGTCCCAGACGTACTCGCCGCCGCTGTGCAAGCCGCCTCCATAATCAGCTGAATTGCCGCTGAAGGTGCAGTTTTCGATAATTGCTCTGCTTTCCCGGCAGTAGATGCCTCCACCATAGTATCTAGCCGAGTTGTTAGTAAAAGTGCAGTTGATAATCACAGGATTTGAGTAACTGCAGCAGATTCCTCCGCCGTGATATGCGCCACCGTTAGTAATTGTCAGACCGGCAAGAACGGCGTTTGCGTCCTCATTATTGTGAAAATAGAAACCTCGATGTGGTTCGGCTTCGCTGACATTGCAGTCGATAATTGTGGCGGCAACTATGGATGGAAAATCCGGCGCGACGCTCTGGACGGTGATGGATTTACCGAGGTAATCGATGTCCCTGTTGCCGTCGCCGGTATAGGTTCCGGGGAAGAGGTATATCACGTCCCCATCGCAGGCATCGTCGATTGCGTCCTGGATAGTGGGATAATCACCGCTGCCGTCCGGCCATAATGCTATTATGTCGGCGCGGGCCGGGTGCGATGCGGCCGCCAGCAGGACAAGGCCTATAAGTACCGTTCGTTTCATATTTCGCCTCCTTTTTTCGTAGTGCCCGGGGGCTTTCTTATTAATTCCAACAAAATGGTTTTTGGTGTACTAAATATCGACCTTAGGGATTTATGTTGGCTTCACCGACCAGGAAGGCATCTCTTTTACCCTTTGGCGCCTGTTCTCCGGGCCTTTTAAGTGTATCGCAATATGGCGTCGGGCCGACCTGCCATTGCTCGGCGGTTGCAGGGGCATCAGTAGTAGGCCAGTTTTTCCAGACGTTATCGTTACTTAGGCCGACATTCGGGTACTGAGCAAAGAGGACATGGCCATCATTAAAGAGGATATTCTGGCCTTCGCGCCGGTGGCACGCTGAGTTGCCGGTCTTATCAGGGTCGTAGTAATAACCATCCGCGTGCCAGGTCGGACAGTCTTCGTTCGGGTCGCCTTCACAGCATTTACCCTCGAGATAAGGCCAGGCATTCCTGTCCAGATAAGGGTTTCTATCTGCACAGAGGGGGCTGGCGGGATTACTTATCGGAGTGACGGGGAAGGCCGGGTCGTCTGTAATAGGGTCATAATAAGGCATATGGTAGGAGTAGGAGCAGTACTGGCCTGCAACGAAGTTGGTTTTCATGTCATCCTTCTGGCCGAAGTCCCAAACCTGAGTAACATCGTCAACTTCCGGGTCGAGAATCCCCGTCATCACATCAGACAGTTTAAAGACCCTGGTCCCGAGGTCACCCATGCAGACAAACTGCTTTGGCGTTACATCAGCATACTTTATAAGCAGATAGAAGCTGGATGTAATGGTTACGTCGGAGCCCGGCTTGCCATAGTGTCTTCCATCCTGGTTAGCCCAGCCCAGTAACTCGCCTTCCCTGCTCCAACTGCTGTTGGGCCAGCCGGCCTTTGGATATTGCTCCTCGTTGTCGTCGGAGTACGCGAGCATTGCCTTGCCGATGCCGGCCAGGTTCGTTCGGCAGACCATTCGATAGGCACGCTGCCTGACTGCGGCCCCGGCAGGCAGCAGTACGCCCATCAACAGAGTTATGATGGCGATTACGACCAGCAGGTCGACTAATGTAAAACCTTTGCTTTTCATAATTTGTCTCCTTTAGTTCATTCGAGATTCGCGATTGCGGCCCAAGATTGTGGGATAATCACCGCTGGCGTCCAGCCATAAGGCTATTATCTCGCCACGGGCCACCTGCAAGACAAGGCCCATAAGGACTATTCGTGTCATCTTTCCGCTCCTTTGGTTAAGGTTGGCTCTTCGTCCGCTTATAAGATGCGTGGAGGGGGCGTGCTGTTCCGTAGATTTTGTTATTTTTCGTCCTATGTTGCGAAACGAGCTCGAATATTGCGCTTTTTTCCACATTTTTGCTCCCTCGAGCGGCCTATTTTCTACAGGCGCAACCAAAAATCAGTGGAAAAGCAGCTAATTTTAGAAGGCGGGTCGGTATGAAAGTGTTTTGAAAGTATAATAGCTTACAAAAAGTTATGATATTACGGCTTTTTGACCAGCCTTTCTGCTTTTTACCTAAGTTTAATTCTACTACAGCAGTTAGCGATTTGTCAAGAAAAATTTGCAAAAATATGGACAAATTTTGTTGGGAGTGAGGGGGGGAAAACGGGGGATTTAGGGGCCGGTGCCGGGGGAGGGGGCATTTGCGTCCCAATTGACGGGGTTGACCTGAAGCTGTTCGTTAATGAATGGGTGTATTGGTGCCCGTATGATTAGCCGTTGAAGTAAAATTGGGGTTAGGTACGAGGGGCGGGATTTTTTTTCGTGAAAAACATTTTTCTTTGACATTGGCTTCGGAAGTTATACAATGCGCAGGATATCATACTAACAAAGTAGGTTTAATAGGGAAGTGATTTATGGGTGTTGGAAAGTGTTTCAAAGTGTGAAAAATTACAAAAGGTGAATAGAAATTTACAAAAAGTGGCGGAATTGCGCTCGAATAAGTGTGCGAAATGTGTAAAACGTGTGAAAATTTACAACAAAAAAAGGAGTAAGGAGTAAGAAGTAAGGAGTAAGGATGGGTCTGGATCCGGGGGCCGGAGGTGAGACTGTAGCAAGGGTAGCAATACAAAGACAGGTATTTTTGAGCGGACCTCTTGAGCATCTGCCGAGTTGCGGGCCGGGCGGCCGGTCCTCGAAGTACTACAGTACACCTGCGGCCGGGCGCGGACGCAAGCCTTGCATCTGCGGCAAGATTCCTCGCTCAAAACGGCTTTCAGATATCAAAATATAGTAATTAGGGATCAGGTGTCTGGGGTCAGGGGTTAGGGACAGGTTAGTCCGGTGTCCTTCGACTGGATTCGGCAGGCTCACCACGGGCAAGGCCCTTCGGCGTTGCCCTTCGACAAGCTCAGGACTTCGCTCAGGATCTGCGCTGCGCTTGAAGTTGTCGTTTGAAACGGGGTAAAATTGGTTTTGTTTTGGCCGGGTCTGGGAGGTTGTTCATTATCGTAATCCTTTGTTAAGCCTAAGCTTATGTTCATTTTTTACCCTTCGGAAATTGGTTTTGTTTGACATTTTTTGGTTAGCGTTGTGCGTTGAGAGTCCTGCGTCGAGCGTCCAGCGTTGTGGTTTGGAACCGTGCTTGATTGGTTTCGTTTTGGCCAAGTGTCCATTGTTCATTTTCTGTTGTAGTTCGTTGTCATTACTGATGTTATGAATCCGCAGGAGGCAGAAAAAATTGGTTTCGTTTTTCATTTTTTGGT
>CAZENQ010000151.1:0-4914 GCA_964513655.1 uncultured Pirellulales bacterium | reverse complement strand
AATTCCGGGATTCCATAGACCAACACGCCGCCGGTTTTATGGAAGGCCTCGAATATAGTAACGTCGTGGCCTGCTCTTCTGGTATCGGCGGCGGCGACGATGCCACCGGGGCCTGAGCCTATTACAGCCACTTTCATGTTCGTTTCTGCCGCTACGGTCGGGAGGGAGTTTTGGTTCCGGTCGTAGTCGGCGGCAAACCTTTCGAGGCGGCCTATTGAGACGGCTTTGTCGACATCCTTGAACTTCTTACCTACGGTGCATTCAAGCTGGCACTGGACTTCCTGCGGACAGACCCGGCCACAAACGGCCGGCAGAAGTGAGTTTTCTTTGATGATGGCTAAGGCTTTGTTAAAGTCACCATCGGCGATAGCGGCGATAAAATCCTGTATTCTTATTTGGACTGGACAGCCTTTGATGCAAGGGGCGTTTTTGCACTGCAGGCACCGCATTGCCTCCAGTCGTGCCTGAGTTTCGGTATATCCGGTCGCCACTTCGTTGACGTTGGCCCTTCTTTTGGCGGGGTCCTGTGCAGGCATATCCTGCGGGGGGATTTTGTATCTGTCGGCAGGCTTGAGCTCGCCGGCTTTTTGCTTTGCCAAAAGCTGTTGCAGGATTTTTTGTCTTTGGTTTTCTGTCATCGTATAAATTACTACGCTATATGAGAGGTATGCATCTCGCAATACCCCGCAAAACGGGGTCGTCTCTTTAGTTCCTGCCGGTTGACCAATAGAGTAAAACCGCCATTTTGCACAAAAAACACTAATTGTCAAGGCATCATTATACATGCTAATAGTTATACGGTTGTTTTAGTCAACTTGGGGGGACAGGTCTTAAAAGGAATTGATGTCGAGGGTGTGCGGCAGTTTTTCGAGTGGACAACCGGGGCATCTTGCTTTTGGTTTGCAGAATTCCTTTCCGACCTTTACGAATAATGCATGGTACTCATTGAAGAGTTGAGAGTCCCGCGGCAGGTTTGACTGGAACAGTTCTCTCAGCTGCTCGTAGTCGGCCTGCGGTTCGATTAGGCCGTGACGAACAGCCACCCGGGCGGTGTAGGCATCAATCACAAAAATTTCTCTGTCAAAAGCGTAAAGTAATATCGAGTCGGCGGTTTCGCGGCCTATGCCTTTTACGGCCAAGAGTTCGGTCCTTAACTGGTCGGTGTTGAGGTTTTCGAGATTTATCAGTTGGCCGTCGTAATTTTGAAAGAGCCAATTTATGAAATTTTTGAGTCGTTTTGCTTTTATGTTGTAGTAGCCGGCCGACCGGATAAGCTCGGCGAGTTTTGAGACGTCGAGATGATAGAGCTTTTCGGGGGTCAAGAGGTCGGCGGATTTTAGATTTGCTATCGCCTTTTCGACATTGGCCCAGTTTGTGTTCTGGGTGAGGATGGCACCTGTGATTATCTCAAATTGTGTTTCGCCCGGCCACCAGTGCTGGGGACCGAAGCGGTCGAAAAGCAGTTTGTAGATTTCGGTCAATTGTTCACTTACCATTGCTTTAGTCGTTGTTATAAAAAAGCTGCTGTGTTTGGCTATTGTAATTTCGGCTTATTTGAAGTAAACTCTGCGAAATTTAGGTGAAGCGGTCAACCAATTTTTTGATGTTAGGGGCAAAAAACAGGCACGTTGCATAAAACAACAACAGCGACTGTTATGAAAGGTAATTATAAATACAGCACGGGTCAATTGTTTAACTTTGCGCGGGAGTCTTATTTTGAACGGACGTCTCGGCCGATTTACGCGATAGTTTTTCTGCTGCCGTTTATTGTTTTCTATGAAGTTGGCACGATTTTGATTAATACGGATGTGCTGAACCAGTCGCAGGTCCGTGTAGTGGCATTCGTGTGGCTGCAGAATTTTCTTGAGTATCTCGGTTTTGGCAGCAAGCTGGCGTGGATGATGCCCCCATTGACGGTAGTGATTATTTTGGTGGGGCTGCAATTAACGTCGCACAAGCGATGGAGTTTCGGGATTGGTGATATTTGCCCAATGGCATTTGAGTGTGTTCTGCTTGCGGTTCCCCTGATTGTGTTGAGTTTGTTTTTGAATACTTCCGTTATGCCCGAAGCTGATATTGCCTTGTATGACAGCAGTGTGACTTGTGTACAGAGCGAAGCGGTGGTGAGCTGTTCTTCAGTTATGGCGAGAAGTTTATCGGTGGCCGAGGGGGCTGAAACCGAGGCGATGAGAAGTGGTTCTCTGTTGGCCAATATTGTTACCGGTATAGGAGCGGGGATTTATGAAGAACTTATTTTTCGGCTGATTCTGATATGCCTTTTGATGCTGTTGTTCCAGGATGTTGTGCGGCTCAGTCGAAAAAACTCTATTATACTTGCGGTCCTTGTTTCGGCGGCGCTGTTTAGTGTGCATCATCATATAGTGTATCTGGACGGTCGATTTGGCCAAGGCACTCCGTTTAACTGGATGGAGTTTGGTTTTAGGGCGGTTGCGGGTGTTTATTTTGCGGTTCTTTTTGCAATTCGCGGTTTTGGCATTACGGCCGGAACTCATGCTTTTTACGACATTATTGCCACTGTTATCAACAGCGTTTTTTTTCAGCAGTGAAGTGAAAAATTAACAAGTCCGGCGATTCTTAAATTTTTTCAAAAAACTTAGTCGCCGTTAGTCTTTTAGTCTGCTGAACTTGCGGAACGATGGTCCGATAAGCGCGGAAATCGACCTTATCAATACTGATATTGTGCTTGAATTAGTGCGGCATTTTTTGTACAATGATATCAAGATTGGCAGTCAATACTTTTGTTTGGGATGTTTATATGGAATTGCCGCAAATCAACGTAGCAATTGAAGAACTGACATTCAGCCTTTTTCAAAGACCTCTGCACCCGGAGCTTTTCCAGATTTATGCCAAGCGTCGGTTGAAAACGGGCAAATATGAGGCAGATATCTGGGTCACCGGCTGCACGCACGTTGTCAGCGTGTATTGCGGTGGTCTATGTCTTAGCGAGGTTATAAGCGCGCCCGGACAGATGCTTCCACAGCGCGGTTTGATTGAGCGTTTTCGTTTCCGGGGTCCGCGATCTCATAAGTGTACTTTGAGCCGTGGTGTAAGCTATATGACCGATTTTCAAATTGAGAAGATGAGTACCAATTTGTACCGCCAGAGTCATCTGGACCTTGAGCGGTTCGCTCGAAATCGGGGCATGTTTGTGAAATTTCCCGAGTCGGAAGTCGGAGGCCTGCAGCCGTTCTGCTATGTTGATTTCGAGGCCAGAAGAAGTGAACTACACATCCATACGTTCGCAGCTTATCCAGACCAGGTGACGATGATTAAGACTCAGTCTCTGTTTGATTTTCAGTAGTACAAGGACAGTTGCGGACAGGCGCAGCATGAAACGGACAAGCCTTTTAACTTCTTTGCTGTTTGGCTTTCTGCTTTAATATGGCCCACTTTTCGCGGATTTCCTCAGCCATTCTGCTGTTGGGGAAACCGCGCATAATCTGCTGACCGGTTTCGAAAGCCGTTGCCCATTCCCTTTCCGAGACAGCCAGCGAGAACTGAACGCCGAGACTGTGCAGCTTGTTCCTGAAGACGCCCCTTGCCGCCTGCTGCAAAGCCAGTCCCTCATTCGGAGTAAGATACAAATCCAGTTCCCTGAGCAGTTCCAAGCTGCGGTCGGTATCCTCTCGCTTTACAGCGTCGTCCCAAACCGCGAGAAGTATCTTCTTGCGTTCCTGCTTTCTATTAAGGAGCTTTTGGCGCATCGCCTTCGCTTTTTCCGACTCCGGCTCGGCTTTGATTAGTTTTTCAATCAGATTACTTGCCTTTGCCCATTGATAGCTGTCGAAGAGCCTTTCGATATGCGCTATTACCTGATTGATTCGCTCCTGATCGCTCGCATCCCTATATTTGTCCGCCTCGTCCCGGAGCAGCTTGACCAGCTCCTGATATATGGTTGCATGAGCAATTTCATCAATCATCTCATAGGCGGTATCAAAATCCTTCTGTTGGAGTTTCTCAAAAACGGCCTCCCGCAATGATTCTCTGTCTGCGTCGCGGAACGCAATCGCCTTGGCTGTCTCGCTCAGTCTGGCGCTTTGATTGACCTGGGTCAGGGTGGAACGGTTCTTTTCCAGCGTCTCAGCTATTTTGTCGAGCTTTGCGTCACTTTCCTGGAGTGTACCGAGGATTTTCGATACTTTTGGCAGTGTTAATGCAATTGCCAGTACAATCATAAAACCGGCGACGGCGAACGACCATATAAAACCACCCGCGGACACGCCCGTTGGTGTCCCGGTTGAGACACCCGCTGACGGGCGGCGATTATCCATAAAAACAGAGAGCAGCAATACAGCCAATACTACTACGACAATAATTGTGATGTGCAACTTATACCGCCATATGAAGTCGTCTTTTCCCAGGTCCATAACTACCCTTTTTCGAAAGGAATTTTTCACGAGTAAATCGAACGTATCTTGAATATATTATAATGGCCGGGGCCCGGTTTTGTCAATGATTGAAAAGCCCGTTCGGCAGGCCTAAATTCGCGCATCCGGCAGGTTGTTCATTTTCGTAATCCTTTGTTAAAGCTGAGTTTATGTTCATTTTTGCCCTTCGGAAATTGGGTTCGTTTTGCATAATTAGGTCAGGGGTTAGCCTTTCTGGGTTCCGGGTCAAGCCCGGGATCTCCGCTTTGCTTCGAGGGCAGGCAAGCGGGGCAAGATTGGTTTCGTTTTGGCCGGGTCTGGCAGGTTGTTCATTTTCGCAACTCTTTGTTAAACCTGAATTTATGTTCATTTTTGCCCTTCGAAAATTGGTTTCGTTTTCCATTTTTTTGTCATGCTTGCCGCGGCGTAGGCCTGGCGAAGTCGGAAGCCTGCAAGGCGAAGCAGGGTCGACGACCTGTCCGGCCTATGGTTACTTTTTATCCTCATCTTCGGCAAGGACGGCCAA
>CAZENQ010000150.1:0-4975 GCA_964513655.1 uncultured Pirellulales bacterium | reverse complement strand
CGTACTCCGAGCGAGCTCGTGCGTTCGGCCTGCGAAGTTCGTCTAAGTTGCTGACTTTGTCAGGCGTGGTGAAGCCAGAGTTGCTATATCTTAAGTATGGAGTTAGGGCACGGAGACGTGGCCGGGGTAGGAGTGCATGCACGTTTGATTGAAAAAGCCCCAGTTAGATAGGCTGGCGCCATCTCACGGGGCAGGGGTGCATCGCCAGAATGCTTAGGCTTGGCAACTTTGATGCGGGTCAGATTAAGTCTGAGAGCTTTACAGCCCTTAGAACATTTCGGGCCCGTGTGAAGGCTTTGTCGGATGTCTTCTGGGCTTTTGAGGCGAATTTTTCTCTTGGGGCGTGTTCTGAGAGGACCAGGTCACTTGTGAACGGGCCTTGCATGGCCTCGATAATCTCAAGCATAGTAATCTTTTTGGGTGACCTTGCCAGAGAGGATCCGCCGTGAGGGCCTCTTTTGCTTTGCAACACGTTCGCCATGACTAACCGCTGCATTATCTTTTTCAGAGACTCGGGGTTGGTATTATACTGCTTAGCAATAGTCTGGTTCATGACGACCCCTTTGTCTTGATTCTGGGCGATGTAGCCCACTGCTAAAAGTCCGTAGGTCGTGCTGGCATTGATTTTCATTCCGGTCTCCTTAATGAGCTTCTACTTTTGTCGCAGTAAGGGTAGCAAAGTCGGCGTGCACTTGCAAGCCCCGTTTTAGCTAAAAGGAGGGGCGGAGGGTGCGCGTTTGTGCTGAAAATCGCTTGTTTTTTGACGGGATTGACAGGATTAACTTATTACTATAAAAGCAGTTAAAAAATTTTAAATTTTCGGATTTTTGCTGGTAGGTAGCTGCACGGATGATTGAAAATTTGTTTTGAGCGGCCGGATAGGAAAATCAAAGATTAAAAATCAAAATGCAAAGATACAGTGCAAAAATTAAAAATGTTGACGGGAGGGGGAGATTGGGGTAATTTATTGGCGAGAAAAATAAGGGCAGCAGAGGTCGGGCCCCCTTAGAGTCCGTGGGACTCTAAGCAAGGGGCAAGCAACCAGGGGCGGAGCATCGCCAGTCCCGAAAAATCGGGACGAGAGAGTTGTTGTTTGGGGGGCTCCGGGGCAGGTTTGATTGCCAAGGTCGGGGGTCAAGATAGGCCAGTGTGGGCATTATCTTAACATTATTGAGAAACTATCTAAAACACATTGTCTTGATTAAAATATTTTTCTATTGATAAAATCAGTAATTACAAGGACTAACAGCAAAGCCAAAGACATTTATGCGAGAATTTCTGAATTGGCCCTTGACATCTGTGGGTGTAGTGTTATTTTGTAGTAGAATTTGCTGTTACTTTGTCATTAACGATAGTTCTTTGATAACGAAATATCACAGAATTTTGAGTCATTGACCATACCGTACTATTAAGGGCAGTCTTTTGACACTCCGAGACTTTGGTCAATGAGTGGGAAGTACACCCTATCTTTTTGTTCATTTTCCGTAGGGCGCCCACGAGGAAAGTAGTATGAAAGAGAGAAACCACTATTTTCTTCGTGTGCGCCTTTTTTTTATGTGGAACAGAAAGAAGTTCGCAGATGTCGCGAAAAACAGACAATAGGGTTTTGGCAGTATCTTAACATGAAAGTGAGAAAATGTTCAACACATTGCCATTCACAAAAGATTTTTCTCTTTGTAGATTCAGTAACTACAAGGACTTACAGAGCCGCCAAGAAATTTATGCAAAAATTTCTGAATTTGGTCTTTACACCTAATCAAATGTTGTTATGGTGCGAATACAGATTTAACGGGTTTTGCCACTATATCTGGTCGAACTTCTGCGTATGTCGTGTTTGCTTCTCCACGGTACAAGATGCCGGGAGGTACCTAAGTGGTAAAATCTGCAAAAAGGACAATTTGGCCTGGTTTTGGGAGCCAAGAGGTGATTGTATATGGAGATCGCCCTTGGTCTTTTTTATTTGGTAGAAGTGAAAGGTTTTTGTTTTTTCTGGAAAAAAATGTTGACTGGTAACTATTACCGATATAGGATGTGGTCGGTTAATCCATTATGCCGACTGCTTAGTGGGAGCGGATTGTGGTGAAGAAAGTGTGTAATGGCTAACCTAACAAAGACAATTTGGTTTGGCTTAATAACGTTAGCCCGAGTGTGGGAGTAGTATGAAGAATTGGCTCCGCTCGGGTTCTTTTTATGGACAAGGAATAATTGGCATGGTTGCGAAAAAAGTAGATTGATATAAAAAAGGGCGACCTGGCAGGGCCGCCCAGCCTTCCGGCTGAGCCGAAAGGATAGAATTATAGCAACATTTGATTTCACTACTCCTGAACTCTGCTCAACTTCCTTTCAAGTTTAGCGGCTCACTTCCGGAAAGCAACCACGAAATAATTTTTTTTTCAAGGATGATATGCATGAGCTGTAAGGACGAAGAAAGGCTGCGGGGGGCCGTAAGGGGGAATATTAGAAATGTCGAGCGACTCGGGCCTATTGTACGGCGATATATGCGGGGTGTACAACGCCGCTACGGGCGAGTTTTGACACGTGAAGATAGCAAAAATACTGCCCAAAATGCGGCAAACGCCGCAAAGTGAATGGTAGATGATTCAGGAAAACTGTACCAACTTGACCTGCTCGGTTGAGGCCGGCACGAAATTATTGCTTGAGGCGAAGGATAACTTACAGAAGGCATTGGAGCTGTTTGAGAAAACAGGTATGGCTGAGAAGGTAAAAAGGACAAAGGTCTTGCTCGAGAACGTGTAAGAGGATTGAATGAGTTCGGGGCCAAAGGAAAATCAAAATAGCAAACAAGATGAGTTGTGGGATAGAAAAACTGATAATCCGTCAGTGGCGGTATCTCTTGACAAAGTGGAGGAACTAGTCGGGAAGGGGAAAAAAGAGGATTTGTTGACGGAACTGATAGGGGAATTAAAAGAAGTTCTGAAGGAAAGAGAGGAAGAGGTTAGGTCCGTTCGGTCAGAAAAAGATAGGATTTGCAGTGAATATGCTGAGTTTCGGGAGGATGCAGGGCAGAAAATCACGGGGCTTGAAAAGGACGTGATGTATCTGGAGCAACGAGGTCGGAGCAGTAGAATTTTGGATTTAGTGGCTTCTGTATGTTTTACGATAGGGGGTGCTCTTCTTGGGTTTTGGTTAAGTGACAAAGGCAATGTGTACGGGGTCGTGGCAGGTTTATTTCTAGCGGTTGGGGTGGTCACATATGCGGCCCCTGCGCTAGTTAAGAAAAGTGGGGGGTCATGTCGCTTACGTGGAATTGAGAAGTGAGAATTATGAAGTAAGAAGTAAGAAATAAGAAGAGTGAAGGGAGAAGAAAAAATGAAAAAGGGAAGATTTCAACGGCAACTCTACCGCGTTAGGCGAGTGCAAGGGCAGCTAAGCCAAAGCACGCTCGCGAGGCAGCTGGTTGGGTAAAGCGGCATCAACAAGAGGAAAAAGAGTATTTGAAAAGAAGAAAATAAGATACTGCGGGAAAAGTCAGGAAGAAAGCGACTTCTTCTCAATGATGAACAGCGTAAGAAACTGGCGGTGTTGGGTAAAAGGCTCGGGATCCCAGCCTTCGCTGGGACAAGCGGGTCGGGGATGGTGGATTTCGGTGATAAGAATGTTGTGAAGACGTGGGCAAGGAATATATCAGGGGCGAGGCACGAGGCGGGGGCATCATCCTGGAAATGCTGAAACTGTGAGTTAAACCGCTCCAAGGGGGCTGTTTCAGGCTGTAATTGGCCGGAGGGCATATGGGGGTTGCGCGGGGTGTTAGTTCAGAGGTTGCAGCGTAACGGTTCGGAACTCTATGGGCGAGCCTTCGCTTTGCAGCCCAATATGGCCTTCGAACGGCACGTTGGAGGAGGCTTTGTTCTGGAACTTGCCGTTAACATAAACCTCAACGTCGCTTCGTCGGCACGTGATTTCGTATCGGTTCCATTGGCCGGGCGGCTTCTCGCTGTCGGCGTTCTGACGTGGAAGGACGCTGAACTCTTGCCATTTCTCCGCGCCCTCGATCGACGTGTGTATCCCGATGAGGTCACCGGCTCGCTCGTGTTTTAGCTGCGCTTCGAGAGATACGGGCCACACCATGTCGGCGCCGAAAATCCGGAGCAGGACACCGCTGTTACTCGGTTCTTGCGGCCAACGCCATTCGACGGTCAGCTTGAAATCGCGGTAGGTTTCCCTCGTCCGCATATAGCCGTTGGGGACTCCCGAGCAGAAGATCACACTGTCCCGAAGCTCCCATACATCCGTCGGGTCCGTCTCGTCGCCCAGATAGAACGTCCAGTTATCGAGGTCTTTGCCGTTGAAGAGCGCGATTGTCCGGGGTCCCTCGACGAACTCGTACGCGCCGATATCGGTCTTTTCAGCGATGCGTGTGCCCTCGATGTCGGTGGTGTAGCCGCCATTTGCGCCTGCATCAACCGCAGGGCTGCCCGGGCGAAGCCGTAAGTCACGATTGTCGAAATCGACGAACATGGGGTCTGCCACCATATCGGCCCGGCCCAGCGGCTTTCCCACATTGGTGTCGCCGCTGAAGCAATAGAAGATGTTGTGATGGCTGGACTGAGACTCACCATCCTGCGCTAGACCTTCCAGCCAATCGCCAAAGATGGACATGGCGGCGTTCCGCGTGATGAAAATATTGTTTGCGAACACGACGTTGTTGGGATTGTACCATTCACGAAACCAGATGAAGTCGCTGAATCCGTGCCCATCGTGACGCGTGCGAATCGCGGTGTTGTTCACCACCTTCCAGCGGCGCGTCCCGTTGAGACCAAGGAATTTCTCGTAATCATCACTGACATTATAGGCCACGATGACGTCGTCGTAACTGCCGTGTTCATAGCACTCCAGAAAGCCGCTGTTGCCTCGGCTGAAGTTGTGGTGAATGTGGATATTCTTCTGGTTCTCGTGATCGTCCAACTCTATCGCACCGCCATCCGCTCCCCACCAGGTACCGACGCTCCGAATG
>CAZENQ010000149.1:0-4980 GCA_964513655.1 uncultured Pirellulales bacterium | reverse complement strand
CGTGAGAAAACAGACTGCCTATGACCCCTGCAGCTGGACCGTTGACAGTGACCTTCCAATGTTTCAGACTTACTACTGGGCAATAGATGAGAACCCCGGTCCGACGTTAGGCCAGGTCTGGTCCTTTACTGTTGGCAACCTTGCCAAGGCCTCTGTCCCGAACCCGGAGGAAGGTGAGAGGGGCGTCTCAACCGACGTGATTCTTAGCTGGGCAGCAGGGATTTTTGTGACCGGCAGTGGACACCAGGTATATTTCGGGACGAATCGTGACGATGTGAACGATGCGACGACGTCAGTCGACCCGAACAATGTATACCAGGGCGCCCAGTCCGGCACTACCTTTGATGTCAAGAACTATGACCCGAACGCGCTGGTATTTTCCACGAAGTACTACTGGCGGGTTGACGAGTCAAACGGCGTCACTACCTACAAAGGCGATGTCTGGAGCTTTACTACGGACTCGCATCTTACCGTGGATGACTTCGACTCGTACGCGAATCAAGCCGAGCTGTGGAACGTGTGGGACGACTACTGGGTCAACCTCAGCGGGTCGGAGGTCTTTATCGAAGCGGGCCCGGCCCCGGCGGGTATAGTTCGCGACGGCAACTCCCTGAAGTTCCTCTACGACTGCGCGAAGCCCTATAACAAGGTCGGAGCTCATATTGACGCTGACATTGTTGATTTGGAGATTGGTCCGGACTGGACCGTCAGTGACGCCAGGGCATTAGTCCTGCAATTCTACGGCCAGTCGGGCAACAGCGCTACCAGCAACGACAGGATGTGGGTCCAATTAGAAGATACGAGCAGCAACACCGGCGTAGCTCTATACGACGGCGACCCGAACGACGTGAAGCTTGAAGATTGGACCGAGTGGAACATTGACCTTGCAATCTTCGACGTGTGCGGCGTGAGCCTTGCGAATGTGGACAAGGTCCATATCGGCTTTGGTGGAGTGCCAATCGGACAATCAAAGGAAGGCGGTGCAGGTACCGTGTACTTCGACGACGTCCAGGTCTTGACGCAGAGATGCGTACCCGCGAAGGCCTCGATCGCCGACTTTACCGATAACTGCATCGTGGATGGTTATGACCTTGAGATGATGGCAGCCGAGTGGCTCGCTCACGATGGCAGTGTTTTGGCAACGGCGCCCACCGACGTCAACCTGGTAGCCCGGTGGGAGTTTGAAGGGAATTACAACGATTCAAATGGCACCAACCACGGCGTCCCCTATGGCGATGCGACAACGGTTTCTGATCCCTGTAGAGGCAATGTCCTGAGCCTTGACGGTGATGGCGACTACGTGGAGATTCCGGGTTCAAATACCCCGGGTGGTGTGTTCGATATCACCAATCATATCACGGTCTCGGCCTGGATAAAGCTCTCCGTCCTCGATAATGATTGGCCTGCCATCATCGCCAAGGGAGACGACACCGAGTCCTGGAGGTTATGCAGGGCTGACAAGGATGGAAAGGCCGCCGCCGACGCGGTCGAGTTTTGCGCCAGCGGTGTTCTTCTTATAGAGGATGGATGGGAGAACCCTTACGGTAATGTCGTTGGAAGCGTACCCGTGGCTGACGGCCTATGGCATCATGCCGCTGGAGTGTATGATGGGTCAAAGATATGTGTGTACGTCGACGGCATAGTGGACACTTGCAAGGACTGTTCGGGTACCTTCAACAGCAGCACCTACAACGTCTGGATCGGCGCAAACCCGGTAAGCCTGGAAGCATGGACCGGCGACATTGACGATGTCCGCGTCTACAACACTGCTCTGCAGCCCGGTGAGATTGCGGTCCTTGCAGGTAAAGAGGGGATGCTATATGTGCCGCTGAGTGTACCGGCTAATGTGGTTAATCTGGTGCCCAAGGACCCTCCGGGAGGTCCTTTTGACGCCAACAATCTTGATATTGTCAACTTCCTGGACTATTCGGTTGTGGCGGATGACTGGCTTGTGGATATGCCTTGGCCGCCGCCGTAGTGCGGTTGCTACGAGGCTGTAGTTATTAGCCAAATGAGTTTGCAGCTATTCGGGGCCTATACTGATTATTTCGGTATAGGCCCCGTTGTTTTTCGCATTGCGTGATACGTATTGGGGGCTGGATTAGAACATAAGTGCACAAGGCATAAGGGATAAGTCTGGTTTCCTGCTACCCGCCTTCGCGGCAAGTCAAAGCTACGTCTACTGAAATCACCGTACTTGAGGTTTGTTTCACAAAAGCTTGAATTAATCGGATGAGTTTGGGTCGAGTTGCACTGCCTCCTGAGAGTGCGTAGTGGCCTTATCAGACTTGGCCAGAAGGTCCAGAACATATTTGAGTTTTTGGCGCGCAGCAGCAAAGTCTGGCCTGATTCGCAGCGCCTCTTTAAAGTGTTTGACGGCTTCATCGAGCTTGCCCTGCTGGGCAAGCACCGCACCGAGATTATAGTGTGCATCGGCGAAGTCGGGCTTAATTCGCAGCGCCTCGGTATAATGTATGATGGCTTCGTCGAGTCTGCCTTGGTGGACCAGAACATATGCTAAGTCGTTGCGCGCATTAACGAAGTCGGGCTTGATTCGCAGCGCCTCGGTAAAGTGTGGGATGGCTTCGTCGAGTCTGCCCTGGCGGACAAGTGCACCACCGAGGTTGCTGTGTGCCTCAGCATTGTCGGGTTTGATTCGCAGTGCTTCATTAAAGCGGATGACGGCCTGGTCAAGCTTTCCCTGCCGGGTGAGTACCATACCGAGATTGCAGTGTGCCTCGACAAAGTCTGGGCTGATTCGCAGGGCCTTGGTAAAATGCGCAATGGCTTCATCGAGCTTGCCCTGCTGGGCAAGCGCCATACCAAAATTGTAGTGCGCATTGGCGAAGTCAGGCTTAATTCGCAGTGCCTCGGTAAAGTGTGGGATGGCTTCGTCGAGTCTGCCCTGGCGGACAAGTGCACCACCGAGATTGCTGTGCACCTCAGCATTGTAGGGGTCGATTTGAATCGCCTCGGTAAAGTGTGTGATGGCTTCATCGAGTCTGTCCTGGTCAGTCAGAGCAAGGCCGAGATTGTAGTGTGCCTCAGCGCTGTTGGGGTTGATTTGCAGTGACCTGGAATAATTTGCTATTGCCTCATCCGGCATGCCTTTTTCATAATAAAGGCCGGCCACATAAAGGTACGAAGCCGCCTTGTCAGGCATAAGAGCAATCCTGTTCTGTATGGCTTCTATTTGAATTGAGCGACATCTTTGTTTTAGCTGATCATTTTTGAAAACGGAATAATCTATCGGATTATTGGCGCAATGCGCCTCCATAAGTTTAAAGAAACGCTCCTTCTGTAATGGTGTGGCCTTCGACAGGTCAACCGTATCACGAAGCGGTAGATAGAGTGAAAGGGCGTAAGCGGCAAAATCAATTTGTGCATCAACATCTGTTATAACCTGCTGAATTATATTTCTTGTTCCAAGAGTGAGCCATTTTTTAGAGTAGATATTTCTCCTTATCATCGGGTCATCGCGGTACATCAGTTTCGGTGCAGCAAACTCAAGCCGAGGCCAACTGTCCGTATTAACAGGCCCCGGGCCGAAGAGTCCTTGAAGGTCTTCAGATACAATGAGCCTGTACAACAATTTGGGGTCGGAGAGAGCTACATTCTTTGACTGCTGGATACAGGACAGTTTCCGTTCTGCATTTTCCAGAACCAGCCTGTCTTTACCTTTAAATCCGACCAATATGTAATCGTTGCCGGCGATGGTAGGCTGAGCCAAGACCAAAAGGCTGTTTGGAAAAACCCTCGCAAAGGTCCGGCCGACAATGGCAAAGGTGGGCCAATCCATCTGATAGGAATGAAGCCATTGGCAAAATATGCCGTCCTCGTTAAGTCTGTCTTCAACCAGGGCAAAAAAGTCACGGGTAAACAAAGTGGCCAGGCCGGCCATCCAGGGATTGGACGGCTCGGAAATAATCACATCGTATTTTTGCTCGGTCAGTTGAAGATGCGCCCGTCCATCCTGAATAATAAGGTTAGTCCTGGGATGGGAAAGCACGTTATTATTCCACGGAAGAAAGAAGTCACTGGCTTCAACAACCTCCCGATTGATGTCGAGGACATCGAGTTGCTCGACAGGATAATACAGTACCTCACCGGCAGTTACGCCGCTCGCCAGGCCCAATACCATAACCGTTTTGGGGTCTCGGTGAAAGAGCATCGGGAAATGTGCCAAAAGTGTTTGAGTCTTCATATCTCCTCGTGACGAAGCATCCGGTTTTCCGCTGTTTGCCATTATATAATTAATGTTGCCAAGCGGATCTACGTATTTCAGCACCGTGGTAAAACCACCAATACCATCACCGTAATACACGAGCTCGCTGCGTTCAGCCCTGGTGAGGATTTCCGGCCCCTGCAAAAGGGCCTCCAACCAGCTGTAGTTTCGTACATCCACCATCATCGTCTTGAAGCGATGATACTTACCCTTCGAAAGCAAAAGATGATTCCACACGGGAAAATAAAAGCACAAAAATAACCCTGCCAGAGCCGGTGCTGCCAAAGGAAACAGCCTTAATATACTCTTGTTCTTTCTGACAAGGATGATGCCTCCGACAACCAGTGAGGTGAGAAGCTGCAAGCCAATAACCAGACTCAAACCATTCTCTTTCCCAACCAACGGTATGAGAACAAAACCAGCACAAAATGAGCCTAAAACCGCTCCGATTGTATTAATCGCATAGGCAACACCGATGGACCTGCCCACCTTAGAGACAGTCTGAGTGTAGATTTTTCCAACCAAAGGAAAAGTTGCACCAAGACAAAGTGTCGGCAAAATCATAAAACAAAATAAAATAACCGCCTTGGATACGCTCAAAAGTGCAAACCGGTCTCTAAAGGTAAGAATTACCTTGGCAAAAAACAGTTGACTATTGCCTATGACCTGACTGACTCCCAACACAAACAAAGCTGCAGCTATCTGAGTGAATATCAGGAGCCAGAGAGGTTTTTTAGTTTTGTCCCCAAGCCAGC
>CAZENQ010000148.1:0-5051 GCA_964513655.1 uncultured Pirellulales bacterium | reverse complement strand
CGCCCTGATTTTTGATCCGATGCAAACTAAAGTTTGCCTCTGTGGCAAAAAAAAACCTTTGTGGCTAACCAAAAAATGTCAAACGAACCCAATCTCAAGCGCGCTTCCAAACGCACAACGCATAGCGAAGGACGCGCGACGCAGAACGAAAAAATGTCAAACAAACCCAATTTTCGAAAGGGAAAATATGAACATAAACTCAGCTTTAACAAAGATTTACGAGAATGAACAACTTGGCAGACCCGGCCAAAACAAAACCAATATCGAAGACCCGGCCGAATTCGACCGCTGCCGCGAACATCTCTTAATGTCCGACAGATAACTCCGAACCACGAACCAAAAAATGTAAAACGAAACCAATTTTCGAAAGGCAAAAATGAACATAAACTCAGCTTTAACAAAGGATTACGAAAATGAACAGCTTGGCAGACCCGGCCGAAACAAATCCAATCTTGCCCCGCTTGTCCCAGCGAAGGCTGGGATCCAGCCGTCATTCTACAAAGGCTTGCGTCCGCGCCCGGCCGCATGCAATCTTGAGTCTTGTGTCTGGTGTCTTGAGTCTTACCAACCCCCGACCCCTGACCTCTGACCTAATAATGTCAAACGAACCCAATTTTGTGGATACCAAAATGAACGTAACCTAAGCCATAACAACGACTTATGAAACTTCTCATCTCCGCTCAACCGAAAAAACGAAACCAAACTCGAAGACCCGGCCACCTCAGACGCCTCGATGGCCCGTCGTCTTACAGACGGACCAGAACAAACCCAATCAAACCCAATCCCGTCTTTTTCGTGTATTACTTCCTACAAATTACTCTTCTTCAAATCAATTAATCTTAGGATTATGGTGACGTTCGATCTTGAAAACAAAGGCATGCTCACATGGTTTTTTTTGAGGCGTTTTTATAATCAGAGCATCATCTGTAAAGAACCAATCCAGTTCACTTTTTGTACCAAGCATACTTATTCTCTTTATATCCCTTTTCTCCCAGTGTATTGATAACTCTTCTTCAAATCTTCTCAAACTGCGAATTTTCGCTTCATCGCCCGGCCAATCGAGAAAGATAGCGTAAAGTGTATTATCTTTCACCGTAAAGCGTATATCTTTACCGGTATACCGTGAATCACCGTCTTCATCATCCTCGGTATATGCACCTCCCTCTTCCATATCGACCGGGCCTTCACCGTAAATCATCCAGGCCCGTGTCCCGTAGATTGCCTCGCCATTGACATCAAGCCATTTTCCCATAGCCAATAATCTTTCTTTTGCCGGTTCCGGAATTGTTCCATCTGCCTTTGGGCCGACATTCAGAAGCAACAAACCATTTTTGCTGACACGGTCAATTAGATTATCCACGAGGGTATTGACTGATTTATATCCGGCTTCCTTCGCATAACTCCATGCACCCATATCATCAACCGACGTATCAGTAATCCAGAGATGCCGGGTAATGTTTGCCATTCTGCCTAATTCAAGGTCATTAATGGCAACTCCCGGTGGGACATCCCAACCCTTGAACAGAACTTCAACTTCCTTTCCTGACCTCGCCGCTTGATTGAAATAATAGGCAAAAAATCTCTTTTCATACATCTCATGCAGCCTATCCAGGGACCCGTCAAACCAGATAAGGTCCGGTTGATATTGGTCAATGACTTCCGTCAGCTTCCCAAGCCATAAGTCAAGGAATTCTCTGCTTGGTTTGTCCTGCATAAATGCGAGGTCGTCCGCACCGATATTATACCACTTTGGCCAGTCCGCATCCTGATTATGAAGGGGCCCGTATAGATCAGTATACTCGGGATCAGAGCAATCAAATTCTTTTACCCAGTGCGGATAATAGGCCCAGTGAGTCGCATGGTGAAAAGTAGTGATAAATCTCATGCCTCTTTTTCTGATTGCTTTGGCCAGTTCACCGACAACGTCTCTCTTTGGTCCCTTATCAAATGCATCCCAGCTGGTCAGTGCACTGTTCCACATGGCAAACCCATCATGATGTTCAGCCACCGGTCCGGCAAATTTAGCTCCGGCTTTTTGAAACAACTCGGCCCATTCATCGGCATCAAATTTATCTGCCTTAAACAGAGCTATGATATCTTTATACCCAAATTCGGATGGATCACCGTAATTAGCCACATGGTAATTATATTGTTCGGTCCCTTTCTTATACATATTGTGTGGATACCAGGAGCCGTTCGGCCCTTTTGCAGGCACAGAATATCCACCCCAATGGGTATATATTCCAAATTTGGCATCTTTAAACCATTCCGGTGTGGCATGTTTGCCCAGTGAATTCCAGGTTGGTTCGTAAAGTTGCTTTTCCCTCCCAAGAGCTGGACAAGTTATCACCATCAAAGAACTCAGTAAGGAAAATAAAAAAATCTCTTTGGTTTTCATGTTTCACCCTTCGATTTCTAATTCAAAATTTTTTATATGGGCCTGCATGCTTGCGCCCACACACCCAATTTCCAGATACGAATACTATACCAAAATTATCTGTGACCCTCTAATAAGAACTGTGCCAATTTCCGAGGAAAAGGTTAGTGCGTTAAGACCGATTCACTCAGCTCCAGATTGACTTCAGCTCGTGGACCTTAAGTAAACTGATTTTGACGCTGCCGCCTTTTGTGAAGACTTCGAGTCCTCGTTCGTCTCCTTCTGGAATTGCACGGATCGGCATGTACACCCGGCCGTCGTTGGCGAAGACTTCGATCGAGACCCGATCGACCAGGATGCGCAGCCGTATCTTCCCGTCGATAGGTTTGAGTTTTGTTTTCGGTCCTCCACAGGACAACTCGTTTTTGTCTACGTTGTATTTAACCGAAAAACCATTGATCAGGAACCCAAACTCATCAGCGTCGCCGATCTCGAACTGGGCAGATGTTACGAGTGAACTTGTAGCAAACCATGCACGTTGTCCCAACGCAGATGTAGCGAGCATACATGGGGACATTAGGGATTGCCGAGTTGATTTTTTTGACTTTGCGGCTTTGGCACAAGATTGGTCAGACAGCGGCATCGGTGATTTAGACGGCAGCGGCTTAGTAGATTACTCTGATTTAAGGATGCTGACATCCCGGTGGCTTGATTATAATCTTGAGTGGGCGGAAGTTTGCTTAGAATAGGACAGGGGGATTGGATTGGGGGTTAGCGGAGTGCGATTAATTATTTATGTTCGCAGGCCAAGTGCTTCCGCTGTGGGGTGCTTCGCACCGCTGCGCTCAGGAAGAGGCCAGGCGCTGGGCTTTGCTCAAAACGATGGAGAGGGTTTTGGGGTGCCAGTTGAGATGTGGCTGGAAGGAGCTTTTTACTTTTCGGGGAGCCAAGATAAAGGCAGAAGAAAAAAGTGGATAACAAGTGAGAGATGAGTAATATAATGGCAGAAAGACGACAAGGGCTGAAACATAGAATAAAAGAGCAGGCTTTCAGGAATGGGAATATGAGCAGGAGGACAAGCAATGGCTAAAGGATATGTTTGGTATTATTCGGCTTTGTTAATATCGCTGGCGGTATTGGCCGGGTGCGGGCCGGCGGCGTTTCGAGTGGAAGTAATTCCAGCACATCAGGAACTGCAAGAGACGGAAATAGAGCGAGATAAGGGTTTGTTTGTCTTTGACAAGATAGCCGTTATCGACGTTGACGGTCTGCTTATTAACAAGCGCAAAGGCGGTTGGATGCGAGAGGGGGAGAATCCGGTGAGTCTGTTCGAAGAGAAGCTGGACAGAGCAGCCGGGGACCGAGATGTCAAGGCGGTGGTGCTTCGTATAAATTCACCGGGAGGGACAGTAGCGGCAAGCGATATTATGCATCACAGCCTGCGCGAGTTTAAGCGGGAAACCGGAAAGCCGGTGGTGGCCTGCATACTTGATTTGGGCTGCAGCGGTGCATATTATCTTGCGAGCGGGTGCGACGGGATATTGGCGCAGCCGGGCAGTGTGACGGGAAGCATCGGGACTATTGTGCAGACATTCAGCGTGGCGGGGACGATGGAGAAAATCGGTGTCAAAGCAGTAGCCATCAAGAGTGGAGAATTGAAGGACATAGGGTCGCCACTGCACGATCTGAGGGCTGAAGAACGCGAAGTCTTAGAAGGAATTATCAACCAGTTTTATGAACAATTTCTGGAGGTGGTACAGGAGGGTCGAAAAGACATGGGGGAAGAAAAACTGAGGGGCTTGGCAGATGGACGGGTGTTCACGGCTGACGAAGCTGCGCAAGAGGGACTGATAGACAGAATCGGTTATCCGGCAGACGGGATTGAATGGGCAAAAGAGATTGCCGTGGTGGAGAAGGCACGTGTGGTTATGTACCACCGGCCATCGGGTTATAAACCGAATGTTTATGGCTCGGCAGCGACCGGCGACGGTGGTGTGGGGGCCCTGATAAATTTTGAGCTGCCGGACTGGTTGAGCTCGGGTGGGGCGCAGTTTTTGTATTTGTGGCAGCCGGGGCTGGAGTAATATTTCGGGGGGGCAAGGCCGCCACACTAACGGCGGGCAAGATTGGTTTCGTTTTGGCCGGGTCTGCCAGGTTGTCATTTTCGTAATCCTTTGTTAAAGCTGAGCTTATGTTCGTTTTTTGCCCTTCGAAAATTGGGTTTGTTTGACATTTTTTGGTTAGCCACAAAGCTTCTTTTTTGCCACAGAGTACAGAGGGGAGGTCGAACGTCCAGCGTCGAACATCGAACGTCGAAGGCCGGGCGCGGGCAAAATTGGTTTTGTTTTGGCCGGGTTCGCCAGGTTGTTCATGTTCGTAAGTCTTTGTTGTAGCTGAGGTTATGTTCATTTTTTGCCCTTAAAAAATTGGGTTTGTTTGACATTTTTTTGTCATGCTTGCCGCGGCGTAGGCCTGGCGAAGTCAGGGCGAAGCAGGGTCGCCGACCTGTCCGGCCTATGGTTACTTTTTATCCTCATCTTCGGCAAGGACGGCCAAGATTTTGGACGCTTGTTCAGGGGTTATTACAGGGTCGTGGTGATTGTGGTCAGAGTTGTTGTGATTGGCGCCGGAGGTGTCCTGATTTAATCCGTAAATACCCCGATTTTCCTCGAAA
>CAZENQ010000147.1:0-5240 GCA_964513655.1 uncultured Pirellulales bacterium | reverse complement strand
TTTTCCAAACTTTTCACACTTTGAAACACTTTTCAACACCCCCAACCCCCATTTTCAGCCCAGAATCAAGGGTGACCCCACAGGCCCGAAGCTTCCCACCCGCATTTTTAGCCCAAAAAACCTTACCCACCCAACACCAAACCTCCTCGCCCCCTCACCAACGGAGCGGGAGGGATTCGAACCCCCGGTGCCTTTCGGCACAACGGTTTTCAAGACCGTCGCCTTAAGCCGCTCGGCCACCGCTCCAACTCCCTTCTCTACCTATACTTACGTATCGGCCCAACACCCTCACTCCCTCCAATCCTTCCCCATTTTACCCCCAAGCCCCCATTTTGCAAACAAATTACAACCCCCCATATCACCCCAAAATCGCAGATTTAAAGAAATTTTCAGGAATTTCCCCATTTTTTGCTTGACATTTGAGTAGTATGTATAGCATAATATGCAAAGCCTAATAATTGTTAACGCTCATAATCCGCGAAATCTGGCTAAAAAAGGAGATTCTTATGAAATTTGAAAGTCAGTTATTAAAAGGAATAGCACCAGTTGTTGTCCTGCAAATTCTCTCCCGCGGCCAAATGTACGGCTACCAACTCAGCCACGCCATCGAGCAAAGAAGCGGCGACATCCTGACACTGGGCAAAGGAACGCTGTATCCCCTGCTTTACAACCTGGAAGCCAAAAATCTCGTCAGTGGCAAGTGGAAACAGGCCGATTCAGGCCGAAAACGAAGATATTACTCTATCACGAGCAAAGGCAAGGCCCAATTAGCGAAGCAAAAAGAGCAACTCAAGGGACTTGCAACGGGCCTGAATCTCGTCTTCGGCGGGGCACTGACACCGGCCTAAGTCGTGTGAATCGCTGGCTTAACCGCCTAAACCGAGAACGGAGGCCCGCATTATGGCAAAAAAATCACTAAAAGCCGATTTGCAAAATCTTCCCGCTCCGGCCGCTGAGTTTATAAAGCTCGTCATCAATAAGATGCGGTATCGCAGGAAGGTTCGTGCCGATGTGATGGCTGAACTTGCAGCACATTTTGAAGATGAGCTGCGAATTTGCGCCACTGATGAGGAAAAAGAGCAGAAAGGCCAGCGGTTAATCGCTGATTTCGGCGATGCCAAATTGCTCGGTGTCCTGCTTCGCCGGGCCAAAAAACGCTGCCGACCACTATGGCGAACCGTTGTGGCCAGAACATTTCAAACTTTCTGTGTATTCATTGCATGCTTGGTTATGTATCTTATATGGTTTTTCAGCGGAAAACCGAATATTACCGTTGATTATGTCGCCGAGCTTAACCGCATGGTCCGGCCAGCCAGCGACGAATCGCTAAACGCCGCACCTTTCTACAACAAGGCAGTTCAACTATATGAAGAAAAATCATCTGATGAAATCCCTGAGCTTCTGGGAACAAAATATAACGAGGCGACTACCAAACAGAAGAAGACTATAGAAAAATGGCTGAATGACAATAAAGAAATCTTTGATTTGGTTATTGCCGGCACGGGTAAGCCCTATTACTGGCAAGAGTACAAAGAAAGCGAGGGGCGTGAAGGTGAGGGTGTGGTATCTGTTATTATGCCAAACCTGGCGGAATTCCTCAAAATAACTTACGCCCTACGATGGCGGGCCTGGTTAAGTGCTGAAAATGGTCTATATGAGGATGCATTTAACGATGTGACGATTTGTTACCGCCTTGGCCAACACCTAAGTGGTGACCTGACTTTGGTTGAACAACTTGTAGGCCTCGCGTTGGAAACTCTGAGCCTGCGAACACTGCGTGAGATCCTTAGCGAGCACCAAGTTGACTCGACTACGCTGGCTACACTCCAAAGCGATTTTGAGCGAATAGTCGCCGATAAGGATTTTGTTATAAGCATCAAGACCGAAAAATTGCTTGCGTATGACGAGATACAAAGATGCTTTACAGAGGATCGTTTTGGGGGTGGACATTTATATCTACCTCGAATCGCAGGATTGGGTGGACCAGACGTCTTTGAGTGGGACGAACAACTGGTAGAGTTGTTGTCTTCTCCGGAAGACTGGCTGGGGGCCACTAAAGCCTTATTCATGCACCCCAACAAGCTGGAGACCAGAGAAGTAGCCGAGCGGTATTATGCATGGGCAGAAACTATCATCAACAAATCTCCCGCCCAGCTCAGAGCGCAAGGAATAGATGTAGAAAAGGAAAATATGGGCTTAACCAAGGACAACATACTAATGGAAATCCTTTCACCTGCCATTGGCAAGATAAACAAGAGATCCCACCGCACGAAAGCTGAAGTCGAGGCTACCTTGGCAATAGTTGCCCTACTAAGGTTCAAGCTTGATACTGGAGGCTACCCTGAAAATTTGGATAAGCTGGTCCAAGCGGGTTATCTTAAAGAACTTCCGATAGACCCGTTTAGTGATGAGCTGCTTATTTACAAAAAGGTGGATAGCAATTTCTTGCTATACAGCGTTGGGCCTAATTTCGCCGATGATGCTGGTGAATCGGAAATGGGCGATAAAGGAACCCCCAAACCCGGCGGAGAACATGGCGATGTGGTATTCTGGCCGGTGTCCAAATAAAAACCGAGCAAGCTTGTTAAATTGTGGCCTGCTCGGATTAAAGGTATCTAAAAATAATTCCTGGAAAAAACTGGTATTAGTAGTTTGATGTCCGCTGGGCCTTGCGCATCCGCCGGCGATTCTTCTCCGAGGGTTTCTCATAATAGGCGTTGCGCTTCATATCCCTAATCAGACCCTCCTTTTCGCACAGCTTCTTAAAGCGCCTTATCATCTGCTGAACCGACTCGCCTGCACGCGATTTAACTCTCAACATAAAAAAAAGACCCTTCTAATACTTTCTAACATCGTAAGCAACAAGGGAACAACTGTAATATTTAGTTCGTCAAAAGCAATGAAAACCATTATTGTAATTTGAATTTATTCTTCTATCAAGCCCAAAATTTTATGTCTGCCGTTTTTAGCTTAAAAACAGGTTTTTTGGCTGAAAAATACGGTTATCACTCGAAAAAACTAATAAATTTGCCAACCTTCGCTGCTTTATTGAGTAATATAGCACGATTATGCTAAAATGGGTAAGCAGGCTTGGAGGTGACTGTTAGTTGGAAAAAGTGCGTCAGACGCTCAGAGTCAGAAAGGAACGGGCCATTTTGGTGGCCGCCGTGTTGCGTTCTGCCAGCGACGGAGACGATTTAGCTGAACTAACCGCACTGGCTGAGAGTGCGGGGGCGGTGGTAGTCGATAGATTTCAGCAGAAAATCCGCACAATAAATCCAACCACCTACATAGGCAAGGGCAAAGCGGACCTGCTAAAAACTCGCGTCAAGCGATTCAAAGCCGATGTCGTCATATTCGATAACGACCTGTCGCCTCGTCAGATTCGCGAGCTTGAGGAGATCATTGAAGTCAAAGTCCTCGACCGAAGCGAACTAATATTGGACATATTCGCCACGAGGGCAAAGACAAAACAGTCAAAACTGCAAGTCGAATTGGCCCAGTTGGAATACACATATCCGCGATTGACCAGAATGTGGTCGCATCTCGACACCGTGGCGGGGGCAGGCGGCGGTACCGCCGCAGGTACCGTCGGCGGCATCGGAACCAGAGGGCCCGGCGAGCAGCAATTAGAGATAGATCGGCGACTGGTTTCCAAGAGAATCACGCAGCTAAAACGTGAGCTTGAAAACATCGACAAACGCAGGGTCCGGGAGATAAACCATCGAAGAGGACTGTTCAAAATATGCCTTGTCGGTTACACCAATGCTGGGAAAAGCACGCTGTTGAACGCGTTTACCGATGCGAACGTAGTAGTCGAGGACAGACTCTTTGCAACCCTTGATACCCGCACACGAAAATGGACGCTCACAGGCGGGGCCGAGGTGCTCCTCAGCGACACGGTCGGCTTTGTAAAGAATCTGCCTCATCAATTGGTCGCCTCGTTCAAGGCAACCTTGGAAGAGGCTGTCAACGCCGACTTGCTCCTGCATATGGTTGATGTCTCGAACCCGGATGCACCCAAGCAGATTGAGTCCGTCAATAAAGTCCTGGCCGAGATTGGCTGTGGGGAGGCACCGATTCTGGAGGTGCTTAACAAGGTTGACGCTGTTAAAAGAATGGGTCAACTCGAAGTACTCCAAACATTGTATCCCGATGCCGTTTGTATTTCAGCTAAGATGGGATTGGGTCTGGAGCAGTTGAGCGAGGCGGTGTTGGCAAAATACAGGGGTGGCGAACTTCTTTTGCGGATAGCCATGAGTCAATCGAACGGCAAAGTGCAGAGCTTCTTACGGGCCTACGGCCGGATCTTAAAAGAGCGTTATTTGGACGGCTCTGTTCTCGTTGACGCCCGTCTGGGCCGAAATCAGTTACCGGGTCTGAAAAGACTCGGCGCCGAAATAGAAATCCTCTCCTGAAAAGCAGGGACTGAGAAATCTTACTAGAGCCCATTTCATAACCTCCTTAGGGCTACAATCATACAAGCAATATGAAAGAACGCATTATACACAGTAATATCACGATCCCAGCGGACAACCAGTTGGCGATTATTTCCGAACCAGGAAAAAGTTCGCTCAACTTTCCAACGACGTCTATAACGTCTCAATTTGCGGCCATCATGGTATTTTTGCTGCTTGTTATTCTTCCGGTATGGGCAAATCAGTTCAATACCTCGGCAAGCCAAACGCTCCCGAAGCGGGTCACTATCATAACCTTTGTCGGCAATCAATCGTTTCGGATTTCTTCGCGGACGACCCCGCCCCTTGCGTGGCACAGCAATGTTATTCAGCGTTTTCTCGAGGAGCTTGACCTCCGACGGGGACGCAGAGTCCAGGTGGTTTCCAAGAGGAATACCTTGGCCGTCGACCACCACCATCCACTTCGTGCCCTTGCCCCTCTTGGTCTTACCGACGCATTTGCCCCTTTTTTTGCCGGAGCAAAGCTGCCGTCTACAAATGCTTCAGACCAATCTAACTGGCCTTTCTCATCAAGTTCTGAGAGGAAAGCTCGCCAAGCTTCAAGCCAGATGTCTTGTTCTTCCCAGAGCTTGAGTCTTCGCCAGCAAGTTGAGGGACTTGGGTATCGTTTTGGCAAATCTGCCCAAGGTGCTCCGGTTCTAAGAATCCACAGGATACCCTCGAAAACTTTACGATTGTCAGCCCAGGGCCTACCTCCTTTCTTGTTCGATTTTGGCTTTGGTAAAAACTTTTCGATCTTTTTCCATTGTTCGTTTGTTAATT
>CAZENQ010000146.1:0-5313 GCA_964513655.1 uncultured Pirellulales bacterium | reverse complement strand
ACTATGAACAGCTTTATCGACCGTATTACCGAGCTTGGCCCGAGTCCTTATTCAAAGAGTCTTGATGATGATACTCAGTCCACCAGTGTTGCAAGGGAGGTTGCTGATGTCTGAAAAGATTAAAATCGCCTTAGGCCAGGGTGCCACGTGTTCAGGAGGTGACATCGCCATACTTGATTTAGATGTCGAACTGTTGAAACTTTTTGAGGTAGCAGACCTGACATTTGCGCCTCTCATTACCGATGTAAAATTCAAAGACGTAGAGGCTATGCAGGACGGTGAAATCACGCTGTGCCTTTACCACGGTGCTGTCCGTAACAGCGAAAATGAACACGTCGCAAAACTTCTGCGGAAAAAATCGAAAATTATGGTCGCCTACGGAGCCTGTGCCGCCTTTGGGGGCATCCCCGGACTCGCGAACGTCACCACAAAAAACGATATCCTAAACACTGTCTACGAGGATACTGCAACAACGGTCAATCCCGAGCACACACGCCCTCAGACCGATTACGTAAGTCCTGAAGGACACAAACTCGAACTGCCCGAACTGTTTGAGGACGTCAAGGCACTGGATGACGTTATTGACGTGGATTACATCATTGGTGCATGCCCCCCGACCAGAGAAATGAACGTAAAACTGCTGCAGGTTGTTCTCGATTTTGTCAAGGGCAAAGCCGACCTTCCGCCCAAAGGCATCATTCTTGCTTCTGAAAGGACTCTCTGCGACGAATGCCCAAGGCAAAAACCCGACAAGGTCTTCATCGATGAAATCAAAAGCATTGACTATACAGAGCTGGACCCGGAAAAGTGCTTTCTCGAGCAGGGAATACTCTGTTTCGGCCCTGCAACTCGCGCCGGCTGCGACTCCAAGTGTATAAAAGTCAACATGCCGTGCCGTGGCTGTATGGGACCAACAGCAGCGGTACTCGACCACGGCGCCAGTATGCTGAGCGCATTCTCATCTGTCCTCAAAGTCAGCGGCTCCGAGGCCGAACTACCCGAAGAAGAAATCGAGAAACTAATGGCAAAAATGAAGGACCCGCTCGGAACCCTCTATCGATTCACTCTACCAAAATCGCTTCTGAAAAGAGTCGTAAAAGAGTAAGGAACCGTATAGGATGACTTATCCCAAACTCGAAGACAAAAAATACAAAGTAAAAGAAAAAGTTATACGAATAGCCCCTGCTACAAGGCTTGAAGGTCATGCCCAAATCAACGTATTCCTTGACGACAACGGTGAAGTCGAGGACACCTATTTTCAGGTCGTTGAACTCCGCGGCTTTGAAGAGTTCTGCAAAGGCCGGCCAATTGAGGAAATCCCCCGTATCACAACCCGTCTCTGTGGCGTGTGTCCTTGGCCACACCACCTTGCTGCAGTAAAAGCCTTGGATATGGCCTACGGCGTAGAGCCAACTCCAGTCGCCAGGAAACTAAGAGAGCTGGGTTACTGTGCCCACATGCTCCACAGCCACATCGCTCATATATACGCAATGTCCGTCGGACCGGATATGATTTGTGGCTGGGCCGCGGAGCCCGAAGAGAGAAACATTGTCGGTGTCATAAATGTCGTCGGACCGGAAATCGGCAAGAAAGTCCTCATTAATAGAGCATACAGCGCTCAAATCCAGGAAATTATTGGCGGCAAAGCGACACACCCGATTTTCGGCCTTCCTGGCGGTATATCCCAGCCGCTCTCAAAAGAAAATCGGGACAAAATCGCAAAGATGGCCGACGAGCTCGTCGAGTTCGGTAAGTTCACCCTGCAAGTTGTGGACGACTTCATCTTGAAAAACAAAACACTCGTAGATGTCGTGGTTGACAAGGACCTGTTCTACCACGAAACCTACTATATGGGTATGGTCACAAAGAACAACGAACTAAACTTCTACGACGGCGAAATCCGAATAATTGACCCGACCGGCAAAGAATTCGGCCGATTCGGACCGAAAAATTATCTCGAAGATATGGCCGAACACGTTATGCCTTGGACTTACCTGAAAATGCCGTACCTCCGCAAAATAGGATGGCACGGGTTCAAAGACGGCCCAGACAGTGGCATCGTACGTGTCGCTCCGTTAGCACGACTGAATGTAGCAGACAAAATCCCGACCCCCCTCGCTCAGCAGGCAGCCGACCAGTTCTTCAATATTCTCGGCGGCAAGCCAGCTCATTTCACTCTCGCGTTTCACTGGGCCCGCGCAATCGAATGTATGTACGCCGCCGAAAGACTTAAAGAGCTCATTGATGAGCCGGACATCACATCCAAAGATGTACGCAACATCCCAACTGAAAAACCAACCAGTGGAGTCGGTATTATCGCGGCACCCCGTGGGACGCTTATCCATCATTACGAATGTGACGACAAAGGCCTGATTAAAAAACTCAATCTACTCGTAGCTTCCAGCATTAACTATCCGGCTATGAATCTGTCTATGAAGAAGGTGGCAAAGGCCGTTATCCACAAAGCCGAAGTCAGCAACGGTATTCTCAATATGCTGGAAATGTGCTTTCGTGCTTATGACCCATGTTTTTCCTGCTCGACCCATGCCCTGCCGGGACAGATGGCCATGGAAGTTAAAATCTTCGACAGCGCCAAAAAGCTGATTAAAACCATAAAACGGCCTTAACAGAAAATAATGAAAACGCTGGTTCTTGCTCTTGGCAATCCAATCCTCTCGGACGATGGGGTCGCGCACGAAGTAGCTGACCGCCTGGCGGGACGCTTGGACAAAACTGACATAATCAAATCCTCAGCGGCAACAATGGACATTATTCCCAAATTGGCCGGCTATGAGCGTTTGGTTGTGCTGGATGCTATCCAGCGTGGTTCTGCCCCGCCTGGAACCGTGTATCGGTTAAGTCTTGACGATTTCGCTGATACTGTAAGGCCAAGTTCTCCACACGATATAAATTTCGCCACCGCCTTCGGGATGGCTAAAAAATGGGGCTACGATATTCCCCAAGATATTCGCATTTATGCTATAAAGGTCGTAGAGCTGTCGAGATTTGCCGAGGGCTGCACGCCGCCGGTTGCCGAGAAGCTGGACGAAATCGCAGAGCACATCTTCAACGACCTTGTTACTGAAAGTCAGCGGAACTGATACTGTCCTCTCGCCCTTCCCGGCCTTCGACGTTCAATGTTCAACGTTCGAAGTTCAACACTCCCTCCTCTGTTCCGCACGCCTTTGTCATTGAGCTGCGCGCCTATCCTCGTTATACCGTTACCAATAGTTGTCGGAGGCTGTTATAATAATCCTTATGACTGCCCTTTGTAAAACATACCAGCGGTACCTGCAGCCCGGATTTACGCCCTTTGACCCCTTGGAACTTGCAAGAAGAACCGAGGATATTGTCTGCCGTGGCGACAGCCGCAAATACACGAAGTTCTATTGCCCCGGCGTCTACGGCGGAATCGCCACCGGCTTTACCTGCGGCTGCTGTCTGCGATGTATCTTTTGCTGGGTGCATTGGAGCCGGGATTTTCCTGAAAAGCACGGCCTCTTTTACTCTCCCGCCGAGGCCTTCTCGCGCCTGAGCCGCGTCGCACGCAAGAAGGCAATCACCCAGTTGCGCATCTCCGGTGCCGAGCCGACTATTGGAAAGTCCCATCTGCTGGCCCTCTTGGAAAAAGTCGAGAATTCTCCCTTTAGATTATTTATTCTCGAAACCAACGGCATCCTCATCGGCGCTGACCCCGACTACGCCCGGCAGCTCGCCCGCTTCAAAAAAGTCCACACCCGCGTATCACTCAAGGCGGGTACGCCCGAGGCCTTTACCGAAAAGACCGGCGCCATACCCGAAAGCTTCGAGCTCCCCCTTAGTGCCATTAGCAACCTTATAGAAGCCAGAGCCAGTTTCCACGTGGCTGCAATGACCGCCGACCCGAGAATCGTAACCAAAAAGGAACGCCAAAGTCTGCTCGACCGCCTGTCCTCGATAGACCCCGCCCTTGTAGATAACCTCGAGGAAGAAGTCGTCGACCCCTACTATACCACCCTCGAACGGCTCCGGTACGCCAGCGTCTCATTAGACTGGGACAAATCTTAAGCCCCGCAATACCAGTTTAATCCCTCAAAAAACGGAGAGGGCGGGATTCGAACCCGCGGTACCAGCTTTAACCGGTACGACGGTTTAGCAAACCGTTGCCTTCAGCCACTCGGCCACCTCTCCAAAACTCTACAATATAAACACTTACAACTATTTCTCAAATACGCCCCAGCGCCGACTTGCGCTCAAAGCTTGGCAGCCGTAAACGTATAATAACCACTTATCGCCTCTTACTCAAACCATTTTTCGGCCTTTTCACAGGACTTGCGCTATATTTGCCGTCCCGATTTACTTACCTACCATACCGTCGCCTCGTATTTGTGCGTGATACACATTACGGAATAATATCGGCGGGAACTGTTTGAATTACTGTAGTAGCTGCTGTTCTTCTCGCTTTGTGCACGGTGAATCCAATCAATAGACAATAAAAGAATAAGGATGCGATTAAAACCACTGCTACGTTTATTAAGGATAAAGTGAATTTTGTGGTAGGTGAGTGTTTCTTCTCTTCTTTTTCCTCCAGAAAGCCTACGAACAATCCAAAAGCACCGAAAAGAACGAGAAATATAATTATGATAAAAATATACTTTCCTAATTGAAACCAAAATCTACGTTTTATCATTTCGCTACCAGTTGTAATCACACGGACGCCCTCGACCGTACCGGAAATTGTTAAAGTTGCATCAGGATTACCCTTATAAATAACTTGACTGGTCAAACCGTCTTCTGGCTCTAAAATTCCAAAAGATAAAAACAGGCTTCTACCGGGGTCTGCGGTGTCTGGTTGAAGCAGTGGCTTTACGACTTCTCTTGATTGCTTGAGGATTTTATAATCAAGTATCTCCCCGTCCGGGTCGTCAAGTGTAATAATTAGTGGTTCGAGTATGTTCGATGGTTTTATAGACTGCCTGCCATTATTCCAAAAATAAAAGCGTGTAGACGTTACATCTCCCTTTATTTCGTCGCCACTTGCCCGAACAACTCGCAGCGGTGTTTCTTCAAGGCGTGTGCAATCTATTATTTCTGTCCTTGATGGGTCGACCAGAAAAACAGGTTCACGTTTAGCTATGGATTTCTGGTAAAAATGATTCGATACAGCAATCCCAATGAGAATTGCTATAATCGCAAGCCAGTTACGCCTCAGGAATGACCTAAGTGACACTTTCATTTTATCCCCTTTCAAAGAGTCTGCTACCGCACCATTCTACCGCTTGCCTGCCTTAGTCCTTCAGTCATGCCCTTAACATCATTCACGTCAGCCCTCAA
>CAZENQ010000145.1:0-5336 GCA_964513655.1 uncultured Pirellulales bacterium | reverse complement strand
TGTGATGCATATAAGAGGTAAAGGAGAATTATGGATTTTGTAAAAGTTTAATCCCGCTTTGAAAAGGAGGTGAAGAAAGGCACGAGGCGGGGAGAAAACCAGGAGTTAAACATCAATTTTTTGAAGGAGATTTATTATGTGCAGGAAAATGATGAGTTTGGTAAGTTTTGCCTTGCTGGCTTGCATAAACAGCACTTATGTGAATGCTGCGCCGCCGGGGCCACCTCCGTTTGCGACCGACCCGTTATTCAGCAACGATGCGGTGCTGCAGCGTGGGATTGAGGTTCCGGTATGGGGCACAGCGCCGAACGACACAGTGGTTACGGTCAACTTCCAGGGCCAATCGCCTTCGACGACAGCATCGAGCGGCGAGTGGATGGTGACATTGTCGGCGATGTCGGCAGGCGGGCCGAGTGATATGGTAATTACCGGAGACAGTGACACTATAACTTATACCGGCGTTCAGGTTGGTGAGGTATGGGTGAACAGCGGGCAATCGAATATGCAGTTTAAGCTTGCGTCTTCGACCGGCGGAGCCCAGGCTATTGCCGACGCGGGCAACCATAACCTGCGATTCTATTGCGAGGGCCTGTATGATGGCTGGGCGGTTTCGTCGTCGGATACGGCCGGTGATTTCTCAGCGGTGGCGTTTTACTTTGGTCGCGCGCTTGCGCAAAACCTCAGTGGTGTTGCCGTTGGGTTAATCCGGGCAACGCAGGGAGGCACTTCAATTCACGAGTGGACTTACTTTGCGGGCGGCAAGAGAGACGGTCTATGCTACGAGACTCATATTGTACCGCTGCAGCCTTATGCGATTCGTGGCGTCAACTGGTATCAGGGCGAAAACGATGCACATTTCGGCCCGGACGGGTATTACGACAAGCTGGTCGGTCTGGTTGCGGAGTGGCGGAGCGACTGGGGTCAGGGAGATTTTCCGTTCCAGATTGTTCAGCTTCACTGGAAGAGCGACGGCGAATACGACTGGGCGCTTATTCGTAATGACCAGTTAATGGGATATCTTACGATTGTGAATACGGGGTTTGCCACGGCAGTTGACCTTCCGCCGGGCGGCGGTCATCCGCCGACGAAGGAGCCAATAGGTGTTCGTCTGGCTCTTTCGGCTCGTCACAATGTTCATGGCGAGAGTATAGTCTGGACGGGACCGATTCGCGATGAGGCGAATTCGTACGTGGACGGCAGCGAGGTTGTTATAGCTTTCGACGATGTTGGGAGCGGCTTAGTGACGGATGACGCGTTAGACCCGAGTCCGGTTAAGCTTGCAGGTTCGGACCAGGTGTATTATGACGCAGATGCTCAAATCGTAGGCAATACGCTGGTAGCATCGAGTGCATCGGTTCCAAATCCCGTGTACGCGCGTTATATCTGGCATTACGCGCAGGGGAATCTGTTTAATGTCGAAGACCTTCCGGCGGTACCGCTGGAGATTGATTTTGGAGCCGGGCCGACACCTACACCGACTCCAACACCGACTCCGACACCCACGCCGACACCAACACCTGGGCCGGACATCTATGTCAATGACATCGCTATGACGTGGTATGAGCCTAAGAGCGGCTACTATGCGGCGAGGGCGACGGTATGGATTAAGGATGAGAACACCTATGACGTCGATGGCGCAACAGTCACGGGTGCGTGGAGCGGCGCAACCACCAGCGGTGACAACCAGGGCCAGACCAGTCAGGACGGCAAGGTAACGTTAGAGTCGAAGTCGGTTAAGGGCGGCGGTACGTTTACTTTCACCGTCACCGACGTCTGGGCGACCGGTTTCACGTACAACCCATCGCTGAACGTGATGGATAGTAACTCGGTTACTGCGCCGTAGGACGGATAGATGCTTAGGCGGATTGTCTCGGCTAAGTATTGGCTTAGAGAGCGTGGCGGTCGTTACGGCCGCCACGCGCTTTTCAGTTTGAAGAGACGGCGGGGGTTGGCAGGGGCTTATACCTTGCGAGACTGCGACGTGAACTGTGATGGTATTGTGAACGTGGCGGACCCTTCGACTACGCTCAGGACAAGCAGGACAACCAAGATTGCGAATGCGATATGGCGGGGTATACTGGGGCAGAATTCGGTGAGTAGTCCGTGCCCGGGACGCTAATTCCAAATTGCAAATCTCAAATTTCAGATTCTGAATTGCGGAGGTCCTTCGACGTTGCTGAGGGCGGTGTTTTTAATTGTCGAAGGACGGAAATTTAGGGTTTGACGTATATCGGTCTTTGGGGTATCGTATGGTGTGAAAAAGCAAAGCGGTTTTGCGGGTTTTAGTGAAACGCGATTTTTTTTAAGGAGGCAAGAAAATGTTAGTCAAGCGGATGTTATTAACTGGAGTGTTTGTGGGTCTGGTGGTTGGTGCGTGGGGGTGTGCTCCGTCGATAATCGGCGGTGACGCGGGAGTTTACCATATGGGTAAGCTGTACGCGGTATCCAGCCGGGACCTGGACAGCGTGTATGGCGCTACGCTTGCGGCAATGGGCGAGCTGGAGCTGGAGGTTAAGGAGAAGGCGAAGGACGTGTTCAGCGCAAAGGTTGTCGCCAAGAGCGCGGACGGCAAGACTATCGGCGTGCGTATTAAGCCGGGCAGCGAGGGACGCACAAGTTTTAGAATTAAGGTTGGCGTGGCCGGCAACAAGCGCAGGTCAAAAGTTATCTACGAGAAGATAGAGCGGAACCTTGCTGTGGGTACGAGCAAGTAGGGAACTGCGGCAACGAGGAGCATCGCGGTTTATTATTCGCGGTCGCAGGCCAGGTCTTTCGACTGTGCACCGCTGCGCTCAAGATGACAGTGGGCGCTGGGCTTTGCTTAGGATGAAGGCGGTGTGTTTGGTCGGCGCTGGAGTTTTTGGATTCGTCGGCAGACTGCGGCGTATAACTGCTCGGTAGAATCAAATTCATCATAGAGGAGCTGAACGGCGCTGCGCTTTCGGTAGAGTTTTGAGGCTGCGGCCTTTTCTTCGGCGAGTTTTTCGCGAAGGGTCTGCTCAGCGTTTTCAGCAGCTTCGACGGCATTTAGCCATAATCGCATGCCTGTGCCATAGGTGTCATCACCATCTCTGGTTTGCTGGAGGGCCTGAAAGCGGCTCTGAAGTTCGATTGTGCGTGCCTCGGCCCTGGTCAGTTGGTCGGTCAGGGTGGCCAGTCGGGTCAAGACAACAATCTGCCGGCTGTCCAAAGAAGCTATAAGGTCGGTCTGGTTCAGCTGGGCAATCAACTCGTCCTGACTGCGCAATCTCTCGGCGAGGACGGCACGCTTATTTTCGAGGAGGTTCAGTTCGTGGGCGTACACTGCGAAAGATGGGTGTTGCGACTCGGTACTTGCGACAGCAATCTTTATCAGGCCGGCAGCCAAGAAAGCGGTGACGAGAGTAAGAACTGCCAATAGAAAGATGCGTTGTCTTTTCATTTTTATTTTCCTTTCAAATACTTGTAATTATTCCGGTCGCTGTGAGCGGGCCGGGGCGAACAGCAAGTGCGCACGGTTCGGCTCACAAAATTTGTGCGGAATTGGTCGTAATGACCCTGATACTTTCTCCTTGTTTCAGCGATTCGCACGCTGAAACCAAGTCTATTGTACAGGAGTGGGGGCGAAGATGCAAGGAAGAAAAGGGTGAATGTGCAAGGGGGACATAGGGGATTTGCCTATGGAAAAATCAGGGTCAGGCCTGATTGGCAGTTTCGCGCAGGGGATTAATATGTATTTCTTGCGGGCGAAGTATCTCGCATTATGAGAATTGCTGGTTTTGGCAGGAGACGCATTGGTACAAAAGAGCTGGTGAAATTACAGGAGGTGTAACAATGAATAGTAAGAAGAAAACAATTGTAAGCAGGCGGGATTTTCTGAGACAAACAACAAAAGTAACGGCCGGAAGTCTTTTTGCCGGTTCGTTCTTGGTTAATTTAGCGGAAGCTGTTACACAAAAATTTAAAGGCAAGATAGCGAAGAGCTATGAGGAGTCGGAGGAATGGTGGCCGGAGCCGGTAACGCCGCCCAAGGGTGCGCCGAACGTAATAATCTTTCTTCTGGACGACGTGGGCTTTGCGCAAATCGGCTGCTTCGGCGGACTCATTGATACTCCTAACATTGACCGCCTTGCCAAAACGGGGCTGCGATACAACAACTTTCACACGACGGCATTGTGTTCTCCGACGCGTGCATCGCTGATGGCCGGGCGCAATCCACATTCGATCGGTTTGGGCAGTCACGCACTTACCGCTATGGGATTTCCGGGCTACAACGCGATTGTGCCCGAGACCGCCAAATCGGTGGCCAACTACCTGCAGGAGTCAGGGTACATAAATTATGCGCTGGGCAAGTGGGACCATACGCCGCTGTATGAGGTGTCGCAGGTTGGTCCCTTCCACCGTTGGCCCAGCGGGGAAGGCTTTGAGCACGCGTACACGTTCATGGCCGCGGACGTACACCAGTTTATCCCGGTGATGTGGAACGACCACACTCCCGAACCCTACAAAAAAACTTACCACCTGGATAAGGACCTGGCCGATCGTGCCATCCACTGGATCACGGGCCACAAGTCGATCAAGCCGGACCTGCCGTTCATGATGCTGTGGGCTTCAGGCTCGATGCATTCTCCTCACCATGCGCCGCGAGAGTATATAATGAGATACCGAGGCAAGTTCGATATGGGCTGGGACAAGGCACGCGAGATAATCCTTGCTAATCAGAAGAAGCTGGGCATTATCCCCGCGAACACAAAGCTTACAGAAAGAATAGATGAAATTCCGGCCTGGGACGAGCTGAACGAAGACCAAAAGAAACTCTATGCACGTCAGATGGAAGTCTTTGCCGCTCAGATGGAGCTTGTGGATTACCAGATCGGGCGCGTTCTCGAAAACCTGGAGCGGATAGGCGAACTGGACAATACGCTTATCTTCGTGACTTCCGACAACGGCGCCAGTGGTGAAGGCGGTTTGGCAGGCACCTTCAACGAAACTTATGTTTTGAACGGGCTCCAGACTCCATTCGAGGCCAACATTAGACATTACGCCAATTGGGGAGACGAAACCACTTATCCCCATTATCACGCCGGGTGGGCGATGGCAGGCAACACGCCTTTCCGCTACTTCAAACAGAGCGAACACCGTGGCGGCCAACACGATGCCATGGTGGTGCACTGGCCGAAAAGTATCAAGGCGAAAGGCGAGATTCGCAGTCAGTATCACCATATCGCTGACATAGCACCGACGATACTCGAAGCCGTGGGCCTGGAGGTTCCGGAAGAATATCATGGAATCAAACAGCAGTCGATGGATGGCAAGTCGATGATGTACTCCTTCAACGACGCCGATGCGCCCAACGT
>CAZENQ010000144.1:0-5387 GCA_964513655.1 uncultured Pirellulales bacterium | reverse complement strand
TTTACCCAACCAGCCAACATCATCAACAGTATTGTCTGTGGTCGAATTCTCATATGGCTCTCTCAATGGTTTAACAAAAAGCCGTCCTCTCCCTGCACATCGGAAAGTATACCGGCCGAGCCTCAACCAGCCCGTAAAATAAAGTCCTCGACCCACTCCTAGTCTAACTGGGCGCCATTAAGCTCTCCAATGAACCCTTCCAAAAGCGAGCCTTTAGTCGGTTGTTCTTGCGTAAAGCGGTTACACAATTTCTTTAGCTCTATGTACCACAAATAAGCTACCTTCCGGTCTATATACATTGGTGCCCCTACAAAAGGAGAATTGCTTAGGACGTCCTCTAGTTTTCTCTTTCGTCTCTTCGGTGCGATCAGAACTAACCTACCGCTTAGCTTTGGGAATATTTTCAGTAGTTCGTGAAAACGCTCCAAGGCAGTACTGAAAGGAGTCGAATGCTCTATTTCAAACGCCATCACTGGAACTCCCCCATCCAACCACATCACGTCTATTTGCTCTACGTGTCTCTTGATGTAGTCCTTCTCCCCTCGTAGGAAATTGAGCCTTTTGACAGACAAGTCCCCTAGGCGTTTTCCTTTGTACTGAGCAGATTGCTCCTTCTTCCCAATATGACAAGAAAAACCTGCGTTCTTTCCTATCGTGCTTACTGCGAAGATAACATCGTTATGTTTCAACTCGACCTCTGGTAACTTGACAAAATCAAAAAGTTCACCTGCTAGCCGCGACTCTTTTTCAAAGTCAAAGGTGTATTGCTCTTCTTTCGACAAAACCCAATATTTTCCTCTGTATGGAACAGCTACCTTTCGAATTTCATCAACGATGTTTTGCTTGGTTGGCTGTTCACCATTCTTCAGTTTCGGAAGAACATGAAAAACAATGTCATCTATACTCGCTTTCATCCCAGTCCGTCCACAGCGATTAAGATAATCAACCACATAGAACCGGATCCTTTGATCGAGAGGAATATGGCAGCCAAGCTTTCTATTCGGTCTTGGGAACCAAACCTTTGAATCCCGATCATAAACAAACTCTTCAGAAAGAAGAGGCGTTATGTCACCGATTTCAGAATCTACCGTCCCAAGCAGCCCATTCTCAAGGAGTTTTGGAATCAGATCACTGTAAATCTCCTCCGTGGTTGCCCCATTGCGTTCAACAATACTAAGTTCTGCACTATCCTTTATAAGATTAACAACGGGGCTCCCAACCGTTGTTATAGCGAGAGTCTTGGGATTCCTCACTTTCCTAAAGTTCAGAATAAGTTCCCCGCTGAGCACCGTCAACGGATTTTTCTTCTTGTGCATCGACCAAACCACATTCAGTGGCTGGCACACCGTATTTGTGTATTCAAAACCAGCGCCTTCCGCAGCTTTGACTATCGCATCCCAAAAAGCAGGCTCACGGTGAGCGAAAACTAAACTCAGCCACCGATCGTATTTTAGAACCCTGAACATCGCCTCCATGCTTTTGGCCATGATAACTCTGTAATCTTCTCCTGTGTGCCCGACGTCACCGCCTTCAATTGCTTCGGCATCCCTATCTTTCTCTGAGATTGCGAACCCAAACCAAGCATCCCACATTGTTGTCAGATCCAGATAGGCAATATGCCCACCGTATGGCGGATCAGTAAAAATATAATCGACACTTTCAGGTTTGACGTATTTGCCTAATTCTTGAGCTTGTCCAGTAACGAAAATCGCTTCACCACTGCCCTTCGGATGACAGCCTATTTCTTGATTTGTTTCTTTCTTACATGCTAATAGACGACCAAAACGCCGCTCAAAAACCTCCCACACGTTAAGTTCTATGGGTTCCTTCGCTATCTTGTACCGATAAATTGAAAATATACTGCTCCCACCTCTTGAAGCCTTGCGTCCCTTTGCTGACAAGAACGTTTTATTACACATGTATACTGTAGCGCTGAAAACATATCTCAACAAGTCTCTCGCAGTGGCATCATCCAGTTTGTTTATTTCGTGCCATAACTCGCTTAGCGCCAGGAGTTGCCGGTGGCTGAATAGGTCTTCCACAAACGCCACATCAGCATTCTTAGGAAGCCGGTGCTTTTTCGGATACCATCGTTTAACACGTATTTTTTCCACTTCCTTTTCAGACAGTCTCAACCACTTGTTGATTTTGTCTGCACAATGTTCCTGCACCTTCAGAAATGATTCTTCAACAATCCCAAGATTTACCGGCGCGATTGCAACCTGTTCTGCTAAGAAAGTAGCCCACGGGGACAAATCCATGTAAATAGGCTTCCGTCCAAGAACTAACGCCTCTATAGCAGTGACTCCGGTGCCAGCAAAGGGATCGCAGACGATATCGCCGGGCTTAGTGAAATGCTCAATATATGCCTGCACCACGTTCCAGGCCCGTTTTGTGAAATATTGATGGCTACCGTAATGCCGCTTCGCCGCTTGCTTCTTCGGTTCAATATAGCACGTAATTGGTTCTATAGCTTCGTACTTAAATGCCCCCTTATTGTTCTGCTTTCCCTTCATTTGTCCCTGTAATATAAAATGTTTTCTGCCATACCTGCATCTCTGTCCAAAAACCACAATCCCCGTCAATTCAAAAACTCACCCACCTACTCTCCCACACCAACCACCACGCCATCTTCGCGCTCTTTCCACCTAGGACATTGCCTTCTTTTCATCCTTATCACTGTTTATCTTCACACACATTCTGAATTTTTTGACTTACCACGGGTGCAATTTCCTTTTCCTTGCCCCCGCGGACATACATGGAACCAGTCACCCCCAAAATAACAAATAAAGTGGCCAAGACCACGAGATAAAACCCATTTCTACCATTAAACAGTATCCTACACCCTTTGGGTTCATGCGCAAATCGCTTGTGAAACGCACTCTCAATATTACTACTCAAATCAATTTGCTTCTTTGTCAAAAACTCTTTTTTGTTTTTCTCAAGTTCCAAAATTGCATTAACCGACCCCTCAAGCAGCCGGTTGTAATATCGCATATCTAAAATCCAGATCGCTACCCATAAAAGTATCAGACATATTATCGCTAAGGTTGCCAAGCCACAATTAAAACTTTTATCATTACCGCTTTGGGTGTGCAAAAAAATTCCCAGAATCGCTGCCAGCGCTGCAAGCCCCCCGATAGACTGTATTCTTAATCTAACAATCAAATCATTGAAGTGCATTGCTACTTTTTCATAATTCTTCCATACTTCAAAGTAATACTTATCTGAATTTTTGTCCTTTATTCCTTCATCATTTTTGTTTTTCTCGTTTGTCATCTGACATCTCCATTGTCTCAATTCAGACTCTCTCGCAGCTTGTTGACTACCGCCCCAGTTGCCTACCACTTAGCCGCTCTGCAATTTCCCCAATAAATTAACCCAATCTCCCCCTCCCGTCAACAAGTTTACTCATCAACCCGCTATTTTTGTGGCCTTTTCAGAAAATGATTATGAGTTAGATGAATTAAGAATCTCGCTATACCTTCTTTTTTTCCAACAATCCCCTTACTCTTGGGATATTCGTGTCTCAATTCTCTAATAAGCTCTTCAATGATCGTGTTTATTTCAATTAGTTCTATTTTTTCCTTCTTGCAGAATGCTTGCAGCCTGCTCCACGGCCCAATGGGTCGAGGATTGTCGGCCCTTCCGGTTACAACAGTCTTTTTTATTGACTTGTATTGTTTTAAAAATTTGTATCTGTCAAATATCTGTTCTTGGACTAGTTGAAATTTTTGTCGTAGTTGTTGAAGCTCTTTTTCTTTAGAACTCGTCCCCCAATAAGTCTTACATTCTACCTGTACCAGTTCCTTCTTATCAAATGCTATAATATCTGCCTCAGCGCGTCCCCCTTTTCCTTTCGGTGTTGGGAAATCTTCGTTTTCAATAACTATGTACCCACGCAGCTTGTACCATTGTGAAACAACCTCTTCTAACCAGTTCAGTGCCATTGTTTTTTCCTTTGCTCTTTTTTCTTTGCCATTCTATCCTTCCCTCTTAAATCTTCTCACCCCTCACACATTCGACAGCACCACCACAAATCTCAGCTCGCTGATTACCGCCCCAGTTGCCCGTCTATCCTGAGCTTCGTCGAAGGACCCCCCGTCGTCATCCTGCTGTTTTCTTTTCTTCCCTACGCAAGTCCTCCCCAAGACGCTCCGAAAACATGCTATACATCTCAGCAATCCTCTTTATCTCCTCAACGCTTGGCGTCCGCCTGACCACGGTACCAAACCATATGCTATAACCTACAAAAAGTAACGAAACTACACACAAGCCAAGAACAAGAAATAACCACTTCTTTCCTTTATACGTCTTGGCCTGTTCGAACGAGTATGCAATGGGAATCTTCTTTATTCCAGCAATCTTCCCTATAACTTCCAATTTTGGCCGAATCAACTCGCCCCTTTGTAAAAAGTATACCTTTAACATTATTCTCTCGTCCCTCTCTATTATGATCTTGCGCAACTCCAGAATACCAATTTTACTATCTTCAACCTCAGCTACATTGTTGATTCTGGGCTTTATATTGCCTACGACATAATCCGAGTTTGTCTCACTCAGTTTGAATGCAATTATCTCACAATCATAGAACTTAATTCCAAACGTATCGTTTCTATCATAGTATTGCTGCAGTACATCGTTCCCTTGGTTGAATATTGTGAAATTTACAATTTTAATTTGTTCTTCTCTGTTCGTAATATCTCTCCCTTTATACATTATCATTAAATCATCTATTTGTTCCTTCAGCTCGATCAGGTTCTCTACACTGTTTATTTGAACTCTGAGATCGAGTCGTTCCTCCTCTCTCTGCCAATAATAGACTAACAACCCTATGACTACCGCCACCACACCTATCAAAAATCCTCCAAACGACCAAGGAAATATTCTTTCTATTCTCTCTCTTACTTTCATTGCCTTACCCCATAAATTCTATACTACACCAGTTTTTTAACGACAACTCTACTAGACTAAGCAGCTGTGTGCTGCTAAACCCAAGCGTCCTCGCGAGGCTCCGCCCCAGTTGCCCGCCTTGCAGGTCCCTATAGCTCTTTATCGCTTCGCTCATTCTTCTACCCTCGTACCTCGCCCCCCACCCCTAATTTCCCGCCGCTCTGCCATTTTCCCAATAAATTACCCCAAAGAACAATATTTGTCAATCCCTAAAAATCTCCGCAATCTGCGTTAATCCGCGTCTAAAAACCAATCAAATCCGCATGCGTTTTTATGGCCAGCCCGGATTTTCCTAAAAATTTTTACTCTTTTGTTGACAACGAGTTACGAGTATCGGGCATCGAGAATCGATGGTCTTTTCGCACCAAACGCGCAAGCCCCTCCAACAGTGAGCGGACTACCTGTCCGGCCCGCTTGCCGCGTCGTAGCTTTAG
>CAZENQ010000143.1:0-5456 GCA_964513655.1 uncultured Pirellulales bacterium | reverse complement strand
TCTTACTTCTTACTCCTGGCTCCTTACTCCTTTTTTGCATTTTTATCTGTATCTTTGCATTTTGATTTTTAATCTTTGATTTTCCTATCCGCCCTCAACTACCGAGATACGCTTCACGAGATACGAATTCTGTCCGGTAGAGTTGTCGTGCCCCGCTGCCTCGCGAGCGTGCTTTGGATTAGCTGCCCTCCGACGCGCCTAACGCGGTAGAGTTGTCGTTCCCTTTTTTTATCTTTTCTATTGATTATTGGTCTATTTTCGGATAGTCTATTCGGCGAAAGGCGACAGCACCCAAGAGCGGTGCCTCGCCAGCCTGCCCTGTGGGCACGCGTTTGGGAAAGCTTCATTAGCGATGCTTAGGGCGAGAGAGTTGAATTTCAAAATTATGTCAAAGTTGCCGGTCCAAATGTTCAGTACTTTCCATGACCCGCAGCTGTTAAAATGCCAGAACTCCAAGGATAAGGAATAACTTACTGCTCACGTGGTATTGAAGAAGCAACGGGAACAATTAGCCCCCTGCGTCGAAAAACTACATGAATTGTCAGAGAAGATATGCAAGGAGAAGATAGAAAGTTTTACATGAAAATCGCGCTGGCTAAGAACCTAGCCTGCTATAAGAAAGGTTGTTAAATGATACTGAAATCTTACAAATTTATTCTATTGTTAGTTATTCTTGATCTTTTTGCATCTTCCTGCTTTGCAACTGATGTCGAGGATCTTTTTGCTTCGGTTGTTTACCTAAAGCAAGAAAAGGTGAAGACAATAAAGCATGATGGAAAAGATTGCGAATTGTGGCTTAAACAGCCAGGTACGGATAGATTTGAACCACTTACCGAAACTTACTATGGCTCAGGAGTATTCTTTACCCTTAATAATCATCCATATCTTGTAACTGCAAGTCATATAGCAAAACAAATGACCCCCACAGCATCGGCGGTGGTTAAGGGAAGAAACGATGAGCCAATAATAATTTTTTTTTCTGATTTTGCATTAGGAAAAGACGGACTAAATTGGATTAACCACGAACATGCTGATGTGTCCGTTCTTCCAATAAACATTGCTAACAAAGGAGTTTTAGAAAAACTACAGAAGCATTTTTTGTCTGCTGATATTTTAGTAAGAGACCAAAACGCTCCTAATCGCGATACATCTCTCACTACCTTGGGATTTCCTCTACAATTGGGCACTAAGGGAAAGTTCTCCCCTATATCGAAAACATCTAAGCCTGCAAGTGGTTGTTTCACATATCCAAGATTTAACACACAATATCCCACTACTTTTTTCATTCTGGAAGACCCTAGCATTGGAGGCTTTAGCGGAGCTGCTGTATTTGAGCTTCCTGGAATCAAACTGAAAGGTAACACAATGACCACTCAACCTAACATTAGATGTTACGGCATTATGCATGGTACACTTTCCGACAATACAGGAGGTAAACTAGCTGCTGTTACTCCGAGTATCTATATTCTGGAAACCCTACAAAAAGCAGAAGAAGTTTGGAAAACACCAGCCTTATAGGGTGTACAACTTGTTTGCACACGTGGAATCATTCAATAAACCCAAACCCGCACTTGTCTTTAAATCAGAAACGTTTTAATCAACTTTTACTTTAGGTACATTCCTTCACCCCTTACGCTGACCAAAAAGGCGCCCTATGTTTCTGACACTCGAAACTGAAAGTACTAGGTACTCCAGAGCAGTGATCGCCAACGAAATCAATGCAGTTATCGAAACCTTTCACCCTGCCTCGTCAAAACTCGCGCCTTGATCCCAAAACAAAATACGAAGACCACCTTCGCTATGTTAGTGAGACTGCCTAAGATGGTATTGTCGATTACTTCAAACGTGCACCTGACCTCCATTGGAACTTTCTTGGGAGCAACGCCAAACATCCCTCACTGGATTTCTTCGTCCCATAATTGCCTGGCCTTTGTTCAATAGTTGCGTTCTTCAAGTATTTAGCGTTAAACAGTCGATAAAATTATGTCGTTTCTGTGTGCAGACAATCGACCATTTAGGAGCAATTGGCATGGATGCTGACAACAAGTTCGCGGAGGGCCAGCAACCCACAGATCTCCCGCCCATTGATAAAAATGGAATTCCAACTACTTACCTTTCCTTTCTCATCCTCGACCTGATGTTCTCCGAACGAAACCGCTGGTTCCAAGCAGACCAACTCGCAAAATACTTCGCGGCAAGACCTTCCGATACAAATGCAATCTGTGCCGGCTTGAAGCACGCAGGCTTCTTAGTCGAAGATGCCTCCGCCCCAGGCAACTATAAATACAATCTAAACTGCTATAATGCAGAACAGCAAGCCAGGCTGGAGAAATTCATTTTGGAGGTCGAGTTGGAGAACCTTTCCGTCCGCTCTATCTTGCCTTACTCCCCTTCTTTCCAGTAGTACCACGCTTCCTGGCACCCGCGCCTCGCCCGGCGGTCTCGTGCTGTCTCTCCACCCCCTTTTCCGTTATGACCATGTCAACCAGTTCCTTGGGCACACGGTCCATCTTGGGCGCCACGTACGGCACATCTACCAACACGGGATGCTTTTTCTCATCTTCAGATGAAAAAAGCTCTTCGGGTCCCGCTATCTCCTCATCTTTGATCCTGTTGTTTTTACTCAGGAACTTCGTCGTCTCGCAAAAAGCGACTACTGCCGCTCCGAATTCCTTGGCCATTCTCGCAATCGTGTAACTACCAACCTTGCACAGTAAATCCCCACCCTTCAGTCTGCCATGCGTGCCCAACAAAACTTTACACGGTACTTTCTTACGCTTCAACTCGCCAAGTGCCGCCGAAAGGGACTCCAACTGTAAGAACAGGTACTTGTTCGCAAACCCTGAATTTTCAGCCGACCTTATGATTTGGTTGTTTTCGTCGACTACCCGATGTCCCTCCAAGGGCTTGTAACAATCAACAATGTACAGAAAATGCCTCTTGTCGATTTCGTTCAGCACCCGACCAATATTTACGCTGTGACCATAGAGAATTAATGCGTCACCAGGTTTAATCTCTTTCAAAGCGTAACTTACCGTCTCCTCGCAGTTTTTCTTGACTGAGTCCATGAACTCCGTAAGATACTCGCTTAATTCGCCAGCTGACTCGGCATCCTCAGCAAGCCCTGAAAGTAGCTTCTCCACCCCAATACACAAATTCCTTATCATAAAATCTTGCTCGCGTAAGCTCTTCGTCTTCTCCATCATCTGACGCATGTCGCTATGCCAGACCTTATCCAAGTCACCACTTTCCTGGGCCTGTTCCGTTGAAAGCAATAACATCTGTGCTAACGCCGCAGCCGCCTCCGTAGCACTAAACGGCCTGCTCAACAAATAGGGCCACAGGCGCAAACACTGCTGCTTCTGTAGGTAATCTTTGGCTCGGATCCGATAAGTACTGTGTCGCACCTCCCGAAAGTCTGTGTTGGAAAAGTTCAATAATGTCTGCTGCACACTCCGTAGCTCTCTTTGGACGTTCTCGCAAATCATCTCGCCGACTTCTCGAACGTCAAACTCTCTCAGCCCAAAATCAAACTTCCGAGGGTAATGACCCTTAAGTATTATCCTACTCTTATCGTGACCAAACTCGACATCCTTGATCAGATCGGCCCGCTCCCAATGCACTCGGGCTTCTCGCGGCATTCCCAGCGAGATATATAATCCCATCACACGTTGTGGTGCCCGTCTCTTGTCGACGTGGCATGCGTCTGCCAAACGAAGCAAAGCCGCCAAGACGCTGAGACGTATCTGGCGGTCCGGCATATGGCACCCGGTTGTCTTGACAGGCTCGAAGCTGCTCATAGGAATATGCCCCCGGTGATACACACATATATTGCAAAGCCAATCCTTTTCCTCGCTCTCCCAACTACAATCCTTTGCCCATTTCTCGAGGATATATCGCGCTGCGCGAACCTCGTGTTCCTCACGCAGTTTTATGACCCTTGTCCTCCGACGAACATCCCCCGGTTTCTCGTTATCAAAAATCCCATACCACATCCCTATGTCGTGCAACCAAGTAGCGGATAGGAGATACATCGCCTCTTCCGGCGAAGGTATGAAGTCATGTTTCTCGTCGAGTACACCATCTCCGTTCTTCCAGATGATCTTGTCTAAGAAGCTTTCTACGGCTTTGCAATGCCCCTCACCGTGTTCTGTATAGAATGGTAGCGGAACTATGTTTTTATGTCTTTTCTTGTTGAAAATGCTTTTTGCAAGAGCCTCCGCCTCCGCAAACCTTTCCGAACAGGCCTTGTTCCCTTTGAGTACGTCCCTTAGCGTGTAAACATCCTTGTCCTTTTTCTTGCCGTCCTTATTGTTTTTCGGAACATCCTTTTTCATAGACTTCCCCTTTCCTAAGTCATTTGCACGTTTTAAAATCCGAGTCCCCTGTCCAATCCGTCTGACCCGCTCCACCAACTCCGCAACAACAGTGCTAATTTCCATGGATGTTTCGGCATAGCTGTAAGTTGCTAACGGGCTTGGCAGTACTACTCCACCCTCCCTTATTACATATAGCCTATCAAAATTGCCCTCTGTCGCCAGCTCGGCTAGAATGTGCTGAAGTTCATACCACGGCCAAGACTTTTTGGCATAATCACTCCCCAAAACAACAACAGTAACTTTCGACTGTTTATATATTGTGGGCAATGTCGTAGCTAATGGAACCCCAACGAGGCCCGCTTTAATCTTTGGGGCTTTATCAAAGAAAACGTCTTTCCTGTCAAAAACTTCACGTAATTTCTTATCTAATTTTCTTACGTAACGAAGCTGCGAACTTGAATATGACACCGCAATCTCATACCCCCTTACCCACGGATTTGTAGCCTTTCTACTCAACTTCTCCCTTTCCTCCATGAAAAGCCACATTACCACCGTCTTTTTTGTTCAGAACTGCCATCCTATATTCTTCCCTTCCAAATCTCCTACTCTATCTCCAGCACTGAATAACCAAAAAGACTTCTTTTGCATCAAGCCCCAAAATCCCGCCAAATACGACTTGCGGTTTCTCCAATATACTCGATGCAAATTATATCCACGCCAAATCCCCACCTGCAACCTTTTTTTACTTTTTTTTATAAAAAAAATACCCCTTATTTCCCAAGCTAAAAAAACTCTGCTTGCCCGATTCTCTGCGACCCCCCAGACTCTAATCGGGCAACCCCCTTGCCCAGAGTCCTCCGGACTCTAAGGGGGAGCCACATCAAAGCCACCTGCCTTTCCCCCTTCTTACTTCTTACTCCTGGCTCCTTACTCCTTTTTTGCATTTTTATCTGTATCTTTGCATTTTGATTTTTAATCTTTGATTTTCCTATCCGCCCTCAACTACCGAGATACGCTTCACGAGATACGAATTCTGTCCGGTAGAGTTGTCGTGCCCCGCTGCCTCGCGAGCGTGCTTTGGATTAGCTGCCCTCCGACGCGCCTAACGCGGTAGAGTTGTCGTTCCCTTTTTTTATC
>CAZENQ010000142.1:0-5656 GCA_964513655.1 uncultured Pirellulales bacterium | reverse complement strand
GCGGTTTTTCTTCGTATTCATCGGTTATCTCGCCGACAAGCTCTTCGAGGATATCTTCGAGTGTAACGATACCGGCCGTCCCGCCGTATTCGTCGAGCACAACGGCTATGTGCAGCTTCTGATTTTGAAATGCATGAAGCAGTTCCCTGAGAGGTTTTGTTTCAGGGACAAAATATGCGTCCCTGATTTTGTCGCGCAGTTTGAAATCTGTGGGCTCTTTGCCGATTTCGGTCAGCAGGTCCTTGGCGTAGACAAGGCCGATTATGTTATCTATATTTTCTTCATAGACGGGGATGCGCGTATGGCCTGCGCCGGTTACGGTGTCCAAAACGGTCTGCAAATCAGAGTTGACTTCGATTGACACTATGTCCGTGCGGGGCGTCATAATTTCGTCGGCCGTGGCGTCGCTTAGCTCCAACACACTCTCTATCATCTTTTGTTCTTCCTCATCAAGAACGCCTTCGGTTCTGCGCTGCTCAAGACCGTTTAAGAACTCCTCCTGTTTTTCTTCCTGCTGTTCCTCTGGAGTCGTTTGGACCACTCCGGCCAGCCGCCTCACAAAGCGGTCATACAGGTCAAAGACGTAAAGGACCGGCCAGGCAAGAATCGGAAGCAGCACTAACAGTTTGTATGTTCGGCTTAGTATCTTCTCGCCGGCATACTTGGCCAAAGCATGCGGGATTGCTAAACTGAAAATCGAGAATATCGCCGCTGCAATAACAAAGGTAAGAAGATAATCGGTAATCGCCGGAGCACCACCCCGCGTCGACGAAAGGCAGGCCAGCAGCAGCAGTAATATGCACACATTGAATATAAGTCGGTACAGCAAACAGGTCAAAACCAGTTTTTCGCTGTTGCCTACGAGATCATCGATGGGCTCTTCTGAAGCCTGCTCTTTGTTCAGTGCTTTTAAGGCATCCTGTAGTTTAACACGCGAAAACGTTCGCAGAGCGGCGGCGTTGACGGAAAAAAACAGTGTGCCTCCCGTCAAAAAACAAATCAGCAGCACAGTCCATCCAATGTAACTCACTCAATGTCCCTTCAATTAGTTTCTGGTTCCTTGTTCATCGCTACCGATTAATATTACGAACCATCTGTCAAATCGTAACCGAACTGTTGTAAAATTTCATGTTCGGTATCACGCATCTTCTTGGCCTGGTCCGGCGCCGAATCATCGAATCCGAGGTTGTGCAGCAGGCCATGAGTTATATAAAGTGCCAATTCCGCTTCGCTTGAGTGGCCTCGCAGGGCTGCCTCTCTAACAGCCATCTCGGCGTTGACCACGACCTCGAATGATTTTGCACATTCATCAAGGTTTCCAAATTCACTTTTTTGTGTTTTGCTGCCCCGGCCATTGGATAAGTCGAAACTTAAACAATCGGTTGCATAGTCACGGTTCAAATACCGTTTGTTTAATTCGCGGATTTCGTTATCACCAAGCAGTGCGACACTAACCGTTGTTCTTGAGAGTTTAAAGCGCTTGCAGACTGTTTTGACCAATTTTTCGAGTGAGGACAAACAGATGTCTATCTCTTTGAAGTTTTTGGCGATTTGAACGACTATATTTTGCTGTTGCCTCTCAATTTGCATAATTTTAATTGGGCTCTTGCTCGACCTGCTTGGGGCGGGATTGCGCTTCCTCCGGGACCCCCACTTTGTGTCTTTTCTGCGGTTCGGGCGGCTCATCGGGCGGCTTTGGATATGCAACTCGCCCGTGATAATGTGCCGCAAGAGTCTTTGACACACTTGTTTCTATCTGACTTAACTCCCGTAGGGACATGTCACATTCATCGAATTGACCGTCCTGCAGGCGCCTCATGGCCATATTGTGCACAGCCGCCTCTATCCTCGTTGGGGTAATTTCCGTCAGGGACCTGACGGCACCTTCTACGGTGTCGGCCAACATCACAATGGCAGCTTCCTTTGCCAGTGGCTTCGGCCCAGGGTATCTAAATTCACTCTCAGAGGGCCCGGCAGAGTTCTCGGACGATTGTTCTGCATCATGTTTCTTCTTGGCCTCATTGTAGAAATACTCAATTAGTGTCGTGCCGTGGTGCGTCTCGATAAATTGCCGCAGCACGGCGGGCAGGCCGTACTCTTTGGCCATTTCTATCCCGTCTTTGACATGTCCCACGATAATCAGTTGACTCATGGCAGGTGAAAGCTCTTTATGCCGACTGGTCAAACCCATCTCGTTCTCAACAAAGTAGCTGGGCTTATTGATTTTGCCAATATCGTGGTAATACGCGCCTACCCTGCACAAAAGACCGTTTCTGCCGATAGCCTCGGCGGCCGCCTCAGCAACCGAGCCTACCAGCAGGCTGTGGCTAAATGTCCCGGGTGCTTCCATAGCAAGTCTCTTCAGCAACGGTTGATTCGCATCGCTATAGTCCAACAGCGTCATACTTGTTGCTATTCGAAAGACTTTTTCTATCACCGGAAGCAAACTATGAATTAGCATACCTGCCAAAATGGTCGCGGCCGCATGCCAGCCGGCATTACTAAAAACATCCTCCACCCGCATCTTTTGGGTAAGAAAGTTCAGCGTCAGCGCTGTTATAAACACTATTACCGAAGCCAATGCGCTGACCTCAAGCAATTTCATTCTTGTGCGTATCTCTCTCAGGGAGAAACAGCAGGTGAAAATCCCCGCGGCCATCGTCAAAAACAGCCTCATGTCCATCTGAGGTCCCGCTGCCAAACAGGCAAACAGACTGTAAAATATACTCATACCTATTGCGAACCGCTGGTCATAAGCAATTGTCAAAATGATAGCCGCTGTGATGGCCGTTCCGGTGGCCCATGAAGTCTGGTTTGTCAGCAGCACACCGACTTTGGTTGTGGCTAACAGCAGGACAAACAGGCCCGCCAGTGCAAGAGCTCTCGCGTGGTTTGTTATTATCCGGCTTTGGTAGTGATAAATATAAAAGCTGCAAGCCAGAGAAATCAGCGCCACTATGACAGTTATGGGTACTAACTCGCGATAGCGGGCCTGCTGAAGTAATCCGAACGAAAGAATAAAAATACAAACGATGACGAAAAGCAGCACCAGCAGCACTGAGATTAAACTATCCATGTTGGCAATCCGGCTTATCTGCGAGAATCGTTCGGTGGTTATACTCTTGCGCAGCTGGCTTCGCCGCGGACTTGTCTTTTTCAAAAACCTCATTGATTCACACCGTCAAAAACGCAAAACGAAAAGTCAAGAACATAAAACCGTAACTGCAAATTCAAAAGTCCCGAATTTTGAACCATAGTTTTCGCCATAAGTTTACTTGGCCTTTACTTTCTTTTTGTAGGCCCTTACGATATTCTGAACCAATCGATGTCGTACGATGTCTTGCTGGGTTAATTCCACACAACCTATACCTTTGATTCTTCGCAGTATTTGAATTGCTTCCACCATTCCGCTTTTCTGACCAGCCGGCAGGTCAACCTGCGTTATGTCCCCTGTTACTATCATTTTCGAGCCGTGCCCCAGTCTGGTCAGGACCATCAGCATCTGCAGCGGTGAGGTGTTCTGAGCTTCGTCGCAAATGACGACTGCTTCGTTTAACGTCCGGCCGCGCATAAAGGCAAGCGGAATGATTTCTATAATATCCAGCTCCATGAATTTCCTCATCTGCGTGAAATCCATCATATCTTCCAAGGCATCAAAAAGAGGACGAAGATACGGATTAACCTTTGCTTGTATGTCTCCGGGGAGAAAGCCGAGTTTCTCGCCGGCCTCCACCGCGGGACGCGCAAGCACAATCCTCCTGATTTGCTTGCATTTTAGCATCGAAACCGCGACGGCGACAGCTAAGTATGTCTTGCCGGTCCCGGCGGGCCCTATACAAAAAATAAGGTCCTTGGCCAGCATTGCCTCAACGTACTTCAACTGGCCTTTTGTGTTCGGCTCGATGACCTTCTTATGTGCATAGACTGTAATGGCCTCGCTGCTGGCCCCCCTTGCGCCCGAACCACGTCGGCTGATAAAGGCATTTACATCGCCGGTGGTAAGAGAGCCTCGCTTAATCAGGCGCTTTTGCATTTTGTCGATAATCTCAGCGGCCCTGTTCACGTTTTTTTCTTTGCCCGCGACTATCAAATTAGATTTCCGAGCCGTGATTTGAACGCCAAGCGATTGGCGCAAAAGGCGAAGGTGACTGTCAGAAGGACCGAACAATTCAAGCTGCTTGTCAGCTGAATCTAATTGTATAGTGACTTCCAAAGCTTTCCTCTATCGAGAGCTAAACATAAAGAACAAATACGCAAACGGCGCGGCGAGCAGCGGTGAATCAATTATATCCAATATTCCGCCGAAGCCAGGCACCTTGTTTGCCGCGTCTTTTTGCTCGGCATCTCGTTTTATCATAGACTCGGCCAAATCGCCGAACTGGCCGACAAAGGCGAAACAAAAACCAAAAACTGCTGCCAACCACAACACCATTATATCACAACCCACGCCGAAGCAAATAGCAACTATTATTGCAATTGCCACCGCGCCCGCCATGCCCTCCCATGTCTTGCCGGGGCTGACCTTCGGCGAAAACTTGTGCCTGCCAAAAAGCACTCCAGTTGTGTAAGCTCCTATATCAGCAGATTTTACAACAAAAACAAACATCAGCAGTGGCCGGGGACCAAAATCAATCCGGATAGCTATACAGAACGCGCTTAAAAGCCCCAGATAGATAATAGAGAAATAATTGGCACCGCAATTAGCCAATACTGCTGAAGTGCCATAGTGGGTATATTGGTATAACAACAGCACCATCAACGAGAAAACCGCCAGCAGAGGTAGATAAATCTGCGGTGACGTTTCGAGAATTTGCGGCCAATACCAGCTCAGCGCAAACAGAATTGAGGCGATGGTCGAAACAGGGGTGAAAATCTTTAAGCCTTTTGCCGCAGCAAGTTTGGCAAGTTCGAATTGAGCCGGAATTATCAGTGCGGCAATAAGAATGCAGAGAATCGTTCCCTGTACAGCCTTATCATCGGCTGGCGAAGTGGTTAATGAGCCATCCATCCAGCCGTCAAGAACGACCACGGCAATAAAAAATGCCGACAGTAACGTACCGAAAAGCAATCTGTGTTTGAGCATAATTTTCAGTGGTTAATCAGACCGGCTTGGCATCGCCGAAACGCCGCTCCCGCCCTGCGTACGCAAGTATCGCATTTTCCAAATCTGACTTTTTGAAATCGGGCCAAAGAGTTTTTGTAACATAGAATTCACTGTATGAGATTTGCCAGAGCAGGAAGTTACTGACCCTCATTTCGTTTGCGGTACGTATCAAAAGGTCTGGGTCGGCAAGACCGGCAGTGTATAGATGCCGGCTTATGCAGTATTCGTCAATATCCTTGAGGCGAAGCTTGCCCTTTTTGTATTTTTGAGCGATTTTTTTGGCTGCATCTATTATTTCGCTTCTACTGCCGTAGTTTAATGCCAGGGCAAGTATCATACCGGTATTGCCGGCGGTGATTTCTGTGGTTTTTGCAAGTTCTGTTTTTACCGCTGGGGGCAATTGCGCCAATCGGCCGAGGTGCATTAGCTTTACGTTGTTTTTCATCAGCGTAGGACGAATCCTGATGAGGTAGTGAGTGTAGAGATTCATAAGATCGTTGACTTCGGTTTTGGGTCTTTCCCAGTTTTCTATACTGAAGGAATATAAGGTCA
>CAZENQ010000141.1:0-5834 GCA_964513655.1 uncultured Pirellulales bacterium | reverse complement strand
AAACAATACCGCAAATCGAGTTACCAGCGCCCCCAACAGTACATATCCCAATATCACCTGCACCGCCAATATCACGTGCCCCGCTATGCTGCCCTTGTTCGCATACATATCTCCAAAACCAAGCGTCTCGCCCACCGACTACTCCCCAATGAGGGCAACGCCCTCACGTGCTTAGCCCCTCAACCCCAAAGGGCGTTGGGGGGTCAGTGCCATAATGCCTCCTGCCCCTCAACAGTCAAATCATTCACAATCCCCGCCGGCCACAAGTACGCACAGCTCGCATGATCTCCCGAAGCCGCATCCCAGACCATTAACAGCAAAAACTTCAGTTTTTTTGCTAACCTGTCGAAAAATATGATATACTTAGGTATTGTCTATCTCCTTTTAGGTTCAGCATTATGCCCAGGCATTTATTCACAGTCGGATACGAGGGTACCAGCATTGATGCCTTCATTGCTGATTTACTAACGAAAAACGTAGATTACATTCTCGACGTAAGGGCACTTCCCCTTTCGAGAAAACCCGGCTTTTCAAAAAACCAACTTGCTCGAAGACTAAGCCGCGCAAAAATTCAGTACGTTCATCTCGCCGACCTCGGAACTCCTAAGCCCATAAGACAAAAGCTCAAATCAACTCTTGATTACACAACTTTCTTCAAAGAAATGGACGCCTACCTCACCGCCAGGAAAGACGCCATCCAGACCGCCTACAAATATGCTATGAATAATACCTGCTGTCTAATGTGCTTCGAGCATCTTGCAGCCAAATGCCACCGTAAGCTCGTTGCCAAAAAGATCAAACAACGAAACGGCAATGGCCTTCAAATAATGCATATCTAATTTCATACGCGGGGCAATATGGTCACACCCAAAACCAAGCGTGTCCTAATCACCGTCAAGGCTCCACCGAATGCCTCCAAAAAATATCAAGAAACCAACTGTTGTGCGGGCATTGATTTACAAACAGGCGATTGGATAAGGCTTTACCCTATACCATTTAGACTTCTCGACTACAATAGACAGTTCCCAAAATATAGTATCATTTCTGTCAAGTGCCAGAGACCTACAAGGGATAAACGCATCGAGAGCTATAAAGTCGATCAAGACACCATCGAAATACTAAGCCGCCTGGACACGAGAAACAACTGGTCGGAACGAAAGAAAATCGTTTTGAAGGCTCTATCTCCATCCTTTTGTAGAATATTGCAAGACGTCCCTGCTCGTAAATCCCTGGGTATCTTTAAACCTGCTGATATCCGATTCGAGATTAGCAAAACTACTCCAAAGAACGAAAAGAAACGCCGAGCTGCCTACAACCAACATCACCTCTTCGATAGAAAATTGGCTCCCATTGAACAGATACCATTCAGTTTCTACTACAAATTTAAATGCGCCGACTACCCTGATTGCCCCGGCCATAAACTTATGATACATGATTGGGAACTAATGCAGGCATACCGAACCTGGCGTCGCAGGTATAAGGACGAGACCGTTTTGCTGTCTCAAATAAGACAAACATGGTTCGATGAGCTTTGCGGCCCCAAGAAAGATACCTATTTCTACGTCGGTAACATGTGGCAGCGCCCAAAACAGTTCATCGTTCTCGGTGTCTTCTACCCACCAAAGTCCCACCCTACTCTGTTTCCGCAGTAACCCTCAGACCAACGTTCCCTCTAACCGTCCCAATTTACTTATTGTTTGGCTCGTCTTTTGCCTAATAATGGTGGATGTCGGCGTCAACCTTTACCCTCTCCGCCGGCCGGGCACGTGTTTTAGGCCCACCCAAAGTAGCCCAACCAATAGCAACCAGCCTGTCATCGTTGAAAATATATGGCGTGTACTCATCGTCAGTTGACACGTAATCCGGCGTCCGGCTACTGCGAAAGTAATATATCTCTACGCTTACACCGCCTTCTGTATATTTCTCTGGTGACCGGCGCACTTCCGCCGGCAAGGTATTCTGGGCCTTCTCAAACGCTGCTAAAACCTTCTCTTTCGAGTCCCCCAACTGCACAGATTCGGCAGCCTTATAGTATTCGGCTATCGACATATCGACCGCTACGCCCGGCAGTAAACACCCCGGTAGCACTAAATACCCCGCCATAAGCACACCCAAGATTGAAACCGTTACTATCCCTTTCATTTTATCTCCTTTCAATAAATTCTCTTTCACCGCCCCATTTTAACGATTGCCGTCCGACTTACTTATTACTTAAGTGATGGCTGCCATTTTTGTATGTTTCTGTTGGGAAACCCCGTTTTTTTCACGGCCCATAAAGCGTCAAGAACAACCATTGCCTTTTCGGCGTACTTATCCACCAACTTTGCCGCATAAGCTTCGTCGAAGTTCGGATGATTCCGCTTGACTGCAAGAAGAATTTTCTCCTTAAATCCCTCCTCGTCCACTGTTCTTGGATTCCGGTCCGTGGCCACTATCAATTTCGCAAACTTAGGGCGTAAGCTCGCAGGATGCTTTGCCAGTAGTGGGTCATTAAGTTCCAGTGGTGGCCGTCGGATAGCTTTGCTATAGTAGTTAATCGCTATGACGAACTTATAAAACCTCTCCATATCTAATGGATGGCCTGTATGCCACGTTTCAGGCACAATCCAAAGGGCAAAGTATTTGTCAATAGCAGGTGTAAAATATGTCATCCTGCGTCCCCTTTCTTCCGACCAATATCACTACACCATTCTAACGATTGCCTGTCTTGTTGCAATGTCAAATCCGAAACGCTCTAATCGACTCCTACCGCGCGATTCTGAAAAGATAGCGTTTTTTCCCTTGACACCTGTATTAAAATGGGGTAGCTTGGTAGTTATGAGATATATCTTAATCTTATTGGTCTTCGTTGCTGGTTGTTCAGAAGCAACATCTGATTCAAAACCTCGCACGCTAACAGAGATAGTGGGCCAATATGACAATTCATCCTTTTACATACTACTTAGAATCTTTGAAGGCGTAACTACTCCTGCCGGCCGAAAACTATTAGCAGCAAGATATGGTGGAGATGACCCATATCTTTCTGACCCCAATTTCTATATTCCTCCTGATGATTTTGATAAAGAGGCATATCTTGCCAAGCTTGATAAAATCATAGAAGACAATAAAACCGAAGAATTTAGAAGAGAATTACTATCCGCAACTAGGCAACAAAATCAGTCCCACAACCAGCAACTACAAGAAATACAGCGCCAGTTAGACCACGCAGAGTTCCAACGGCAAGTTCAGCGAAGCCGCGATTGGGTGGGCCTAAAATAACTACTGCTTACGCCTCCTTTTGCGCTCAGCCCTTCGGTCTTGTGGGTGATGGGCTTTCAAAAAACCTCACCACACCATTTTATCAATTACCTCTCCTAATTCCACCAATCATTTACAACCCAAACTCTACCGCAGCTTGTTGATTACCGCCCCGCCTGTCCCAGCGAAGGCTGGGATCCAGTCGTCTTTCCCTAACCCCTCGCCCCTCGCCCCCAATCTCCCCTCACTTCTTCGGAAACTTCAATCTCTTAACCTCTTCCCTCAACCACGCAACCAGCGCACCCCTGTCAATCCCCATGTGATACGCATCCACGGCAATCCGCTCTAATCGCTCGCGAATCACCTTCTTTCGTACCGACATTCTTATACTGCTCTCACCACTTGCCACAAACGCGCCTGAGCGACCCTTCGTGACAATAATTCCCTCCCGTTCGAGCTGCCGGTACGCCTTGCCTGTTGTGTTCGGGTCTACCTCCAATTGCTCCGCTAACTGCTTTATCGTCGGAAGCCTTTGTCCCTTGACTAATCGCCCAATCGCGATATCCCGCTTCACCTTGTCCACTATCTGCTGGTACACTGCCCGCTCTGAAGAATTGTCTATTCGAATCTTCATTAAAATATCTCCTTTTTTTGTATCACTACAGTTGCTACAGTCTAAGCAATACCTCCCGCTCTGTCAACTCCTTTTTCATATTTTGATTTCCCTAATCCCTCACCCCTCGTACCTCGCCCCCAATTTCCCTCACTTCTTCGGAAATTTCAATCTCTTAACCTCTTCTTTCAACCATTTCACCAGCGCACCTCGAAGCGCAGCGAAGATCCCGGGCTTGACCCGGGACCCAGTAAAAACAGTGCTGGCCGCGCCGGCCTCAACTACCGAGATACGCTTCACGCTTCACGAGATACGAACCAAGGGCCGCTCAAAACCTGTCGCAAACGGACAGGGAATTTGTCAATATGCGACACTTTCCTCCAAGATATACACTAGTTCAAATAGTGTATATTGAGCGCCGGCTCCCGCCCCGCCACTCCTTTGCCCCTCCAAACCCCCCATTTTAACGCTAAATTTTTCGTAAATTTTCACACTTTGAAACACTTTCAAACACTTATTCCAGCGCAATTTCACCACTTTTTCTGAGTTTTTCCTATTTTTTTGTAATTTTTCACACGTTGAAACACTTTCCAACACCCCCAACCCTCATTTTTAGCCCAAAATCAAGGGTGACCCTGCACCCCCTCAAATTACTCACCCCCATTTTGGGCCCAAAAACGCCGCTCTCCCTCCGTCATTCGGCCGGTTTCACAACGACCTCCCCGTAAATGTGGGCAATCTGGACAAGCTGGGTATCCGCAATCCAGCGAGATCCGGCTGTATCGTTCGCGCAAAAAGAATGCCCGCCAAAAGCGGGCATCCGATTCCATCACTTCTCCCATAAGTCCCTTTATTTCAGACAGTAGCGTCTACTGTCTCGGTTCCTTCCGAATCCTGACTGCCGGCCTCCAAGCCGCGCATCTCATTGTACATCGCCAAGAATTTTTCATACGCCACGCCATTGCCGCTCGGCTCCGACAATTCCGGCAGAACCACTACTCCATCCAACTGACCCAAAAAACCCTCCATAGCAGCCTCAAAAGCCGCTTTTAGCCCCGAAATATAGCCCTCCAGTGCCTCCTCCATGCTGGGTGCCGGCGCCGCTTCCGGCACCGGCGCGGACGAAACTCCACTTTCCTCCCCAACACCCTGGGTATCAGATGTCTGCTCCGGATCATCGACACCACCGGCCGGAGCCTCTTCCTCCATTACCTCCGGCTCCGGCCCGAATAATTCCCGTAAACCCCCGATAAACGCCTCAAAAGCCCAATTTATAGACTCCACAAGCCCATCTTTCGATGGCATCTCCGCCCCCATAAACTGCTCCTTCGCCCCATTCACCGCCGCAACGAACGTATCCTGAAGCTTCTGCAAGCCCTGCGCAACATCTTCCGGCGTGTCGCCAAGCGCGAGCAGCACCTCAGCGTCTCCCCCAACTGCTCCCAAAAGACCGTTTATATTGCCGTCAGCGGCTTTTTTTAACTCTCCCGCCTCAATCGCCGCCAGCTCGTCGAAGAAATTTATCCGCAGCCTTACGTCCGCCACGCCCTTAAAATGCCCATCCTGCAGCAGCCCAATAACGCCGTTTGCGTATTCGCTGCCCTCTTGAGGCGCTTCGCTATTGACCAGTTGTGGTTCTGCGGCCGGGTCTTGCGATTGGGCCTTTTGCAGGCCGTAAGCATTGCCATTTGGGGCATTTACGCCATCTACGTTCATGGTTACTGACCTCTAAAACGAGTTTTAAGAACACTTTTCCATATCTTTTATCGCAGGACGAGCCCTAAACTTTAGACAAAAACCGTCTCTGGATGATTGCTGAAGCCAGTTCTGGGTGGATTTGGGGTGCCCAAGTTGTGTAGGTTTCTCAGATTGACGGGGAGGTCGTTGTAAACGGGCCGGACGACGGAGGGGGAGCGGCGTTTTTGGGCCAAAAATGGGGGTGGGGAATTTGACAGGTGCGGGGTCGCCCTTGTTTTTGGGCTAA
>CAZENQ010000140.1:0-5953 GCA_964513655.1 uncultured Pirellulales bacterium | reverse complement strand
CGCAGTTATCACTCACCTCCCACTCCGGCCGAACCTGAACCATCTTACCATTCGGAGGCCAAAGTATATTCGGCTCAACAACCAGACTAAACTCTGGCGGTGTCACATCCTCAACTGTAATCACCACCTCGTTGCTGTCAAAAGCCCCCGCCTTATCTGTTACTTCGAGGATAATTAAATGCTCACCCAAACCTAAATTGCACTCTATAACCTCCCCGCTCCCTATATAAATATCACTGTTCGGCTCGCACGCATCTATCACCTCGTACCAGTCAAAATCATTTATATCATCGTTCGTCCCCTCCGTAGAATCCGCATCACTCGAACAAGAACCATCCAACACAACCCTCGCTTCACAACCAACCCCCGCCTCAACAACCCTGTCCCCTCCCACAATACAGGCAACTGGAGCGGTATTGATAGTACCTAATTGTTCGTAAGCCCCCATATCAACTCGGCCATCCATCACACGAGGATTGCCGTCTAGGTCTGTATCGTTCGGCCCTGCAATGTAATTTGGGTCACCGGCGTCGATACAGGGCGAGCCAATCGCGAGGTGGTAACCGGAACTGAGCGCAAAGTATGGGTCTTTGTTGATATTGCCTTGACCCGGCCACCCACCGTGTACATCGCTGTAGGTAATTGTAATAATCGAACCGTCGTGGTTCCATATCTTATTGCCACCGTCCCAAAGAATGCAGTTGTTCATTTGAAGGTTACTCAAAAACGAATGCTCGGAATCAAAGGCCATACAATTTCCGCTACGTGCTGAATTCGCACGAAACGTGCAGTTGGTTACTCTCAGGTTAGTGGATTCATTGAAGATGGCTCCGCCGTAGCTACCCGAGTTATTGAGAAAGGCACAGCTGGCAATCGTTGGACTGGCTTGGTCGTTGTATATCGCACCTCCGGCGTCTGCAGAATTTCCTCTGAAGATGCAATTGGTGAGTATTGGGTTTGTTCTCGAATAGAATATCGCGCCTGCGATTTTGTCGCTGTAGTTGCCGACAAAAGTGCAGTTTTCCAAAGTTGACGTGGTATACCCGCGACCGAAGGCCATTGCGCCCCCCCTTTCTCTGGCTGAGTTTGCACTAAAGGTGCAGTTTGCAATCGTTGGGCTGCCCTCTGTGTTGTGTATTGCGCCGCCAGAGTCTGCAGAGTTCTCAACAAATATGCAATTCGTAATGGTTGCTCTGCTTTCATCGTTTTTGATGCCGCCGCCCAGCTCCTGTGAAAAGTTGCCGTGGAATGTGCAGTTGTTGATCTTCGGGCTGCCGTACATATTGTATATCCCCGCGCCTCCGCCCGAGTTCGGAGAGTTTGTAGAGTTAGCCGTGAAAGTGCAATTTGTCACAGTAGCGTTGCTATTTCTATTGAATATGGCGACGCCGTAGGTTGACGAGTTGTCGGTGAAGGCGCAGTTTGTAATTTTGGGGCTGCCGTTCTCGATGTAAAATCCGCCGCCTTTGAAGCCAGCATAGTTGTGGATTACTTGGCAGTGCACGATTGTCGGACTCGAACCGATGCAGAAGATGGCGCCACCAGCAGAAAACATATAGCTTGAATGGACGTCCTCATCTTGCCCATAGCCATTGGTAATTGTCAAACCGGCGATGATGGAATCGAGTCCTTCACCAGTATGGAAATAAAAAGCACGGTGCCTGTCTTGTTCTGTACCCTGGCAATCAATAATGGTAGAATCGACCACGGCAGGCTCATTGGGGTTGTTGCTGCGGATGGTTATAGCCTTGCCAAGGAAGTCGATGTCCCGATTGCCTTGGCCGGTATAGACGCCATCGGCCAGGATAATGGTATCCCCTTCATTGGCATCATCAATTGCCGCTTGAATATTATTGAAGTCCGCCGGGCCGTCGTCGTCGACGGTGATTGTTCTCGCCCGAGAAGGAATAACAAACGTCAGGCACAGGCAGATAAAGATTAAGATCCTCATTTTTCGGCTCCTTTCGCAAGTTTCGCTCCTTGTCCGCTTATATGATGCGCAAAAGGGCTTAGCTGTTCCCTAATTTCTGGATTTCCATCCACTAAGCTGGCAGTATTATACCCAATTGTAGTCCAAAGTCAAGGGTTTTTCGCAGAAACTGACGCTTTGTGCTGATGTTTTGGCTCAGGAATGCAAACGTATGTTCAATCCGATAACCCATTTTTCGTGGCCAAACCCTAACCTTTACCCCGTGAGATGACGCAGTCTATCTAACTGGGGCCGCAACCGCCCTTAAATTACCGCCACCACCTGTCCACTATTTGCCGCCTCCGGCTGCTCAAAACCTGTCGCAAATTGATAGGAAATTTGTCAATATGCGACACTTTCCTCCAAGATATACACTAGTTTAAATAGTGTATATTGCGCGCCGCCTCCCGCCCGGCCAATTTTTGATCCCCCTAAACCCCCCATTTTAACGCTAAATTTTTCGTAAATTTTCACACTTTGAAACACTTTCAAACACTTATTCGAGCGCAATTTCACCCCTTTTTCTCAGTTTTTCCAAACTTTTCACAATTTTTCACACTTTGAAACACTTTTCAACACCCCCAACCCCCATTTTTCCCCAAAAAACGCCGCTCCCCCTCCTGCAATTCGCCCCGCAGTTAACTCGCGCTCTTATTTGATACATGTTTAACTAACTCCTTGCGGGGCCTGTACTTACACATGCTCCCGCGCCGCATCTCCCTAACAAACGTTCCTTCCCCCTGCGCGCCGTTCCGCTTCTCCGCTTGGTCAGTATCATCTGTCCTCGCAGCCCGGCCTCCACCTTCTTCCTCACTGTAGCCGTATTCATAACACTTGTTCCACGTGAAACATCTGCCCTGCCCGGCCCGCGTCAATGCCCCATTCGGCCGCTACAAACGCCCTCTCTTCTTGGCGGAGCAGCCGAGGCGATCTCTGCAATTGTGACTACTGTACCCTGTGCAATCGAGTATTCCTTGCGTCCTCCAATCTTAGCGGTTAATTCCTTCCCCCGGCCGCGCCGCGATGCATCATCCAGTCCGAAAGGTGATAAACGCCATAAACCCATCCCAGTATTTCGCCCGCTAACCGTCTAAACTCCCAACTCCTGACTTCTTTCTGCAGACTGCTTTGCCTTTATTAATTGTTTCACGTGAAACATTTTTTCTCCGAAAACCGTTTTTCAGTCGTGTAAAGTTGCAGAATTTCCCAGAAAAATTCCGAAGTATTATTTGAGCTGACGGTTAAACCTTGACCGGAGGTTCTAAAAAACGAAACAGGATTTCATTACAGGTTGTGAAGGAGCGTTCATATGGCCAACAAAAAAAGAGAAAAACCAAAACATCTCGGCAGGGGGTTGGCGTCACTTTTAGGTCCGATAACATCCGGCCCGAGCGAGCCAAACCAAGCACCATCCAGTTCCGCTATGGTAGCTAACTTCCCTCCAGACAAAGAGTTACACAGTTCACTAAAGGAAATCAGCATCGATGCGATATTCCCAAATCCCTATCAGCCGCGGACAGTATGGGACCAGCGGGAGCTGGAGGATTTGGCTGAATCCATTAAGGCAAACGGCGTAATTCAACCGATTATTGTCCGCCCCGCGGCCTCAGGGTTCGAGCTGATTGCCGGAGAGCGCCGGTTCCGAGCTGCAAAATTAGCTTCCCTGGCAACCATACCTGCGCTGGTTCGCGCAGCGACAGATGAGCAGATGCTCGAATTGACACTGGTGGAGAACATCCACCGGGCCGACCTTAATGCTATCGAACGCGCAAAGGCCTATAAAAACTATCTAAGCACTTTCTCTCTGACTCAAGCCGAAGCCGCCGAGCGACTCGGTGAAAACCGCTCGGTTATTGCCAACTGCCTGCGGCTACTCGACCTGCCGGATGAAATCCAGCGAATGCTAATCGAGGGCCAGTTGACTATGGGACACGCCCGGGCCATACTTGCACTGCCCACGGACGAGCTTCGTCGAAAGCTCGCCAACCGGGCACTGGCAGGGCGGCTCAGCGTACGCGAGGTCGAAAGATTAGTCAGGAAATATCTTGCCGGGACCGGCCAGCTCAAGACACCGCCAAGCCCCAAACCAGCTCATATTCTGGACCTTCAGAGCGAACTCAGCCGCCAGCTGGGCACGAAGGTATCAATTGAAACCCGCAAAAATGGCCAGAGAGGCAAGATAATCATCGAATTCTATTCCTTGGACGAGTTCGATAGAATCACAGAACGCCTTGGTTTGTCCTGCGCCGAGCAGGTCTGAGGGCCTGTCAGCCACAAAACAGCAAATTTGCGTGATTTTTGCGCAGGGACTTGGAACATTATCCGGTATAATCTGGTATAATAAATATATGCTGTTAACCGGCAGGTCTAGCCGCCGGTCGATTGTAATTGACATTATTATAGTTTTGGAGGACGTATTGTGAAACGCGTTATTATTGCCGTGTTGGTTTTACTGGCAGTTTCTTTAGGTCTCATCGAGGTTTTTGCCCAGCCGCCGGGCTATCCGGGACCGCCGGGCTATGGTGGACCGCCTGGCTACGGTCCACCACAAGACCCCCGAGCCAAGAAGGTAGAACGCAAGCAGGCCAAGGATCCAAATTCGACCGCGGATGCCAACGCCGTGGCTGATCCGAACAAAGACATAAATAAGATATTTGAAGGCCATGAAGAGGCATTAGAACGGGCAAACGAGGGAAATCAAAAAGAAACAAGAGAGTGGGAACGCCCCAATCTTGACAAGAGAGCCTTAGCAAGAGCGGTGCACGAGCAGGTCAGTGCGGAGCTTAATCTGCTCCGAGAGCTCGCCGTCGAGGAGCAAGCCGTAAAGATAACAGATGGGATTGATGCCCTGCTGTCGGAAAGACAGAAGCGGTTCGAGGAAACGACCCAAATAATTGAGGATGCGAGGCGCCGCCAGAGAGAACAAGAGCGAGAGGGCCGAAGAGGCAGAGACCGTGAGCGTGGTGGCAGAGACCGCGGCCGTAGCAGAGACCGCACTCGCGAACCGAGCCGAAGGAATCGCCAAGGAAGTAGAAGGGGCACAGGGCCGCCGATGTAGAAAAGCACAAATTGCACGACGGTATTATCAAATATAAGTAGTCTCTTCAGTTGCGGCAAGCAGTTCCGGTCAAACCCAGCGGGCGTACGAATAATCGGATTAGGCCGCCAAAGCCCGGGGGAGAAAGGATAACTGTGCGGGCAGTCATACAACGGGTTTTGCAAAGCCGGGTCGAGACGGACGGCCAAACTGTCGCACAAATCGATAATGGTTTACTCGTTTATATTAGCGTCGGCAGGGCGGATACGCCAAGCGATGCTGAGTTTATGGCCGATAAGCTGGTTAATCTGCGTATCTTCGGCGACGAGGAAGGCAAGATGAATCGAAGTCTGGTCGATGTTGGCGGCAGGGTCCTTTTGGTAAGCAATTTTACTCTTCACGGGGACTGCCGTAAGGGTCGGCGTCCCGGGTTCGATGGGGCGGGGGAGGCAGTGCAGGCGGAGGAGCTTTACGAAAAAGTGGTGTTTTTGGTAGCTGAAAGGGGTGTGGGGGTAGAAAAGGGGGCGTTTGGTGAGCATATGCATGTGAGCAGTATTAATGACGGGCCGGTAACTTTTCTGCTCGACAGTTCGCGGTTGTTTTGACTTGTCATCTTATAATGCGAGGGGAAAATTTGGTGTGGGATTTTGTGGGAAAAATGGGGGTTGGGAGTTTGACAGGTGCGGGGTCGCCCTTGATTTTGGGCTAAAAATGGGGGTTGGGGGTGTTGAAAAGTGTTTCAAAGTGTGAAAAAGTGTGAAAAGTTTGGAAAAACATATAAAAAGTTGCAGAATTGCGCTCGAAGAAGTGTGTGGAAGTGTTTCAAAGTGTGAAAATATTCGAAGATTTTGACGGAAAATGGGTGGTTTTTGTGGGTCAAAAATTGGCGGGCCGGGAGGCGGCGCGCAATATACACTATTTAAACTAGTGTATATCTTGGAGGAAAG
>CAZENQ010000139.1:0-6111 GCA_964513655.1 uncultured Pirellulales bacterium | reverse complement strand
TTTTTGTAAGTTTCTATTCACTTTTTGTAATTTTTCACACTTTGAAACACTTTTACACACCCCCAACCCCCATTTTTAGCCCAAAAACCCACCTCCCCAGAATATCACTTTTACTCCCCCCAGCTCTCCCACCCGGCCCCATTTTCGAGATTTTTCCAAAATATTTGCAAAAAAAGTGTAACGAATCACGGACTTTTTGGACTATAAATACAAAACCATTGGATTTCATGGAAAACGACGTCAATTACCTTGAGTTGGTCGAAAAGGCCCGGCTCGACGACCAGGAGAGTATGAACAAACTGGCCGAGCTGGCAGAGGGGAGGCTCTTTGCCTATATTTATCGACTTACGCTAAATTATCATTTAACAGAAGACCTTTTGCAGGAGACTTTGCTGGCAATGGTTAAGTCACTAAAACAGTTAAGGCAGCCTGAGCGGTTCTGGGTTTGGCTGTTTCGTACGGCTCTGGGCAAGGTCCAGCACCATTTCAGGGAAAAGCAGCAAGACAGGATGGTACAAATCTCGGCGATTGACAGAGCTCGCCTGCTGGAGCGTATCCCCCAGGACTCCAACGATGGACTGAACAACCTTATACGAAGAGAGCTGTCCGGCTCGGTATTTGACTCTATGAAGGAGCTGACACTGAGGCATCGCAGTGTTTTGTCCCTGCGGTGCTTCGAGCAGATGCCCTACTCAGAAATAGCTGCGCTTATGGGTTGCAGTGAACTCCAGGCCCGGGTGTGGTTCTTTCGGGCAAAATACTCGCTTAGACGGCAGTTAGCGCGGAACGGTTTGGGCAAGGGCATGCTGCTGGTAGCGCTGGGGCTGCTCGGTCTGATGACAACCAGCGCCAAGGCCGCATCGGCAAGCACGGCCGTAAGCGCAGCTTCGCTTGAGGTGGGCTTCGCCGCCACGGTCATCGGCGCAGCAACCACTAAGGCAGGCGCGGCGGTTATCGCCGCAATAACGACCGCAATTCTCAGTTTGACCGCCAGGAACCCTATATGCCTGGTTGCCTTGTTCCTTTATGTTTTGTTCTGGTTCCTCTTACTGGTCCCGGGAGGTATATACAGAAAATAACAGGATATGTATTTCACACATTGTAGGTCTCCCTGGGACTAAGAAACCACTTTCCAAGCGCACGTCGGCGTTTTTTTCAGTCGGGCGGAAAGTTTCTCGCGCTGTTATTCGGCTGCTTGAACAAACGGGCCGTTCCTGAACCAGAACCGGCCGGGAGACCGGTCAAAATAAACAAGTTGTTCGTACTGGCCGCCTTTGTAGATACGGTCAGGCTCGCCAAGGCTCGCTATGAGTTCGGCCCTGGTCATATCTTCCGGGTAAATTCCTTTTCCTATGGAATTGAGTCTGCTTGGGTCAAGTGGCGTGCGTTCTGCCTGTTGGGTGTTGGTCTGAACTTTAACAGGCTTTACTGGTTTGTCTTCGACGCGTGTCAGTTGGAGACCGTCAGCAGCCCGGCTGAGAGAGTTGACCTTACCAGAAAGTGATTTATTTCGATTCCCAAGTCCGGCGCTATAGGCAGTAAGCCGGTCGGTGTCGTTTCGCTGCAGATTGAGCCTCCCATTAAGGTCACTGACCTTCGCACTGGCCGAATGCAGCTGCTCAGTGAGAGTATATTTGTCCATGCGCAGCCTGTCCTGGTCCAACGTAAGCACACGGATGTCCACATAAAGCCAGATGATAATCGACAGGGCGCCAACGAAAAGCATAAGCAACACAAGGCAAGCCAGCTGCCATCTTTTTTGCAGCATATAGTTTTTCTCGGCCGACGCCTCCGCCTGCACCAAAAGTCTCTGCAGCAGAACCTCAGGTGACGGTACCTGATTTTCTTCAACCGTCACTTCTTCTGGTTGTTTGCCTTTTTCCGATGCGTCAACATCGATGACTGTTTTCCCATCGTGTCTAAGGGCCGTTATGCGGTTTTGTTTTATCCAGCCCTCAACCCTGTTGACGCTAACACCCTTTAGGACCGCATACTGCGGGACGGTCGCCACCCTGGTCTTTCTGCCGTTGTTGACTGTGGTTTCCAAAATGTCTCCTTTTACACTTGCTCCACCGTTATTAATATTTTCGGCCTTTCAGGCCGATTTGCTTTAACATGAGTCTGGCCAGCGGGTTTTCGCTGTTAGCCTCAGGGATTGGTATTTCGAGCAAATGCAAAACACAGGAAAAATCAAAAGTAAAAATGCAAACATAAAAACCGCTTTGAATTGGCGCGATAAATTACGGCGCGAAGATATTATTTACTTCATGGCAGTTTTGGATTTTCCATTTGAAGCCATCGCGGCAGCTGGTCGCGGGTTACCTGTTCCCACAAGCCCTTCTTCCGACTGCGGGCGGCTGCCTGCAATTGCTCATACTTATGGTACAAGCTGTGGTCAAAACGCAGGTCTGCATAAGCGACGCCCTCGCGCAGCAGCACTTCGTTCAAAACAGAACCATCGGGCAATTGGACATAAGCCAGCAGTCTGCCGTAATAGCCTCTGGTCCGGGCGGCTTCGAGATAAATGGTAACCTCTTTTCCGAGAGCTAATTCCGTTGCGAAATCGGTGGCCTCTTGGCCAAAGTACATAGGCCCTGTCTCGGGATGCTTGGTTTCCGGCGTATCCACTCCCCAGAGCCTTATCCTTGTGGTGTTAAATTTACCATCAGGTATATTTATATCGACGGTGTCACCATCAACGACATTTACAACGGTAAACGTTTTTTCGTGATATTTTTCGAAATCGTAGGCGTGTATCTGTTGTTCGGTTTTGGGTTGCCGCCGCCTGCGCCCGACAAGGCCATGGTCGAGCCAGACAAGAAATACCACAGCCGCCGCACACAAGACGAATATAGCGATTCTCCTGCGCCTGCTCATCGCGAGAGTGGTTTTCTTCTTTTCAGCCAAGATTAGTGTATCAGTCCTTTTTTATGCCCGATCCTGTGCGAGCTTGTCCAGCTCAAAGGCAGCAGAAACAGTTCTCAGGGCATCCTCTGCCTGGTCCTTACTGACAACGCAACTGATGCGAATTTCACTTGTGGTAATCGCATCGATATTTATTCGGGCCTTGGCCAGTGCCCCGAACATTTTCTCAGCCACGCCATAATGGGTCCGCATGCCGACACCGACGACAGAGATCTCGGCAATATCCTCGCGAACAAAGATGTTTTCACAATTAATATCCTCTTTGATTGCTTCAACAGCTTCTTTTGCGGCACGCAAATCCGAAATGCCAATCAGAAACGACAGGTTCGCCTTTTCGGAGCTGACCTCCGTCTGAATGATATCACTGACAACCACTTTTGCGCCTGCCAGAGCAGCAAAGGTTTTTGCGGCGTTGCCCGGTTTGTTATCCACGCCGACAAGGTCTATTATCGCCATATCTTTCTGAACAGTCGCTCCTGAAACCACTACATCTTCCATTTGCGGCACCTCGTGAGTAATTATTGTCCCTTCTTTTTCCTCGATACTGCTTCTGACATGAATCCTGACATCGTATTTCTTACCGAACTCGACGGCCCTGGTGTGCATAACACCCGCCCCAAGGCTGGACAGTTCGAGCATTTCATCGTAACTAATCATATCCATTTTTACAGCGTCTTTGAATATTCGCGGGTCGGTCGTATAAATTCCATCGACATCCGTATAGATTTCACATTCCTCGGCGCCCAGAGCCGTAGCCAGGGCCACCGCGCTCGTGTCGGAGCCGCCCCTGCCGAGTGTGGTTATGTTGCCGTTCTCATCTATGCCCTGAAAGCCTGCAACGAGGACGATCTTGCCTTTGCCCAATTGTTCGCGGATTTTCTCGGCATCGATGCTTTTTATCCGTGCCTTCGTGTGCACGCTGTCGGTAACCATCCGGATTTGCGCCCCTGTGAAACTGATGGCATCGTGGCCGGCTGCGCCCAGGGCCATAGCAAAAAGCGAGACCGATTGTATTTCACCGGTGCTTAGCAGCTGGTCCAGCTCGCGTTCCGGGGGATTAGGATTAAGTTCGAGAGCATCGGCGATAAGTTCATCGGTCTGTTTGCCCCGGGCCGAGGCTACTACGACCACCTGAAAGCCGTTCTTTACGACCTTGATTACTCGCTGAGTGGCCCGGCGGATTTTCTCTGCGTCAGCAACGGAAGTCCCGCCAAACTTTTGCACAATAATCGCCATAATCAACCCTGTCAGCTTCTCAGGAAATATTCCATTAACTCAAAACCATTATCTATTCTAAAGCCCGACTTGGTGGCATTGGCCTCGCTGAAACTCGCTCGCAGGATGCCGCTAATGCCCGTACCCGCCATCGCAAACGGGACGGGTTCGGCCGAATGGGCCTTGCTTGAGACAGGGGTGGGATGGTCCGGCAAAACAAGTATTCGCCAATTCTCGTAGCGCTGCAGAGCTTCGAGCACAGGGCCGACAACATATTTGTCGATTTGCTCAACGGCTTTTTTCTTCATTTCTGCGCTGCCGTTATGAGATGCTTCGTCGGGTGCCTCTATGTGGACAAACACAATATCGTATTTCTCGAGCGCTTCTATTGCCGCCGCTGCCTTACCCTCATAATTTGTGTCAATAAAACCTGTGGCGCCCGGGACGTCTATCAAATCAAAACCGATAAGTTTGGACAAACCTCTTACGAGGTCCACGGCCGTGATAGTGGCGCCTTTAATACCAAACCGCTTCTTGAAACTTTCCATCCGGGCTTTCGTACCCTGTCCCCACAGCCAGATCGAGCTCACCTGATTTTCACCGAGGTCTTTTCTGACTTTGTTAACGTCGTGGTTGGCAAAAAGCCGCTGCGAACGGGCCATCAAGTCGACAAGCGTTTCGGCGCCTTTGCCGTGAGGCAGAATCTTATCTATTGCCGTACCTATATGGTCATGCGGCGGATACGTCCGAACAGCGAAATCACACCCTTTGAAGACCAACAAGTGCCGGTAGCTTACGCCCGGATAAAAACAAGTTTGCTCATTGCCAAGTAGGTCATTTAACTCTTTTATTAATGCGCTTGCTTCTTCGGTGGATATATGCCCGGCGCTATGGTCTTCCATCTTGCCGTCGACAATGGTAACGAGATTGCATCTGAAGACCCAGTCGTCTTCGGATAACTTAATATTCTGTGCCACCGCCTCTATTGGTGCTCGCCCGGAGTAATATCGCTGCGGGTCGTAGCCTAACAGACTCATTTGTGCAACGTCGCTGCCCGGCTCCATACCTTCCGGAACCGTCCGGACGATTCCCTGTCGGCCCTCTTTGCTGACCTTGTCTGTATTGGGTGTCTCAGCTACCTCGAGAACAGTCTTATTACCGAACTGCTCGATTGGCTCGTCCGCCGCACCGTCAGGAACTATTATGGCGTACTTGGTCACTGTTCGGTGTCCTCAGGTATGTCGACTATCCTTATGCAGACCAGCTTTCCGCCGATGACATCCAGTGCTTCTATCTCCTTCAGGGCAGCAGAAACATTCTTCTGCTGCGCCGGATGTGTGGTGATTACTACCGGTACGGTATTATCCGGCCCGGTGCCTTCGTGCTGCAGCGCGCCGGACATACTTATCTGATGGTCACCGAGGATCTTACTCCAGCGTGCCATGACCCCTGCCTGGTCCTTGCACATTACCCTGATATAAAACCTGCTTACTGAGTCGCCGATTTTCTCAATCAGCGTTTCCGTTTCGCTGCGGGGCCTGAGATGCAGGTGGCGGAAAGTAGTAGCGCTATTGCCCAAAGCAACATCAATGATGTCGGTAACAACCGCGCTTGCGGTAGGCATCATACCGGCCCCTCGGCCGTAGTACATTACGTGGCCGACGGCGCTGCCGAATAGGCTAACAGCGTTGAACGGGCCGTCCACACGCGCAAGTGAGTTGTCCCTCGCAATAAAAGATGGATGGACTCGAAGCGAGATTCTGTTGTTCTTGTCTTTTTGTCCTATCGCCAACAGTTTGAGCACGTAGCCCATCTCGCCGCCGTAACGAATGTCATTTTTCGATACTGCTTCAATACCCTCAACGAAGATATCATCGAGCGTAATCTCATATCCGAATGCAATAGAAGCAAGGATAGCCAGCTTGTGGGCGCTGTCACCGCCGCTGATATCCAGCGTCGGGTCGGCCTCGG
>CAZENQ010000138.1:0-6143 GCA_964513655.1 uncultured Pirellulales bacterium | reverse complement strand
GTCATCGCTAAAGCACCTATGGCACAAGCTACGACGCGGCAAGCGGGCCGGACAGAGGGTCCGCTCATTAGTAGAGCAGCTTGCGCGCTTGTGACGAAATTTCGGGTAGGTGAGGAAGGGAGATATGGGCTAAGTGCTTGTGAAATAAGAAGTAAGGAATTTTTAAAAAATCCGCGTCATTGCTAAAAGCACCTGCACGGATGATTGAAAAAGTGTTTTGAGCGGCCCTCTTTGGCATCTGCTGCGTTACGAGGATCCTTATTTTTGGGCTAACAATGAGGGTGGGTGGTACTGGAAAAGTGTTTGAAAGTGTTAAAAATTACAAAAAAAGTTGTTTTAACGGACCCGGTCCGTCGTGCGTCGCGCGTCCTGCGTTCGAGATTGGGTTTGGTTGGGTTTGATTTTTTGGGAGCCCTGCACCACGTGGTGTGCAGGGTAGGAGTCTGCGCTGCGTTTTGCGGCCGCTATACCACGTGGTGTACAGTGCTATGTTGGGGAGATTTTTGCGTTGTATCAGGAGAGGGAATTGTTAGAATGATGCGGTGACAATTATTTGAAATGGGACAAAAAAATTGAGCAAACAAAAGTCAAAAAAAAGAACTGTTTTTGATCATCCTGGCGGTTTATGCCGTTATGTTTAGCTCCGCTACCCGCAGTCGCCAACAGAAAAATGCCTACTGTTTCCCCAGATTTAGCCCACTACCAAAGTTGGCGTTGTTTTCCGGAAAGCCCATCGTCCATTCTTAATTTCACATACCCCCTCAAGTCGTCGGCAAAAGTGTCCTTGATAAGCTCGCGAAAACTGGGCGTGTAGTTTCTCTTTGCAGACTCAAGCAGAAAGCGTTGGAGCACCAGAAAAGACCATCTACCAGAGGAGACCTTATGCTGAAGATACCTCAAGGACTCGCGCATCACCTGTTCATGACTGGTCCCAACAAGCCAATCCAGATCGCGACCGATTTGCTTCCCAAGTCTGAAAGAAAGGCCAGTAGTTATTTGGAGCTTGACAGCTAGGGCAACACCTCGAATAGCTTGGAAGTGCTTCTTAACTGAACGCGAAGACAAACGTGTGACGAGCTGTTTCCTGAGAGCGTCATGCCAACGAGGATGGACTACTATTTCACACTCGGGCCATGTGAAAGCTACGGCATTAATTGCAAAATCGACATTATCAAGATATGATAGCCATCGCTCTGACAGACCACTGGCAGGTCTATCTAGCTTCACTTTCCATATGTCGAGTTCACCGGTATCTTCGCTTGATACCTTCCAGCCACCAAAAGAATTATGTTGGATTGAGAAATCCATGTCTTGAATTTCAGATAAATGCTCATCGACGCAAAACTCGTCGCTAGCAACGGCTACGTCCACGTCCGGCCATGGCCGAAACAAAATTTTTGTACACGGATGTTCTGTAATCAAGCAGTCCCTAACGGCACCGCCCACTACGGCCCACGTCTGATCTGGTCCTAAGACGCCAAGAATGGCAGGATTTTTACAGATGTCCAGAAGAATGGAACGAGCATATTTCTTTCTTACTTCGAAATTGTTGAGAATATTCATCTTGCTATTATTTCTAGGGGTCACTGTGTTTTGCCCTCCGATATGCCAAGCAACATCCTCTCACAATAGTCTAAGAATCCTTCGCTCCTGACTCTCTTTGCTGCTCGCTGAGGATTTTGCAAGACCCATCGCACCTGACCAATCAATTTTGCAGCGACAGCTTGAGCAACTTTTTGCCCATCCCTTGTATCCAAAAGAGCTTTAGATGCAACAAGAATAAGCGGCTCGGAAACAGACCAGATAACACTCCACTTGTGTTTAACTTGTTCTCTGCAAAGCATTCCATAGAAAAATCCCAAAGGTGGTTTTGCCAAAATAGCCTTTTCTTCATTCCAACAACGAAGCAACGGCAACAGCTGGGGACCTATCAGCGAGTCAGTGCTTGGGTGGCATTCCTTGAGTAAACAACTTAACGCGAAACGGGCGCTATTACCTGTAAAATGATAAACAGAACCCAAACCATCAAGGTTTAGTCCGTGAACGCCCATGAGATGTATCGAGGACTTCCCAACAGCAGCAATTCTTTGCGGCAGAAGATTTTGAGGCAAAACACGCTTTTGCTTCTCAACAAAATCAAGAGCTGAATTGGGCAAGATTGCAAAATCCCAATGAAAAGCGGGTGAGGGCAACCCTCGACAGAAATCTGCAGCCGATTCAAACTCAATCGGTAACATACTGCATAGTTCCACTACCCGATTTGCCAAGAGGAAGGTGGAAACATTTCCTTTGCTGACAACGAACTGAAGGCCATCTGGTATTGCGATAGGTTCGTCATAACTCGCTTGATCATTAGACAATGTACATTCCTCTGCTATAGCGTTTTCAATGTGCTCCATAACCACCGGTTCTTGAAAAATCCGATGCACCGCTGTCTTAGTATCAACTCTCAGATCACGAGCCGTAGCCGCGAACTGTTGCCACACGCTCGCCTGTCGGCGCATCTCTTGTAGGAATTCCTGAAAAGAATCGTATCCGGTAGCTATCGTTGTTAATTGCTCCCGCAATAAAGGCAGCACTTGTGGTCCAGAAATGTCTAAGGCCGAACATAGCTGCACTGCCGATGCGCCAACTGCAAGAATATCCAATGCACCTCCGATATCCACAATGCCGCCACTTGCAACTATTGGTGGAATAGTCGTCTCGGCTTCGTTGTCCTTAGTTAGGCACCGAATGGCATTGTAGGTATCGAGAAAGAGATGTTCGCCAACAATTACTCCCTGTGTGAGCTCCGCCAGAGTTGGCAGAGAACTCCTTGATGGAGGCACTACAGCCTTCCTAGAATTTGCGACAATGAGCCCACCTTTCGCTTCTGCAATTGTGGAAAATATTTGCTGAAAATCATATAGGCCGAGTAACGCCGTAGCTTCCCGTGGGAGCTTGACAAAAGTGGGTAAAGAACCAAAGGCTTCAAGAAAAAGCTTGATGTCGCTCTGCAGATCCGTGCATACCGTCTTCAGTTCAGCCACTTGTAGTTGGCGGAGTGAATACTTGAGGTTCAATTCCACATAAGCGTAGTTTTGGGGTGGCAAAGTCGCTGCGAGGCCCTTGTAATCCTCCCCTTGAAGGACACTGAGACCCACTTTTGATTCGGGTAATAATTCTCTGGCGCAACAGGTCAATGAATGAGTTGCAGCTGCGTCAAGTAGTTCGAGGGTTGCTGGTCCATTAGTGTAGCTTGCAAAGTTGTTTCCCCGTGAATCCTCCAGCTTGCACTTCCGACGGCGGCCAATGTCAGGTCCGCCGCTTCCACCCCTGACCTTGGATGTCGTTTTCAGAGTTAAAGCACTGGGCTGAAAAGGCACTAGACTCCTTAAAGAGTTCTCAGTGGCCGTCCAATGGCATGATGAAATCATAAAGGGATCCTTGAAGTTTAGCCCCGGAATAGGCTCGGTTGTCAGGTTCACGCTTAACTCCTTATTGGACTTTCTCAGACACTCGAAATTTCTCGCACGATGCATCCTTGCGTCCGGCAAGAATATATAATTAGTATATCAACTATTTTAACGGAATCAACGTCGAAACTTGAAAAGTAAGTTTCTCAAAGATTATAAATCGGGTAAATCTGGGAGGGGACTCGGATTCTACCCGTCAGCAAGAGCGCTATCTTTGAGGACTTTAAAAAAATCGTCAGAGGTTTCCGTAATGGAGCAGTTTTATTCCCGCATCCTCGAAGTGCTGTTTTGTTCTTTCACTGCAAAGGGCTTCCAGTTCAAGCCTTTGTTGGTGCTGGAGTTTGGTTTCGTGCGGGCCGGCGGTGTCGGCAAGGCCGGGGTGGGTCATTACTTCCGCAGTTTGGACCGAACTATATAAGGTAACGGCCTTGAAGAAACTCACGTCTATCTTGCCTTTATGCGCAATACCGAGAAGGGCATCGGTCTTGAGGAAGCGGGAGTCCTGAATCCGGTTGATTTTGGCCATAATCCTCGCTCTTGCGGCACTTTGCCTGCCTCTTTCGCCGGGCAGCGGCCAGGGCATCCGGCAAAGATCCTTCGGCTCGAAGGTAAAGCGTATAGCGCCAATTTCAAACCGCCGGGCCAGCTCACAAACTATCGGGAATATGGGCGGCAAGCTGTGGATGTGGTTGTGTGAGTCCAAATGGGTAGGGGTCAGACCCTTATCGAATACCCATTGGATTTGAGCGGCAAGTTCTGTTCGTATGGCATTTCGGATTCTGTGGCCGGCTATTGATAAGACCGACAGTTTAAACGCAGAAAGAGTAAATTCGCCATCACTATTAAGCAAACAGGCGATGCTGCTGTCTTTTGATAGAGGCCGGCCTTCGGACAAGTTAAGGTGGACGCCAATGCCAAGACTCGGCAGCTTCTTGGCTGTTTTGACCGCTTCGTCGGCGGCGGGCATATTGGCCATAATCGTCGCACTGGTCAGCACACCCTCTGTATGGGCCTGGGCCACGGCGTTGCTAACTCTCTCGCAGAGGCCGAAATCATCCGCGTTTATTATGATTCGTTTATCCATCGGCAGTAAGTCTAAAAGGTGGAGGTAAGCGGGTCAATCAGATTTTGCTTTACGCAATAATGGCTGAGACGATAAAGCCAGCGGTAAGAGTAAAAGTACCGGAAGTGTGCAAAAGAATTGTAATTTGGCTGGTACGGTACTGGCCTGGCTTAGCCAATTGCTCTTTATTTACAAGTCTCGCTGCAACAACAGCTAACGGCAGAGTAAGGAGATAAAACGAGCCGGCGAGAACAAAAGTCCGGTCGGCCAATATTGCCGCCGCCGCAATGATGTAGGTCGCAAGCAGCGCGATTTTGTAAATCCAAACGGAGGCGGCGAGGCCGAAACGCACCACTAAAGTCTTTTTTGCCACGGCCGCGTCGGCGGCGACATCGGGGAATTCGTTTACCAAAATCACCAAGAAAATCAGTATTGCAACTATGCAAGCCGGCAGGAGAGGAATAGTATCGATTGTTCTTGTCTGTAAGTAGTATGAGCCGTATACGGGCAGCAGGCCGAACAGCAGCGCAATGACAGGTTCGCCGGTGGAGCGGTAGCCGAGGCGAAATGGGGGTGCTGTGTAGAAAAAACCACCCAGCAGGCCGAGGAGACCGAGAATTAAGATAAAGACGCTTTGTGTCAGGAGGACAATTAGAAGGCCGATTGCTGAGCCAGCCGTAAGTAACGCTGCGGCAGTGATTAACGTAGCTTTAGGGGAGAGGATGCCCTGCTGGATGTAGCGTTTTCCGCCTGAAAATGGGGTAGGGTTTTTGTTTAGCCAGTCGTTTTTTGAGGTGTGGTCGAAGTAGTCGTTGGTCATGTTGGCGCCGGCGTGGATGGTCATTATCGCGAGGAGGGCGAGTGTGAACAGGAGTGGGTGGAAGTTGTAAGTTGTTGCGTAGGCGAGAGTTGAGCCGACGAGGATGGGGGCTGCGCTGGCGATGAGGAACATCGGCCGGGTGGCGAGGAAAAGAGTTAGCGGCTTAGAGTGTTGTAGCTGCAAATTGGGTTTCATTGTCGGCCTATTGTACTTATCTTGTTTGTATTCAGTATCTTACGGAGTTTTATCGTGTCTGAAAGTAAAAAGTCTGAGGGTGGAGAGAAAGTTAAAAGTGAGAAGGCAGAAGGAATTGGACCGTTGATTTTGGGTGAAAAATGGGGGTGGGGAATTTGACAGGTGCGGGGTCGCCCTTGTTTTTGGGCTAAAAATGGGGGTTGGGGATGTTGAAAAGTGTTTCAAAGTGTGAAAAGTTTGGAAAAACTCAGAAAAAGGGGTGGAATTGCGCTGGAATAAGTGTTTGAAAGTGTTTCAAAGTGTGAAAAATTACAACAAAAAAAGGAGTAAGGAGTAAGAAGTAAGGAGTAAGGATGGGTCTGGATCCGGGGGCCGGGGGTGAGCCGCAAGCGGGATTTCAAATCACAAATCTCAGATTTCAGATTGAGGGAGTTGTCCTTCGACGGTTTGACCGCAGGCAAGCGGGTGGGCGCGGACGAGATTGGTTTCGTGTTGGCCGGGTCTGCCAGCTTGTTCATATTCGTAAGTCTTTGTTAAAGCTGAGTTTATGTTCGTTTTTTGCCCTTCGAAAATTGGTTTCGTTTTTCATTTTTTGGTTCGTGGTCAGGGT
>CAZENQ010000137.1:0-6169 GCA_964513655.1 uncultured Pirellulales bacterium | reverse complement strand
GGGGCAATGCCGTCGGAAACCTCCAGGAGTATCAGGATGCCTTCGAAACACACAAAAATCTGGTCGGAGCGTTAATCTGGGACTGGGCCGACAAGGCCCTCAGAGAGTTCTCCCCTGACGGCAAAATGTTCTGGGCCTATGGCGGCGACTACGGCCCGCCGGGAACACCATCCGACGGGACCATGATCGCCGACGGCATCGTCGGCCCCGACAGAGACCCCGAACCCGAATACTACGAAGTAAAAAAGGTCTACCAGTATATAAAAGCTGAACCCGTCGACCTTACTCCCGGCAAAATCCGAATCCGAAACAAGTACGATTTCCTCACCCTCGACTTCGTCGACATCGACTGGGAACTGACACAGGATGGAAAGGTTATTCAGCAGGGCTCTCTGCCAAAAATGAATTTACCCGCCAAAAAAGCAAAAGTCGTCACCGTGCCCTTTGAAAAACCGAAGTTAAAACCGGGCACCGAATACTACCTCAAAATCACTTTCGCCTTGGCCGAGGACACCCTCTGGGCAAACCGCGGCCACATCGTCGCCTGGGACCAGCTCGAATTGCCCTTCGACGCCCCACCAGCTCACGAAGAGAACGTAAAAAAAATGCCAAAGTTGAAACTGCAGGACACAGCTGACGCATTCACCGTCACAGGTAAAAACTTTACACTTACAATCGGAAAGAAAACCGCTGCCATCGAGTCCTTCACCTTCGGCGGCTCCGAGCTTGTAACTTCTCCGCTAATCCCCAACTTCTGGCGAAAACCCACCGATAACGACATTGAAGAGAAATGGGACCATACGACCGAAACTCCAATCGGCGGAATGCCAATAAGATTAGGCGTCTGGAGAACCGCCGCACACGACCGAACCGTCAAATCTGTCACCGCTGAGCAAATAAAATCTCAGGTTGTACGAATCGTCGCCCACGTAGTACTGCCGGAAGGCGCCGGCGACAACGACTATTACCACACCTACACCGTCTACGGCAGCGGCGACGTAATCGTCAAAAACGACCTTGTACCGGAGAGCCTCAAAATTCCCGAGATGCCGCGTCTCGGAATGCAAATGGCCATACCCGACCGGTTCAATAAGATGACCTGGTTCGGCCGAGGGCCACACGAAACCTACTGGGACAGAAACACCGGCGCCGCAGTCGGACTTTATTCCGGCCAGGTTGAGGAGCTTATCCACGACTACGTCCGCCCACAGGAAAACGCCAACAGAACCGATGTCCGCTGGGTCGCCTTTACCGATGAAGATGGCTTCGGCCTGCTCGCTGTAGGTATGCCGCTTTTATACGCAAGCGCATGGCCCTATACAATGGAAGACCTCGAAAAAGCAAAGCACATTCACGAGCTGCCGCGACGTGATACCATTACCGTCAACCTCGATTACAAACAGATGGGCGTAGGCAGCGACGATGGCTGGACAGAAAGAGCAAGGCCCCACCCCGAGTACCGCCTGCCATTGAAAACCTACAGCTACAGCTTCCGCCTCCAGGCCATCACCCCGGAAATGGGCGACATCGGCACGCTTGCTCGGCGGGCCTTGCCGACTATAGATCAGTAAAGATTCTGCTCGTGCTTAAAGGAGAATAAAAATGCAACTGTTAAATCTCGACGTCACTAAGGTCTCGACTCTAATTTTAATTTTGGCTTCTTTCACAACACCGTTGCTGGCCAACTTGGCACCTGACTGGGAAGACCCCATGATGATTGGCAAAAACAAAGAGCCCGCCCACTGTACCCTTATGCCCTATCCCGACATTCAGACCGCGCTGATTGGCACCCGCGAAGCCTCACCGTTCCACAAATCGCTCAATGGCAAGTGGAAATTCCACTGGGTCAAAAAGCCCGCCGACAGACCGAAGGACTTTTATAAGCCCGATTACGACGTTAGCCGCTGGGATGATATCCCCGTCCCCGGCAACTGGCAGTTGTATGGCTACGGCATCCCCATCTACACCAATGTAACGTTCCCCTTCCACCCCAAGAATCCCAACCCGCCGTACATCCCTCACGACAACAATCCCGTCGGCTCATACCGCACCGAATTCACTATCCCTGATAACTGGACCGCCAGACAAGTCTTCATACACTTCGATGGAGTCAAGAGCGCATTTTACCTCTGGCTCAACGGCGAGAAGGTCGGCTACAGCCAGGGCTCCATGACACCGGCCGAATTCAACATCACAAAATATCTCAGGCCCGGCAAAAACGTCCTCGCAGCAGAGGTCTACCGCTGGTGCGACGGCAGCTATCTCGAAGACCAGGACACTTGGCGCCTAAGCGGCATCTACCGTGACGTCTACCTGTTCTCCGCGCCCCCTGTACGTATCTCCGACTTCTTCGTCCGCACTGAACTTGACGACCAATACAAAGACGCAACGCTTATGATTCGTCCCAGACTCAGCAATTTCAAAAACCAGAATCTCGCCGGCTGGACCGTTCAGGCCCAGCTTTACGACTCACAAGAAAAGCCCATCTTCTCAACACCGCTCAAGACTGACGCCAAAACAATTGTAAGAGAATGGTACGCAACACAAAGAAGTACCGTCAATTTCCCCCTCCTGCAGGGTGAGGTAAACAATCCCAAAAAATGGTCTGCCGAAACACCAAACCTCTACACACTTGTACTTACACTTATCGATGCCAATGGCGACACCATCGAGGCCGAAAGCTGCAAGGTAGGTTTCCGCAAAGTCGAACTTAAAAATGAACGACTCCTCATCAACGGCCGGGAGGTTCTGCTCTATGGCGTCAACCGCCACGAAGCACACCCCGACCTCGGTGACTATATCCCCCTCGAACATATGATACTCGATATCAAACTAATGAAGCAAAACAACATCAACGCCGTCCGCACCTGTCATTATCCCGATGACCCGAAGTGGTATGACCTCTGCGACAAATACGGAATCTACCTCATTGACGAGACAAACCTCGAAACCCACGGCATCGCCGGCTTATTGTCAAATGACCCAAAATGGCACGCCGCCTTCGTCCAACGCGCAATCCGTGTGGTCGAGCGCGACAAGAACCACCCCTCGGTTATCTTCTGGTCGCTCGGCAACGAATCAGGCTGCGGCCCGAATCACGCCGCAATGGCAGGCTGGATTCACGACTACGACCCCACGCGCTACATCCACTACGAAGGCGCCCAGGACCATCCTGCCGACCCGCCCTATGTCGACATGAGAAGCCGTATGTACGACACCATCTGGCTGCTCTCCGAAAAGCTCGAAAACAAAATCGACCGCCGCCCTATCATCCTCTGTGAATACTGCTATGCAAGAGGAAACGCCCTCGGAAGCATTCAGGACTATTGGGACCTCATCGAAAAACCCAATCGCCTCATCGGAGGATTCATCTGGGACTGGGCCGACAAGGCCCTCCGCGCCCACGACTCCGAAGGAAAGATGTACTATACCTATGGCGGCGACTACGGCCCATCGGACATACCCTCCGACGGTTCTATGGTTTGCAACGGCATCGTCGGTCCAGCCCGCCAGCCTGAACCCGAACTTTGCGAAACAAAAAAAGTCTACCAGCAAATAAAGGCAGAACCCGTTGACCTCGCCAGAGGAACAATCAAAATCCGAAACAAATATGATTTCTTGAGCCTCGACTTCGTGGATATTTCCTGGGAAATGACCGTCGACGACCAGGTCCTGCAGAGCGGCAGACTACCTAGAATGTCACTCGCCTCGCACGCCGAGCAACAGGTCACAGTTCCATTTGAAAGACCACAACTAAAACCCGGCGCCGAATACTGGCTCAAAATCACCTCCACGCTCGCCGACGACACCTCCTGGGCCGACCGAGGCCATGTCCTCGCATGGGACCAGTACAAATTACCATTTGACGTCCCCCCGGTTGCCGAGGCCAACACCGAAGACATGCAGAGCCTCAAACTTAAGGAATCCGCCAAAGCAGTCAAAATCAGCGGAAAGAATTTCACGCTCACCATCGGTAAACAGACCGGTGCCATTGAGTCATTCAAATTCAAAGGTAAAGAGCTAATCGCCACACCCCTGATTCCAAACTTCTGGCGCGTACCGACCGACAATGATATTGAGTGCAAGTGGGACCCGACTTTCAGGTTCCCTGCCGGTGGAATGCCCATCCGCTCCGCAATCTGGAGAAACGCCGGTCAAAACCGCACCGTCAACTCGGTTATTGCCGAACAATCGAAACCGCACCTTGTCCGAATCACCACCGAGGCCGTGCTGCCTGCTGGAGGTTCCGACTACAAGTGCATCTACACCATTTATGGAAGTGGCGACGTGATTGTCGAAAGTAGCATGAAGCCCAAAGGCGAGCTTGCTAACCTGCCCCGCTTCGGCATGCAGATGGCAATGCCCGGCCGTTTCAACACCTTGACCTGGTACGGCCGGGGACCGCATGAAACATACTCCGACAGAAAGACCGGTGCCGCCGTAGGCATCTATTCCGGTTCGGTAGAAGACCAGATTCACGACTACGTCCGCCCGCAGGAAAACGGCAACAAAGTCGACGTACGCTGGCTTACCCTGACAGACAAAGACGGCCTCGGCCTGCTCGCCGTAGGTATGCCCCTTTTGAGCGTCAGCGCCTGGCCCTACACAATGCAGGACCTCGAAGACGCCAAGCACATAAATGAGCTGCCGCGACGCGACACCATCACAGTCAATCTGGACTACAAACAGATGGGCGTCGGCGGAGACGACGGCGGCTGGCGAAAAGACCGCTCCCGGCCGCACAAGGAATTCAGATTACCCCCCAGGCCCTACAGCTACAAGTTCCGCCTCCGCCCATACAGTACAAAAATGGGCAATATGAACGACCTCGCACGACGCGCATTCCCGGAAGAGCTCTGAAAACAAAAACTATTGTGGCCATTAGCAGCCATATGCGGTAAAATAACCGCCGTCCGTTATTCTATGTAGAGTTCAATTTATCGGTTTTAAAGAAGGAGAATAATTATGGTTCCACTAATTATTGCCGCCGTTGTCATTGGCGTGCTGATTGCCTTCGTCGTCGGCATCTACAACGCTCTGATTCGGCTTCGCAACCAGGTGGGCAATGCCTGGTCACAGATTGACGTCCAGCTAAAACGCCGCCACGACCTGATTCCCAACCTCGTCGATACTGCCAAAGGCTACATGAAGCACGAGAGAGGGACTTTTGAGGCCATTACCGAGGCAAGAAGCAAGGCCATGGGTGCAAAGAACGTCTCCGAGGCCTCAAAGGCTGAAGGCGCGCTCGGCGAAGCCCTCAGCAAGTTCATGCTCGTCGTCGAAAACTACCCCGACCTGAAGGCCAATCAGAATTTCCTTTCCGTCCAGGAAGAGTTGACCAGCACCGAAAACAAAATCTCGTTCGCTCGCCAGAGCTACAATGACCAGGTACTCTTCTTTAACAACAAGATTCAGATGTTCCCCTCGAACATCGTTGCGAACTCATTCAATTTCGCCAAGCGCGACTTCTTCGAGCTCGAAGCACCCGCCGAAAGAGAAGTGCCAAAAGTAAGCTTTACTTAATCCGGAAAGATTATCCTCCTGAGCGAAGCAAACCGAAGTCGAAGGCCCTGACCACCGAAAATAATAACAACTAAACATTAAAAGCTAACTATGTGGGAGTTAATTAGAGCCAACAAGCGTAACTCCATCATCCTGATGGCCTTAATGGCGGCTGTGCTGCTGCTTTTGGGCTACATAATCGGCTCAATTTTTGACCCGGCTGGTGGCTTTTTCGGCCTGGCTATCACCCCACAAAACCAGTCGCAATCGCCACAGATGGCTAAAACCAATCACGCCGGACTGTGGGGCCTGGCCTTCGCCGCTACACTCTGGCTTATCCTGATGCTCATAAGCTTCTCATCCGGCGACCAAATCCTACTCGCAACCAGCAGAGCAAAACCCGTCACTCACGACGAATACCCTCAGCTGTTCAATATCGTCGAAGAAATGAAAATCGCCGCCGCCCTGCCTGCAATGCCCAAAGTCTATATCATACCCGACCCCGCCCCCAACGCCTTCGCAACAGGCCGAAACCCAAAATCCGCCTCTGTCGCCGTGACCGCGGGCCTCATGGGCCGGCTAAACCGCGATGAGCTCCAGGGCGTCATCGCACACGAAATAAGCCACATCCTCCACCGCGACATCCTCTACATCACACTCGCCGGCA
>CAZENQ010000136.1:0-6223 GCA_964513655.1 uncultured Pirellulales bacterium | reverse complement strand
TATTTTTCAAAGGGCCCGTCATCGCTAAAGCTACGACGCGGCAAGCGGGCCGGACGGAGGGTCCGCTCATTAGTAGAGGGGGTCGCGCGTTTGGTGCGAAAATTGGGGTGTTTTTGATGGGATTGACAGAGATAAGAGCTTGTCAGGAAAGCATTTAAAGAATTTTAAATTTTCGGATTGTTGCTGGTAGGTAGCTGCACGTTTGATTGAAAAAGGGTGCCTCGCCAGAATGCTTAGGCTTGCCAACTGTGTTGTGGCGTAATTCGAGAGAGTTGTCGTTCGTTTTCAGTGTGAAGCCAGAAACTGCTTACGCGGGCAATACGTAAGGAACAGCTCTTAATCACTCAAGCACAAAGGAGTTGACGCGGCTCCCTGGATGAAATCCGTATGAGCTTCTTCGCTGGGAAGGATTACTATATTCGATTTGCTCATGTCGACGACGATACTGCCAGCGCAGCAACTATTGGAATAGTCTCCGGCAGCCGGAAGGTCATTAAGATGGTCAGATTGATGCTTTGGGAGTTTGGAGGTGCAGTGTTCTGATAGTTGGGTGCATAAAATGCGAGCTTGTGGTTGGATTTCGCGTACCTTTTCAACTACGGCAAATTGTGGGGTACCGTGTGTCCCGCGTCCGATTGAGAAGATAAAGATGTCGGAATGGGTGAGTTCACATAACTGCTGTGTAAATTTAGACACGTCTCCAGAGCTTGGTTTTCCTCCGTGATGCGGGAAAATTAAAACCTTAGCCCTGGCATCAATCATGTCCTTGAGCATATATTCTAGACCGCGGCTGTCTAGGTCTCCCGACAACAGAACAAGAGGAACGTCATCTTTTTTCAAGCGCACTACGGCACTCATGGCATGACGTGTTATTTGTTTATCATTGAGGTCTTGCCCTGTTACACCACTCATCGCAGTCTCTGGAACTGGAGATAGTATCTCAATATGAACGCTGCCGTGGTCCAACTGACCGGTAAGAGATGTGTTTAACTGAGTATTAGGAATTGTGCCCTTATTTGTTCTAGCATGTTTGATTGCACTTCTGAACTCTTTCCATATATCAGTTGGGTTGGGATCTGGGTTGACATAAACATTGGTAACGTTAATATTCGGGGCCAGCAAAACGGTAATAAGGCCAGCAATATGGTCTTCGTGCGTATGAGAGATTAAGACACTAGCAATATCTGTTATGTTGTTGGTTTCAAGAAACTCCAGAAGAACGTCGCCGAGCCCACCATCGAAAATAGTAATGCCACCGGTGTCCATAAGAACCGAGCAATTTCCGTGGCCGACATCTAGTACAACAAGATTAGGCAAGTCCATCATTTGGATCTGGCTCCGGAGCAAGTTCAAAATTTTCAAAAAATAATTCTTGCGGAACACGTGCCCCAATATTTATGTCAGCTATAAAAAGCATGCCAGGTTTTATGTTATCCTTTTCAAGATTCCCAAACAATGAGAGTGGAAAGCGAACAGCCTTGTGCAAGTTCCACTGTGGGATAAAGGCTTCAACTATGTCAATATTAGAATCCGAACTTGTTCCAACAATTCTTACGAACGCTCGTCGTGGTTTCCTATACGCTGGAGTTACGCTTTTAATTTCGTCTAAGCAAATGCAGAAACCTTCAATAAGGCTCTGTCTACCGATTGTATCCCGAGGGATTACTACTGGGATTTTTCTTCTGTATTCCCTAATAGTAGTATACATGTCGAGGTCTGTATATTCGGAGACCAATATCGCTGGAAATTGGTGGTCATACCATTCAGCCACAGCTTTAGCTCCAGAGAATGTGGCAGACGCACCGAAACCAAGACGATGGTCACAAAGTACTCCATTTGCTTTCTCCATGACTCTTGTTATTAAAGCGTCTAGATCAGAAAAATCCTCTACGAAGGTTATGGCTTTGCTACCACAAGTTTCAACATTAACGCTCAAGGCCTCGGCACTGTTCTTATTATCATCGACTATTGCAATAGTACCTAAATCTATCTCGCTTAGTTTATCTATCATATTTTTTCCTCGGCAATTGGTAATTCTATGAAGAATTCGGCACCACCTAATTCACTATGAGCGATGGCATATGCACGTCCCCCCAGATCAGTAACTGTGTCCCTAACAATTGTTAGACCTAAACCGGTTCCATTTGGTGTAGTAGTTTTTCCTGGAAGCCAGATCTCTTCGGTAGATAGATTTTCAATACCAGGCCCGTTATCTAATACATTAATATGAACGTTGTCTTTTGCTACAGAAGTTCGTATTACTATCTTGCGTGCTTTTAGGTATTCTCTGTGAAGAACAAAGGCGTTTACTGCGTTCGTAATTATATTCATAAGAACACATTGAATTGAAGCTTTACTGCCATAGACGGGAGGATTTGTGTCTACTAAGTCTACTTCTGGCTTTACCTTTACTTCTTTAAGGAAAGGCTCAACCATATTTAAAACAGCTTCTACTTCCATGTTTATATAAACTAACTTTGTTTGACGTTTATCTCTTTCAAGAAGTTGAATGGCTATACGCGGAAGAGCAATAAGAGCGTTTGTGGAATTGGTTATAATCTTCACCGGCCTTTGAAGGAACTTGGCATACTTATCTTTTAGTATTGTTTGCCCTTTATCTTCTATTGCTCTGGCCATATTTTGAATCCTACTTAATGGATTCTTGAGTTCGTGTGCGAATACGGCGAATGTGGTTCCAACGGTGCTTAATGTGCGATACAGCTGAACCTCTTCTTTAAGAGTTTCTACTTGCTTCGTTCTTGCATTCTCGAAGGAATCGACGATTTGCTTAATTTGGTCTCTTTGTCGTGATGGTAGTTTTGTTATAGCTTGTTCAAGAGCCTTTCTTGTTTTCTTAAAGGTACGTATTGCGGTTGTCCGCTTTTTTATTCTCTCGTCTTCGCGTTTTTTCATACGGCGATTGGCCAGCCACTCAAGAGCTTCCTGTGCAAAAGAACGTAGCTCATCAAAGGGGGTGTTTTCAATAAAACCTGTCCTATCTGTTTTTTGAATCAACAAGTTGTCAGGATCATCTACTGACACTCTACCAATAGAAGTGTTTGTAGACGGCCTTAACTCTGGAGATTGAGAACGACGAAGATTCATATCCAGCCAATCATGTCCTTTATCACCATATGGATGAACTCGAAGGCTCCTATGGTAAAAATGTACACCACCAACTGCACGAAGCCACGTTCTTAGATCACCCATACTTACTGAACGGGGTAAAAATTCTTTCTTGCCAAGATTAAATGCCCAAAATTCAAAAGATGCTTTAGGTGTCTCATATGGGTTATCATTTTTACGGAGGTCCTTGTGTTTTGCGGTCCAAAGTAATTTCCCGTTAGAGTCTCTTGCTTTTGCTTGACCCATCCCTTTTGAATCAATTTTAGCAATAAGATGGTATTCGTTACTGGAAAAGAAATCATGCCTAACTATTGTTTCAAGCTGTTCGTATTCAGGTGTATCCAAAATGGGTCTAAATCCTGATGGACTTCCAAACGGGTCTGATAGCAATAATAGAGAGCGAGCCAACCTTTTGATGTCAGTTTTTTTAAGTGCAGTTTTGAGTTGTTCTATAATTACCTCTGTTCCGTATTCGCCACTTTTTGTAGCGGCGGTTGTCTCAATATCTAAGTTGACATCTTCAACAACGTTTACATTATCATATTTTCCCCAGTCAATAGTAACCCTATGTTCAAATAAAGGTTCCTTTTTTGGTCGAGTAATCAATGTGGCGCGGGTTCCCATTCGAAGAGCAGCTAATCGCCCCAGCCCCTTGTCTCCAACGGGTAACCTGCCAAGCTTTGTGCGGCGTCTGCGTTGTTTTGTTGAACGACCCAACACCAACCATCCATTACTTATCTCTTCAAAATCCATTCCATATCCATCATCAGTAATCCTAATCATCCCTCCTTTCTTGTTAACTTTTTTAAGTTTGACTCGACACGTTAGGGCATCTGCATCATAGGCATTGCGCACAAGCTCTATAATTCCTTGGTCAGGATGAGGATTTAATTCCTCGCCAAGACGACTGAGTATGGCTGTTGAGAATTTGAAATGGTCAGGTCGTATTTCTGTCATTTCTGCAGTCTCCACCATGGTAGTTCTTTTATTGACAGGGTGGTTAGATGACGACACCTTATTCTCTTGTCCAGCCAGCGGTCTGTTTGAGGAGATTTGAGGACGTTGAGCAGTTCCTGACATTGAACAATTGTTTTACCGTTGGGTAACAGGACTATGAGATGGTTTTCAACGGCGACTTTACGCTTACCGGTTACGATTGTGCCAATGGCACGTTTATCCCCTGGCCGTGATGTCCTTCGGACCGCGATGAAGGGTGGCTGAAACAGGGTGCCTTTGAATCTGCGCCTTTGATTTATTCGTTTTACTATGCCCCATGGCGGGAGTGGTTTTGCGTGGATGTATGCAACGAGAGGGCCTTCTTCCGGGTCACGGTGGGGGACTACGGGGCCAACGTGAACTCCAAAGTAGTCTTTAACCTTACCATTGTGAGGTTGGCGGATTGACTTCCACCACGTTGCTTTAGCTGGTTTCCTGGAGTCATTTCGCAAGAGTTTTAGTATGAACACATGTACGTCAACGCACTTGTCAAATTGGCCGCATGTGGTTATTTCCGTTCGGGCTGAGAGGGACCCGATGCGTTGTCTCCATTTATCATAGTATGAACCAGAGCGGAGGACATCGGGGAGAATCGCGGCTATTTCGGCACCTGGGGAAGCGTTGGAAATACAGGCATCTATGAAAAGGGCTGCAGCGGAGAGCTTTCTGTTTCCCCACGTGCATTTGGGAGGTGCGAGCCGGTCGTAATATGGGGGATTGATTACGATATGTGTAGCCTGTGCAACTTCGCTGGGACAAGAAAGAAAGTTATGTTGGCGTATCATTGGAAAAAGGTCGGAGAGCGGGGAAATAGATGACGGGCCGATTGGCACCTTGCGGCTAATTGCGAGTAATACGAGTCTGGTTTTGGTGGCATTGACAAATTCAGGGTGTATGTCAAAAGCCATGAGGTGTTTACCCCAGAGCTCAAGGGTCTTGTTTAAGTCCGAAGCCAAGGGGAGCTTGCGCGCACAAGCGAGAATCAGATCTCCGGCGCCACAACCGATGTCGGCGATGATGGCAGAGGGTGGAATTTCCGAAATCAATTGGTTCGAAACACGTCGAGCTAATTTGGCGCCGGTGAAAAAAATGCCGGCAGCCCTACGCTCTGGCAATGGAACAGCGAAGCGAAGTCGGTCAGCTGGTTGACCATTCAGAGCGGCAGTTAGGCGATGGCGGTTTTTTGGCGTGCTGGCGTCTCTGATTAGACGCTCTACGAGAGATTGAAGGTCTCGAACATACGGCTGAAACGCTTTCATTCCCTGCTTGTGCATGAAGAGTAGTATAATCGGCGGCAACGCATGGGACAAGAGCCTTTTTAAAGTTTGGGCGGGCATTAGGGAAGAAGGCCTCATTTCGATAGGCGAGCCGAAGCATTCCGGCGAGGCAGCGAGGCAGTTAGTTATTGCTTATCCTTGAAGTTCTGGCATTTTATACCCTTCAGGGTAATAAATTTCCGCGAGTAAGATTGAAATTTGTTGTTCTAAGGTTACTTACCCGCGAGCTAACGGGAAAACTCAATCGTGAGCACTATAATAGCTGCGGGTCATGGAAAGTACTCAACATTTGGACCGGCAACTTTGACATAATTTTCAAATTCAACTCTCTCGCACAGAATTCGTATGTCGTATCTCGTGAATCGTATCTCTTGGTGAGTCCGCTGGCGGGTGCATCACGTTTGAGGCAATAGAATATGAGAAAAGAAACCAATAATCAATAGAAAAGATAAAAAAAGGGCACGACAACTCTACCGCACAGAATTCGTATCTCGTGAAGCGTATCTCGGTGGTTGAGGCCGGCAGGCCGGCATTATTCTTACAACGACGACTGGATCCCAGCCTGCGCTGGGACAGGCGGGGTGAAGTTGGTAGGGGCTAAATAGGACGACCGGCAAGGGCAGTGGTGTAGGTATCACAGTCATATAAAGATCCACATCTTTATAAAAGATATACAATTAAACACTGAGCAATATGCCATGCCTGGTCAACAATATTGTTGTTTCGCATACTTGAAGGTCTGCGTTTCAGTGTTTTCAATGTGTCAGAAATCCAATGCCCGGCAATCAGGAATAATGCTTTCCATAATGCAAAAAGTTGAAAAA
>CAZENQ010000135.1:0-6926 GCA_964513655.1 uncultured Pirellulales bacterium | reverse complement strand
CCAAATCCTGCTGAAGGAATCAATTTAAAAGCCGTTGCTGCCCGGCTCAATATCCAGCACATTTGCAACAAAAATCCCCACCCACCTATTCTCAACCCTTCTCGTTACACAATACTGCTCATCTGCTATTTTTCACTGTTTTCGCCATATCTTAAAAAAATTAAGAAAATCTGAAGAAAACCCTTGCAAATTAAATCTTTTTGTATTAAGATTCTTCTGTAAGGGAATGCGAGGGCAATTATGAACACTTATAATGTTTATTTGTCGCTTATAATACGTGTTTGTCGCTGCGCAAATATAATCCCGAAAACCCAGTTTGTTACACTTTTATTGCATTTTTTTTCAAAATATCCAAAAAAGTTACTTTTTATCTGTTTCCGGGCGTATTTTGAAAAAATTTGTAAAAAAAGTAAAAAAAAGTGTAACAAACTCCTTCCTAACTGGACTTTATACTATGAAGGCCGAAGATAAACGAAGACTGGTTAAAAAACTTTCATGATATCTTATAAGATTAGACTTTTTGAAAGGGCGGACAAATGAAAAAGGAGATTTTGGCTTTAAGTTTCGTAGTTACATTTCTCATTGCAGCCTTAACGGCAAGTGCCGCCGCCGAGGTTCTGGAAATAACGCCTGTAGAAGATTTTGTATCATCAGGCGAAATCGGCGGACCGTTTACGCCGTCTTCGAAGAACTATCTGTTAACCAACACCGGGCTGGATACGCTTTATTGGGTTGTTGATAAAACCCAAAGCTGGGTTGATTTGGACCCTGAAGGTGGGCCGTTGGGGTCGGGTCAATCCACCATAGTAACGGTTAGTCTGACATCGCAGGCAAATTCCCTCATCCAGGGAGTTCATACTGATACACTAACGTTTATGGACTTTACTAACGACGAGGAACAAACACGGGGGGTGGAACTGACAATCACTCTGCCGACAGGTATCTGGGTCCTCCCCGGAAGTTTTGATGTAAACCTGTCTGAAGGTTGTATTTTGGAAAAGACACTAACCATCGGAAACAATGGAATAGCAGAGCTGAATTTTTCGATTCGAACTCGTTCTGTGAGCAGCTTGCCGGAGTCAATGACACTACCTGCAACAAAAAACGATGTTGCCCCGGTCGAGCTTACCAACGAAAAAATGGTTCTGGAATATCAGTTCGGGGAACCTGGTTTCTCGGAGAGTTCAGGATATGACATCGTTCGAATAAAAGGTCTGGAGTTATATGAGCGAATAGGTGCTCCGATTGTCCCCGTCCGTCCGGTTACTGTATTGGTTCCCTTCGGTAAGAAAGTGGTGAATACTCAAGTGATTCTTTTGGAAACGCATGAACTACCGGATACGTATCTATTAGCCCCAGCGCAGAGGCCTTATCCTTTGAGTTACCCAGGCACGGTGGAATGGACCGAGCCTGATCCGGCAATTTACGAACAGACAGCCCCATGGCCCGGTATGGACAGCGAGGAAATATCCAGTCAATCCAAGCGAGGCTACCAGCTTTTTACTTTGAACCTGTTGCCTCTGCAGTACGTTCCTGCAACAGGCAAGCTTACATACACAACTAAGCTGCACCTGGAGATTGACCTTGTGGATATAGTAAGCTCAGATGTATTAAGGCCCTGCGATGTGGTAAAAACAAAACTGACGGCAATAGTGGACAACCCGAGCCAACTGGCGTCATATCCTGCCAAGGACAGTTCTTTTGAGATACTTGAAGAGTCGCCACTGCCGGGCGGAGGCCCATACCAATACGTAATCATTACAAATGAGGCTTTAGAAGGCGCCTCAGGGCCATGGAACTTTCAGGCTCTGCGCGATGCCAGGATAGCCCAGGGTATCAGCGCAACAATTGTAACCACCGAATGGATTTACGCCAACTATAACGGGACTCGTCCGGACGGAGGCAGCGACAACCAGACACGAATTCGCAATTTCCTGATAGATGCTTACCAGAGCTGGGGGACTGAATATGTTCTGCTGGGCGGGACAAACAGTATAGTGCCGGCACGGAAATTCAAGGTGCAGGCCTATTCAGGGGGACCTACAACCACAATGCCAGTGGATATGTACTATGGTTGTGTGGACCCGTCTGCGTGCACATTTGACCACGATGCGGATGGTGATTACGGTGAACCAACCGACGGCGAAGGTGGTGGTGATGTCGATTTGAGCGCTGAGATTTATGTCGGACGGGCACCTGTGGAAAATGCAGCAGAACTGCAAAATTTTATCAAAAAAACCCTAACTTATGCCTCTACATATAGTGAATACCTCTCTCGCATTGTGATGGTGGGTGAGTATCTGGGATTTGGCGGACCATCGCAGTATGCCAAGAATTCGATGGAACAAATCCGCCTCGGAGGGGATTACGATGACTACTTTACCTATGGTTTTGAGAACCATCCGCAGCCGGACTTTTACGATTTCAACACTTCAACAAACCTCTACGACGCAGACGGCACCTGGCCTAAAAGCGAGCTGATTAATCTTATGAATGAAGGTGAACATGTCTTCAACCACTTAGGCCACGCCAATTATACCTATGATATGAAATTATACACTTCCGATTTGGCTTCGCTAACAAATACGGACTATTTCTTTGCGTATTCACAAGGTTGTATGCCGGGCGGGTTCGATACAACTAACTGCTTCGCTGAAGTCATCACATCAATGGAATACGGTGCATTCGCAGTGGTTATGAATGCGCGTTCCGGATGGGGCAAACACAACAGCACCGATGGTCCCAGCCAAAGATTTGCCCGGCATTTCTGGGATGCTGCACTGGGCGAAGATATGCTTGAAATGGGCAGGATGAACCAGGACAGCAAAGAAGATAACCTCTGGGATATAAACGGAGGCTGTATCCGCTGGTGCTACTACGAATTAAATCTGTTTGGCGACCCGGCTCAGCAGCTTCAATTTGAGGAGGCCTGTGAATGGCTCACCATTGACCCACAAGCCGGCACTATCGGCCCGGGAGATACGAATGATATAAGTGTAACATTTGATGCGCTCACGATGGCACCAGGGACGTATGAGGCGGAGATTATTATTACCTCGAACGACCCCTGCAACCCTACAAGGGTTGTACCTGCAACAATGACGGTGAAACTGGATGACCTGCAGATAACACCGGCCGATGGCCTGGACTCAGCCGGCACAAAAGGCGGGCCGTTCGAGCCGAACTCTATAATTTATACCTTGGCAAATATCAGCAATATCGAAACGGTAAGCTGGACAACGACCGAAACCGAAGACTGGCTCATTGTTGAACCAAATGGAGGCATACTGGACCCCTGTGAAGTGATTGAGGTGGATGTTTACATTTCACCTGATGCCAACCTGCTCGACCCGAATATTTACAGCGAGCTGTTGACCTTTGAGAACGAAGACAGCTCAAGTACCAAAACCCGCTTTTTCAGCCTGACAGTTAACCCGCCTGACTGCTTCACAGAGTTGTTCGACTCCAACGTGTGTGATATGGAATCCTATTCACTGATGCTCAGTCCTGACGGCTCGATTGCTTATTACGAGGCCTGCAGGGACAAAATAACAGATTTTCCAACGGACCCGAACGGTGGAACGTATGTTGCGCTTGGTGATGATGATTTTGTTGAGGTGCCTCTGGCCAATGACGTGAATGTTTTATTCTACGGGCAGTGGTACGACCGCTTCTATATCGGCAGCAACGGCTATATCACCTTCGGTTCCGGTGATGCGGAATATGAGGTGGCCCTGGAAAATCACTTCGATATTCCGCGCATATCAGCTGTATTTAGCGATTTGACGCCGACAGATATCCAGAGTATTTCATATAAACAACTTGACGACAGAATAGCGGTAACCTTCCGGGATGTCCCGATTTTCGGCGACAAGGATGCAAAGAACAGCTTCCAGGTCGAGATGTTCTTTGTTGACGGCACCATATGCATTAGCTGGCTAGACCTTAACACAACCTCTTCAATCGTGGGAATTTCCGAAGGAGTGGGCATTCCTTCGGTACTTTTCACTGCAAGCGACCTCAGCACGTATCCGCCCTGCTGGCCGTTGTGTGATTTTGACAGGAATTACTTTATCAATTCCATTGACTATTCCATCCTGGCTAAATACTGGATGAACACTAATTGCGGTATTCCCTATTGGTGTGAAAAAAGCGATGTGGATTTCAGCGGCACAATCGATACAAACGACCTGGGCATTTTGGCCAGCGACTGGCTCCTCCAGGCGGATTACTGGTGGTTACAGCCGATTTCGCACTGGAAGTTTGACGAAGGCGATGGAAATACAGCATACGATTCAGTCGGCAATAACGACGGTACCCTCGAAGGCGACCCAAGCTGGGTAGCCGGCAAAATAGGAAGCTTCGCACTTGAGTTTGATGGTAATGGGGATTATGTTGACTGTGGTGATATTGACGAGATAGACGGTACAACAAATCTTACGATTACAGCTTGGATTAATACTAATAGTATTTCAACTGGCAAACTAATTGCAAGAAAAGGAGAAGACTACCCGCCGTTGCTTTTATGGGTCAATGCTGATTATACCATTCATTTTGGTTTTTACTACGGACCGGGTGGTTTCTACACTGCTACAACCACAGAGACAATATCGCCAAATCAATGGTTTTTTGTGACCGGCACATACGACGGGGATGCGGTAAGAACTTATATAAATGGAGTAGAAAAGGCTGCGAATACCGACGCATCGGGACCAACTAATTCTAACTCGGATAGTTTAAGAATAGGCCCTGGTTATCCAGATTACCCAACCGCATGGTTCGATGGCAAAATTGATGATGTCCGCATTTACGACCGTACTTTAACTACCGAAGAAATCCAACAGCTTTATCTGGAAGGATTCGGCAGTGGTGCGTATAACCCCAATCCTTCTAACGGTGCAACGAATGTTGACCCCAATACGCTCCTTACCTGGATGCCGGGCAAAGACGCCCTCTCGCACGATGTTTTCTTAGGCACCGGGTTTGACGATGTAAATGACGCCAATACGAATTCAGCAGAATACAGGGGCAATTATGATGTTAACAGCTTCGACCCCTGCGGCCTCGAGCTTGAGACTCTCTATTTCTGGCGTATCGATGAAGTAGGCGGCCCAAATACGGTCAAAGGAGAAATCTGGAGCTTTACGACGTGGGGTGAATTCGGCCCTGATTGTGTCAGTTACTGGAAATTAGACGAAGGCAGTGGAGATACGGCATATGATTCGGCCGGCAATAATGACGGTACCCTCGAAGGCGACCCCTGCTGGGTAACCGGCAAAATCAACGGTGCGTTGAGCTTTGACGGTGATGATTATGTCGATGTTCCTGATGATGAGAGCTTGAACTTTGGCTCAACAACAGATTTTACCGCCCTTGCATGGATTAAAACAAGTGACCCCAATAGAGAAGATATTGTTTGTACGGAGGCCTTGAAGGCCAAATGGTGGGGGATGTATATCTATAACAACAGATTATCCAGCTATATCGATGACGATTTAAATCCTGTTGCTTCAACCTATGATGGTGCTGCAATAAATGACGGCCAATGGCACCATATTGCAGTTACTTTCGACAGAGACGGGCTTATGAAAAGATACGTTGATGGCGCATCGTATGGTACAGCAGATGATATTTCCGGTGTTGGCAATATTAGTAATGACGGCAGCTTATATATCGGATGCAGGAGAACAAGTAAAGACTTATTCAACGGCACAATAGACGATGTGCGAATTTTTAACAAGTCCTTATCTGCTGAAGAAATCCTGCAAATTTATAAGCAGGGAGCGGGCGGCGAGGCATTTTACCCCGAACCACCTGATGAGGCTACCAATGTCGACCCCAATACACTCCTTACCTGGATGCCGGGTTACGGTGCCCTCTCGCACGATGTCTATCTCGGCACAGATTACAACGATGTCAACGATGCCAATACCGCCGACCCCAACATATACAGGGGCAATTATGATGTTAACAGCTTCGACCCCTGCGGCCTCGAACTCGATACACTCTACTACTGGCGGATTGATGAAGTAAACGAGCCGAATACGGTTAAAGGAGGACTCTGGAGCTTTACAACGTGGGCGGCCCCCATCAGCCACTGGAAGTTTGACGAGGGCAGTGGTACAGATGCGAACGATTCGGCCGGTAACAACCACGGCGCGCTTGTAGGCGACCCACAATGGGTACCCGGCAAGATAGGAAGCTACGCACTTGAGTTTGATGGCAGCGGTGATTACGTAGAGATGCCCGATAGTAACTCTCTGAGTATAACAGGGGATTTAAGCATCTGCCTGTGGTTTTATCCAACAGATAGTGTGACCGAAGGTCAGGATGTTCTTTGGAAGGGTAGGACTGATGGACAAAGAAGTTATGCTATCCCCATAACAGATGCTGGGAGATTTATGTTTTATCTCACGCCGGACGGTACGCAGGCAAACAGGGTCTACAGGATAACAGGTACTAACGCTTATTCTTATAACGATTGGAACCACGCTGCCATAACTTATGATGCAGATGCAGCAACCAAAATGAGAATTTATATTGACGGTGTCGAAAAATCTACGACCCTGATAGGCGGTACAGAGCCTTCTTCTATTCATAATAGTAGTGAGAGCCTGACAATATCAAAAGGCTTTAATAATTATTTTGAGGGCACCATCGATGATGTAAGGATTTACGATAAAACTCTTTCTGCGGACGAAATCCAGAGTATTTACCAGGAAGGTCTATGACGCTAATTTGTCAATTCTAAAAAACGCCAGTCAAGGGCTGGGAGGCCAAAATACTCCCAGCCCTTCTTCCTTATTTTGCTGAGCATGCAGCAACCCAAATGGGAATTTACAACTCAAAACCACTCTTGCTTCGGCTAATTTATTTTCCATTTGCGTTAAAGGTGAATAATCCTTAAAATAGTGGCTGATTACAGC
>CAZENQ010000134.1:0-7231 GCA_964513655.1 uncultured Pirellulales bacterium | reverse complement strand
TGGTACTCCTCCTTAAAAAAGATTAAATTAAACCTTAAAACGTATTTTGGCTACACGCCAAAAACCTCGGATATTGTTAACCTTTATTTATACCAGTTAATTGCCTCTACGTCAAGAAAAATTTGGCAGGATTATACGGATTTTAATCAAGTTGTGCAAAACACTTAACTCACGGTCCTGCAAGCAGTTACAAATACCCCCCCCATACCATAAAATTTATCCAATAATTTACACCTCAGGCCTTGATATTACTTGCGAAAAAATTAAATTTACGGTATAATCCTTTTCCAGCAAAGAAATAGTGAAAAAAATGAAATTTAGGGAACAGAAGGCCGGTTTTGCGCATCTTATTAAGTGAGGCGCAAAGTATCGGCAGAGAAGACTATCATATTATGCAAAAACCAAGGGCCTTTACATTAGTTGAACTTTTGGTGGTAATTGCCATTATTGCGCTATTGATGTCGATATTGATGCCGGCACTTGCGCGGGTAAGGAACCAGGCAAAGGACGTTCTCTGTAAGTCGAACCTCAAACAATGGGGAATTATCTTTTCCATGTACACCGGCGATTACGACGGTCACTTCCATAAAGGCTGGGGCAGCGGTCCGGTACGACATTGGATGAGCGTCCTGCGCCCATACTACGGTAATGAGCAAAAGCTGCGGTTTTGCCCTATGGCCACGAAACCTCGCTCTGAGGGTGGACGCGGAGTAACTTCGGCATGGGGAATCTTTGTCGGAGGATGGGCCGGCTGGGGTGAAGATGACTTCGGCAGCTATGGGATTAATAGCTGGGTCTGTAATACACCTGAGGGAGAGGAGCATCACGGACCGCCTGAGAAATACTGGAGAACTACCTACGTTAAAAATGCTGTTAATATACCGCTGTTTTTGGATGCATGGTGGTTCGACGGCTGGGCCGGAGCTAGAGATCCGCCGAACGTGTTTGAAGATATGTACCTCACCAGCGGCTCAATAGAAGCTATGGGAGATTTCTGTGTTAACCGACACGGAGGCTTTCTAAACGGTCTTTTCATGGATTTCTCCGTCAGGGAAATCGGCATTAAGGAATTGTGGAAGCTCAAATGGCATCGCACCTTCAACACCGGGGATGTCTGGACAATAACCGGCGGCGTACAGCCGGACGATTGGCCGGAATGGATGAGATCTTTCAAAGACTACTAAAAAACAAACCCTGCCATGAACTTTGTTTGTTATACATGAAAGCTACGAAACAAAAGAAATTAAAAAAAGAAGTTTTTTACACATAATAGTCCTCCTTAAAAAAGATTAAATTAAACCTTAAAACGTATTTTGGCTACGAGCTAAAACGTTTGTTTTCAACAGGTACGCTTTGTGCAACGCGCACATACTGACCTTCATATTCTTTAGCCGTGCCTGCCCAAAGCAATTACCAACATGATATTTTACCCTGCCTCTCTGAGGCGCAAACGTACGCTAAGGTACATTTCAGATTGCAATTGTAACACTTTCTTGACCTTAATGCAAGCCCATTTTGCGCATAACTGCTGTGTAAGAACCAACCTAAAGATTATCTACAGCTTCTCCGATAAAGCATAATTTGACAAAATGGGGTCTGATTTTAGTTTCTCTTTGCCCTTTTTGCTGTTTGAAATGTAATTTGCGGTTCAATAATACTTATTTGCTATCCTGATTACGCTGCTTGTATTGTTTACTACTTTCAGGAAATTTTTTCCTCTGTTGGATGACTTTTTTGAGCTTGTTTCGCAGCTCGGTCCAGTCGGGTTTCAATCGAAGTGCCTCGGTCCAATGGGCAATAGCCTCGTCAATCTTGCCCTGTTTGTACAACACAATCGCCAGATTATCATATACCTGCGGCCAATCCGCTTCGAGCCGCAGAACCTCACGCCAGTGTTTGACAGCTTTGTCAAATTCGCCAAGCTCGAAATACACTACGCCGAGATTGTTATGCACATCAGGCCGATCAGGCTTTATATGCAGCGCGGCAGTGTAGTGCTCAACAGCTTTATCAAGCAGGCCTAACTTGTGGTATGCGCCACCCAGATTGTCGTGTGCCATTAAGGTGGGTTTCTTATGGTTAAAGGCCGGGCTTTCAGGATGCTGAACTTCTCGCTGTTTTATCAGGGCTAAATACCTCAAATTATGGGCAATGGATTCGGCAAATTCCCCTTTTTTAAAAGTAACGCAGCCGAACTCCAGATGGGTATTCGGTATATGTGGCCATTCCACCAGCATTTTCTCACAGACGGTTTTGGCTTCGTCGAGTCGCTTCTGGTACATTAGTGTCGCTATTCTTACCCTGTATGTATGATAGCCGATTAAATCTTTTGGGTCTGGTTTACTTCGGTCAATTTCGACACCCGTATTTACCGCAGCCGTACCAACGTACCCCAGGCTTTCGAAAATTCTTCTGGTTTTCTCGTCCAGCTCAACCCTGCTGTCACTTCGGACATTACTGAGAAGTTTAGAGACAAGTTCCCGCAATTCATCTCGCATGAATCGTGCGCGCTTGGCCTCTCCTTCCACCAGGTTCTTTTCTTCATGCAGGTCAACAACTAAGTCATATAATTCAGGTCTGGTCGTGTCGATGTACTTCCATCGCTCGCTGACAAGACCCAGCAGAGGGTTACACCCATATTTGGTGGCTGTAAAAGACTCACAGTAAACGTATCTTCTCTCCTCCGAGTCCGCTTTTGGCCCGGAATAGCCGGACAGGTCTTTACCTTGGACGTGCGCCGGTACATCAACACCAACGTAGCCCAATATGGTAGGTACCACGTCGACCAGGCTTACTATGTTGTCAATTCTTTTAGGGTTTCGGTTTCCGGGCGGCCTGATGATAAAGGGAACTCTTGCAGTACATTGATAAACATAATAGCCGTGCTCAGCCTCACCATGTTCGCCCAGGCTTTCACCGTGGTCGCCGACTATAATAATCAGGGTTGAGTCGTACAAGTCCAATTCTTTCAGTTTGTCTATCACCTGACCTATACAGTAATCAGAATAAGCAATCTCGCCGGCATAAAGGTCGTCTGCATACTCTGAGGCGAAAGGCTCCGGCGGATTGTAAACAGTATGGGGGTCGAAATAATGCAGAAACAGGAAGAACGGTTCATCGCGGTGTTCTGCGAGGTAGCTGCACGCGAAGCGGCTTGCCTCTCCGCCCCTGCGCTCCTTGTCCTCGCGCGGACCTATAGGCTCCTCAAACTTGTCATTGTAACTGTCAAAACCTTGATCGACCCCAAACTGGGCATCCAAAATAAACGTGCTTACGATGGCCCCAGTGGTATATCTGTGCTCTCGCAGTATTTCAGCGAGGGTTACGTTAGATTCAGCGAGTTGGTAATCGGGATTGTCATGTACCCCGTGATAAGGTGGATAGGTACCCGTTAGCATCGAACTGTGAGCGGGAAGGGTTAAAGGCATCGGTGTGATGGCATTCTTGAAGAGAATACCCTCTTGGGCGAGCCGGTCAATATTAGGTGTGGTTTGGCGAGGGTAGCCATAGCAGCTCAGATAATCTGCCCGGCAGGTGTCGACGCTGATGAGAAGGACATTGCGCACCTGTTTTTGGGAAATGTCTGGTCGTAGTAAAAACCATGTCACCCCGCCGACCACCAACACCAGTGCCAGCAATACACGTGGTCTGCTCCCGTTATTGGTCCATGTGTCATGAGAGTATTTCACATCTATACTCCTTGTCTTGAGCAAGACGGAGCGTAGCGGAGCCTTGCTCAAGACATTTCGCCGCAAACGCTGCCGGGGCCATATAATCCAGACTGCTATGCGGCCGATAGTGATTATAATCCATTCGCCAACGATCGGCAACATACCTCAGCTCATCAATATGCAAAAATAATTCACGGTCTAAAAGCTCATCTCGAAGTTTGCTATTGAATGACTCCACATAACCATTTTCCCAAGGGCTACCTGGGGTAACAAACAGAGTCTTTACCCCTGAATGCTCAAGCAATGTCTTAACAGCCTTGTTGGCAAACTCAAGACCGTTGTCGCTACGTATATGATCAGGTTCTCTACGAACCGCAAATAAGTATCTCAATACTTCTACTACGTCTTCTCCCTTGATGCTTTTGCCAATCCTGACATCTACCGCCTTCTTGAAATGGAAAATTATTTCTATGCGATACGGCTGAAAGGTAATAACATAATCCATGGCCATATTGAGCACCTGTTGACCCGTCCTGTAGGTCATCCTCCAAAGAAGCCGGTTGTTGTGTATCATAGTTTCCAGTATCAAGCTGCCAGTTGGAAGAAATCCAGAAGAGTCGTGGCGAAGGTTGAATGGCATGCGGATGAACTATTCCCCAGAGTCGGTTTTATCGTGACCAACCTTCGCTGGAAATCCAGTAATGTGGTGAAGTTTTATAACAAGTGTGGAACAGCAGAACAATGGATCAAAGAAGGTAAGTATGCGTTAAAATGGACACGGCTTTCCTGTCATGATTTTGATGATAATCAGGTTCGGCTGCAACTGTTTGCTATGGCATATAACATCGGCAACTTCCTGAGGCGTTTAGCACTGCCCAAGTCAATAAAAAACTGGTCACTGCGAACGATGCGGGAAAGGTTAGTCAAGATCGGAGCCAAAGTCGTAAGCCATGCTCGCTATGTGACGTTTCAGATGGCAGAGGTTCTTGTGTCAAAATCTATATTCTATGAAATCCTTGCAAAGATACATCGCTTGAAACCTGTACCAATTGGATATGACTAATGCGGGAAATTGCCGAAAAACCTGAGTTGATGAACGCCAGAGCGGTCATGGTCTGTGCAAAAACAGGAATTCTAAGCAGTACGGGTCTAAAAATCTGGCCTTTCGTATGAATTTGCAGGAAAACTGCCTCAGAAAAGGAAAATCTTAACAGTTCAGGCAGATTTTTATAGAATTATCGGTATCGTACGGAGAAAATATGCTTTTTGACCGTGTAAATGGGAAATGTTAGTTAACGAAAGGAATATAGCGTTGCGCATTGCAATTGTTATTAGTTGTGGTTTTAATGAGTACAGAACAATGCTTTTTTATCAAGGAGATGGTGTAATATGAAAGAGAATAAGAAAACTAACAAGCAGCAGGAAAGCAAAATTTCTCGTCGTGATTTTATTGGCGGTGCGGCTGCGGCTGCGATGGCGTTTACGATTGTGCCTCGGCACGTTTTGGGAGGGCCCGGGATACGGCCGCCGAGTGAGAAACTCAATATAGCCGGCATCGGCGTCGGTGGTATGGGCGCCAGTAATATTGATGTTTTAGCAGGTTACAGTAACGAAAATGGTGTTGTAACAATGTCAGGGGAAAACATTGTCGCCTTGTGCGATGTGGATGAGGAATATGCGGCACCTGTCTTCAATCGCTACCCTAAAGCCAAGAAATACCGCAATTTCCGCAAAATGCTGGAAAAACAAAAAGATATCGATGCGGTTGTAATTGCCACACCGGACCATACGCATGCGGTAATTACTATGGCGGCGATGCGGATGGGAAAGCACGTATACGTCCAAAAACCGCTGACATATTCAGTCTATGAGGCGCGTATGCTCACTGAGGCGGCCCACAAATACAAGGTTGCTACCCAAATGGGCAACCAGGGTCGTTCCGGTGAGGGAGTCCGCTTGACATGTGAATGGATATGGGACGGTGCAATCGGTCCGGTGCGTGAGGTGCATGCCTGGACGAATAGGCCTATCTGGCCGCAGGGCATTGACAGGCCCAAGGAAACACCGCCGGTACCAGCTACGCTCGATTGGGATTTGTGGCTCGGGCCGGCACCATTTCGACCTTATCATCCCGCTTATTTGCCGCTATTCTGGCGAGGATGGTGGGATTTTGGTACCGGTGCACTGGGAGATATGGGCTGCCACATACTCGACCCTGTCTTCTGGGCACTTAAATTGAAGTATCCGACCAGTGTTGAAGCCAGCATTGCATCCACGAGGCATAAAACTGAAAGTGGGTGGACTAAATTAGTTGTTAATACCGAAACTTACCCCAATGCCTCTATAGTGCATTATAGATTCCCTGCTCGCGGGGATATGCCGCAGGTTAAGCTGACCTGGTATGCCGGTGGGCTGCTGCCTCCTCGGCCGGAAGAGCTTGAGCCGAGCCGGCAGATAGGTAAGGACGACAGCGGTGTTATCTTTATAGGAGATAGGGGCAAGCTGATGTGCGGCACTTACGGTGATAGCCCTCGTCTGATACCTGAAACGAAGATGAAAGAATACAAAAGACCGCCGAAAAAAATCGACAGAATACCTAAGGGCAGGGATGGTCACGAACAGGATTGGGTCAGGGCCTGCAAGGGCGGCGAACCTGCGTGTTCCAACTTCGACTATTCCGGGCCTCTGACCGAAACAGTCGTGATGGGCAATCTTGCCATTCGTAATCCCGGCAGGACGTTGGAATGGGACGGAGAAAATATGAAAGTTACTAACCTGCCTGAAGCGAACAAGCACATCCACCGTGAGTATCGGAACGGATGGACTTTATAGTTGCTTACAGGCCTTTTGGGCCGATTGCGAAAATAAAAATGTATTATGTTAACTTGTTTATTTGAGGAGTACTGGTTATGAAAGACCACAAAAAAACCACCCACCGGGGTAACAGCAATATTTCCCGACTGATATTGTCTTATCCACAATTACGGAGGCAGTTCGTATGAAAAACTTGATTCCCATACTTATGTGCAGTTTGCCCGTTCTGTTCACCTCGTGTGCACTTCCCGCAAAACAACCTCAGCCATGGCGAGGCGTACACGTGCTTATGACCTCCCGTGACAGAACTGAGCAACTAACCAAAGCAGTAGGCCGGCTGGCGGATGTCGGTATTAACGTAATCATAGCAGAAATCAATTACGGTTATGAATACGACTCTCATCCCCAGTTGCGAGCAGCCAACCCCAGCAGGAAAGACCAAATCAAAAAGCCCATCGCCAGCATCGCCAATAAATTCGTTCAGCAATGTTCTTGTCTTGCAAAGGATAAAATCTTTTCTTAACATTTTTACACCTCCTTGTGTCTTAACGGTTAATGCGTTGAAAAAACCGCATTTGCAAACACAAGGAGGGTTTTTCATCACTACACCTCAAAACGGGTAATCGCGTGGGGTTTTCTTCTTGACATCTTGGGTTAAGAAGATATACTGATATGGGTTGAAGGAGGAGCTGAAAGGAGCCGTTTCCTTGAATAACACCCTTCTCCCCAACAGAAAAGCTGCATTT
>CAZENQ010000133.1:0-7255 GCA_964513655.1 uncultured Pirellulales bacterium | reverse complement strand
AAAGCTGCTCAGCTTGCCGGCCCTTAAGATCGTCAATAGAATGGATGCCGATATTGTGCATATCCCGGGCAATAGTTTTACCAACGCCGGGAATTTGTTGTAATTGCTGTAAGCTGGATGATTCCATAGAAAGGTGCCTCAGATATTATTCACCACTTTTTGCATAGCAATTTAGCCTACCGGAAATAAAATGTCAAGAAAATACTATAACCCCACTTTGTTCAACGACAACTCTACCGCGTTAGGCGAGTCGAAGGGCAGCTAAGCCAAAGCACGCTCGCGAGGCAGAGAAAAGAAGGGAAAAGGCAAGGGGGAAAGTCAAAATTGGGGTTAGTTCGTGGGTATTTTGGGGGTTTTGTTTGGGGCGAAAAGAGATTATTTACGTCTTGACATGGCAGTGGGTTTGTGGTAGGTTTTTGATTAACAGCGCGTTTTTCCCGTAAAAACGGCAGAATATATTGGAGCAGGGATTTTCACATTTTAGCTGGAGGATAATGAGATGTGGAGTCGAATTGCGGTTTTTAGCGTTTTAGTGGTGGTTTTGTGCTTTGGTTCGGCTGGCTTGGCTGCGCCGCCAGTATTAGAGGTATCGCCTACGTATATGGAGTTCAGTGCGGAGCAAGGCGGTACGAATCCGGCGAGCCAGGCATTATCGATTTGGAGAGGAGGCGGCAACGGGCCACTGATGTGGGATGTAACGGAGGACTGCAACTGGCTTTCTGTTGCGCCAACGAGCGGAACAAGTATGGGGGAGGTGGACGTTGTCGGTGTGTTCGTAGATATTAATGGTCTGGGGGCGGGAACATACAATTGTGAATTGACGGTAACGGGCGACAGGGCTGAAAACAGTCCGCAGATTGTAGATGTCAATCTTGTTATCACGGGGCCGGAGATATCGCTTAGCGCAACTCAGTTTGACTTTACGGCCAGTTACGGCGGGGCGAATCCGGCCGACAAGATACTTAGCATAAGTAACAGCGGGTCGGGGACGCTGAACTGGGAGATAACATACGACTGCAACTGGCTTACGGTTGAGCCGAATGACGGGAACTCTGCGGGGGAGTGGGATGATGTTAATTTGAGCGTGGATATTACGGGTCTGAGCCGGGGGACATACGATTGCAATCTGACGGTTAGCGACCCGAACGCTATGAACAGTCCGCAGACGGTTGGGGTGAGTTTATCCATTATAGCTGAAGGTCTGTGGGTGGAGCCGGGCAGTTTTGATGTCAGCGTGTTAGAAGGAACGAGTTTAGAAGAGACTCTGACCATAACAAACGATGGCAACGAGACTGTTGATTATATAGTTCGCAGCCGGCCGGTGGGTGGTTCAGGCGGCTCAGCGCTCGGTAAAGGTGTATCGGCTGATACGGGTATGGGCAGTTCGGTGCGGGAGGGGCACGACTTTACGACGATTGGCAATGCGGCTTATAAGCCGGGAGAGTTGATTGTGCGTTTTGCGCCTGCGCCGGATGGGCAGGTGCGGAGCATGGCGGAGAGGGACGGGATACTCAGTTCATTGGGCGGCGGCTACGTGAAGGAGAACTTCGAGATTGTGGAGGGGTTAAGCTCGGTGAAACTGCCGGGGTGGATGAGCGTTGAGGAGGCGCTGGAGCGGTTCAATGGGGTGCAAGGAATTTTGTATGCTGAGCCGGATTATGAAGTCGAGGCGGATGCGACGTTTCCATTCGACCCGCGATTTGATGAGCTCTGGGGGATGCATAATACCGGGCAAAGCGGGGGGACGGCGGATGCGGACATTGATGCGCCGGAGGCGTGGGACATAGGGACGGGCAGCGATGAGATTGTCGTGGCGGTGATAGACACGGGGGTTGACTATATGCATCCGGACCTGGCGATGAATATGTGGGAGAACGAGGCCGAGAAGAATGGTACGCCGGGTGTGGATGATGACGGGAATGGGTATATCGACGACATTTACGGTTACGATTTTTACAATAACGACGGGGACCCGATGGATGATATGTCGCCGATTTACCACGGGACACACTGTTCGGGGACGGTTGGCGCGATAGGAGATAATGGCGAAGGTGTCGCCGGAGTGTGCTGGACCGTTAAGATAATGGCGGTGAAATTCCTGAACTCAGGGGGGAGCGGGTGGACATCGGATGCGATTAAATGTGTGGACTACGCGAGATTGATGGGGGCGGACGTAACGAGCAACTCGTGGGGAGGCGGCGGGTACAGTCAGGGACTTAAGGACGCGATAGATGCGGCGGGTGCGGCGGGGATGCTGTTTGTGGCGGCGGCCGGCAACAGCAGCAGCAATACCGACAGTAATCCTCATTATCCATCGAGTTATGACTGCGAGAGTCTAATCTCGGTGATGTCTACTTACAGGAATGACGCGAAGAGCGGTTTTTCGAACTGGGGGCCGACATCGGTTGATTTGGGGGCACCCGGCAGCGAGATACTGAGCTGCAAGAAGGGTGGTGCTTATCAATATCTGAACGGGACGTCGATGGCGACACCGCATGTAGCGGGGGCCTGCGCACTTTTGTGGTCGATGGACCCGGCGTTGAGCAACAGTGAGGTGAAGGATATTCTTTTGCGTACTGTTGACCCGACGTTGGCGGGGCTTTGCGTGTCGGAAGGCAGGCTTAATCTTTACAACGCGATTTTGGAGACACGGGTACCGTGGATTGAGCTTGAGCCTGCGGAAGGCACGCTTGGGCCGGGCGATTCGAATGTGATAGATGTAACTTTCAATGCCTTCGAAGATGGTATGGAGATGCCGGCGGGGACTTACGAGGCAGAGATAGTTGTTGTATCCGATGACCCGTGCGGACCGGCGATTGTTGCCGTAACGATGACGGTGAATGCAGACGATTTGGCGGTGAGCCCTCATGCGGGGTTGGATGCGAACGGGCTTGAAGGGGGGCCTTTCGAACCGGGTTGCATTAGTTATACTTTAACGAATAACGGGACAGCGTCTGTGAGCTGGACAACGTCCCAGACACCAGTCTGGCTGGATGTTGAGCCCAATCAAGGAGTGCTGGATGCGAATGACTGGATAGATGTAAATGTCTGCATTTCGGCAGAGGCGAATTTGCTGGACCCGAATATTTATTCAGAGGCTGTTATATTTGAGAATCTGGGCAGTGGGAGCATTAAGCCCCGTCCGGTTAGTTTGACGGTGAAGCCGCCGGACTGCTTTACGGAATCATTCGGTGTCGATTTGGATTTTCTGTCGCTGACGTTCAGCCCTGACGGCTCGAACGCTTACTATGAGGCCTGCAGGGAGAGAGTCGAGGAGTTTCCAACGGACCCGAACGGGGGGGCACCTATTTCGCTAGGTGATGATGATTTTGCCGAGGTGGTGCTGAGCAACGATGCGAATGTTCTATTCTATGGGAGCAGATACGACCGGTTCTACGTTGGGAGTGACGGATATATTACATTCGGACAGGGCGACAGCAATTCAGCTGCGTCGCTGGAGAATCACTTCGCGCTGCAGCGTATATCGGGCGTGTTTACCGACTTGGACCCTTCGAGCGGCGGGAGTGTTTCGTATAAGCAATTTGAGGACGCTGTGGTTGTAACGTTCGAAGATGTGCCCTTGAGCGGGGATGCAGGGGCGACGAACAGCTTTCAGGTAGAGATGTTCTTTGTGGACGGGAGTATTTGCGTTAGCTGGTTGGAGCTTGCGGCAACGAGCGGTGTTGCGGGGCTGTCGAAGGGCAGGGGTCTTCCGCCGGTATATTTTTCTGAGAGTGACCTGACGGGATATTTGCCGTGCCGGCCGTGGTGCGATGTTAGTCGGGATTACAGTGTTAATTTTGAGGATTACGTTGTGCTGGCGCTGCACTGGCTGGAGGAAGACTGCGGGATACCTTACTGGTGTGAAAAGACGGACTTTGACCTTAGCGGTACGGCTGACGGGGTTGACCTGAAGATTTTCTCAGAGGATTGGCTCCAGACAAATCCGTGGTGGCTGGAGCCGGTCGCGCACTGGAAGCTTGATGAGGGGGCAGGGGACGCAGCATATGACTGGTCACGTTTTCACCACGGAATTGTCAACGGTGCGGCGTGGACAAGCGGGTATATTGACGGTGCGTTGGATTTTGACGGCGTGAACGATTATGTCACAGTAAGTTCGCCGGCTAGTTTGGATGACCTGCCCCTGGGTGACATGACAATCTGTGCGTGGATATATGACGAATACAGTTCAGGTACAACGTGGGGGACTGTCGTTGGATGCTATGCTCATGACCATGGCTGGCATCTCAGGACATTTTCGAATGCAAGTGGCGATAGGTCTCTGTACTTTCAAGTGCCACACTCGACGACGTGGGCTGACTACTGGTCGATGGACGGGACTATACAGTCGAATGCGTGGCATCATGTGGCTGCGGTGTGGTACGCGGCAACGAGGACAGCGAAATTGTATGTCGATGGAACTGAGACATCGTATCAGGAGGCGATTGGCGGGGCGGGTTCCTATAATTCTGATGCCTCAAGAAATAAGAACATAGGGAGAATTCCGCACGTGGGAGGGGTACACTATTTTAAGGGGACCATAGACGACGTTCGGCTTTATGACCGTGCATTGACAGTTGAGGAAATCTGGGAACTTTACGGGGCCAAGCCGGGGAAGGCATTTAATCCGTATCCGAAGAACGGAGCTGTAAAGGTGGACCCGAATGTGGTACTTAGCTGGTCACCGGGAGGCGGGGCTGTTTCACACGATGTGTATTTCGGGACCAACTTTTCTGACGTTAACGATGCGAATACATTGTCGCCCGAGTATATGGGCAACCAGGATGTTAACGGTTGGGACGCTAACAACTTCGACGCGAACGGTCTTGCGTTTGAAACCACTTACTACTGGCGGATTGATGAGGTCAATGAGGCGGATGTCAACAGCCCATGGAAAGGCGATGTATGGAGCTTTACGACCTGGGGAGAGTTTGGTCCGAGCCTTATCGGTTACTGGAAGTTTGACGAGGGGTCGGGAAGCACGGCGCACGACTTAGCCGGAGACAATGATGGGACTATCTATGGTGCAGTCTGGACAAGCGGAAAAATGAATGGTGGCTTGAACTTCGACGGCTCGAACGACTACGTGAGCGTTGGTTCTCCCAGTAGTTTGGATGATTTACCGTTACATGACATGGCAATTTCCGCCTGGATCTACGACGAATACAGTGCAGGTACGACATGGGGGACTGTTGCCGGATGTTATGCTCAGAATTATGGCTGGCATCTCAGGACAGTCTCCAATGCCAGTGGCGACAGGTCGCTGTATTTTCAGGTGCCACACTCGAGTACGTGGTCGGACTACCAGTCCGTTGATGGGACTATACAGTCGAATGCGTGGCATCATGTCGCTGCGATATGGTACGCGGGAACGAAGACAGCGAAATTGTATATCGATGGAACTGAGACGGCGTATCAAAAGACAATTGGCGGGGTAGGGACATATAATTCAGATGCATCGCAAAGCAAGAACATAGGGAGGATTCCGCACGTTGGAGGCGTACACTATTTTAACGGGACAATAGACGATGTTCGGATTTTTGACCGAGCGTTATCCGCCGAAGAGGTAGGTCAACTTTACGAACAGGGATTAATTGAGAAGGCCTCAAATCCCAATCCCAGTGACGAAGCGACGGGTGTGGACCCGAATGCGGTCCTTAGCTGGTCGGCGGGGCATTCTTCTATTTCGCACGATGTATATTTTGGGAGCGATTTTAATAGTGTAAATGATGCGACGACGGTTTCGCCAGAATATATGGGCAACCAAGAAAGTACCAACTGGGATCCGTGTGGACTTGATATCAACAGCACCTATTACTGGCGGATTGATGAGGTTAACGAATCTGAGGCCAACAGTCCGTGGAAGGGTGATGTCTGGAGTTTTACGACGTGGGCCGAATTTGACCCTAATCTGGGCCTTGTGAGCTGGTGGGAGTTTGACGAGGGGAGCGGAAGTACAGCATACGACTCGGCCGGTGACAATGACGGGGCACTGAATGGTGACACGGCCTGGACGGTGGGTCAAATAAACGGTGCATTAAGCTTCGACGGAGATGCTGATTATGTCGAGAGTGCTAATAGTATTGCGGATTTGCCTATGGGTGACCACACGGTGTGTTTGTGGGTGAATAAAGATAACCTGGATTCAGAGGCTATTATTTCAGCGGGAGACGGTGTGCAGTGGTGGCTATTGTCATACGGGTCACAATATTCAGCATACGTTGCCCATTGGGATGATGGTGTGAACCATAAATTTATATTTACTGACAGCCCCGCTGTTGTAGGGGTATGGACGCATTTGGCAATCAGAAGAAATGGGAGTGAGTATTCTTTATTCATGAATGGGGTAAAACAGGCTGATACTGAGACGGTTAATAATGATTTCCAGGTTGAAGAAACTATCTGGATTGGAATGGCACAATGGAGCCCTGATGGTTTCACCGGCTCACTTGATGACATACGGACTTACGGCCGGGCGTTGAGTGCTGGTGAGATTTGGCAGCTTTATCAGAGCGGCTTGTGAGCGGTGGTTATGGAGTGAGCCCCGATGACGTAAATACAGTATGGTTCAAGGTTGACGGGCCGGGGACGGTGGATTTCGGTGATAAGAATGTTGTGAAAACGTGGGCAAGGTTCTCGGAGCCGGGAACTTACGTGCTTGGATTAGAAGCGGTTGACGAACTGATAAGTGAAAGTAACGAGGTGCAGATAACGGCGCGGCCGGGCAACAGGCTTGGCGGCGGCGAACTCCACACGCTTATCGTTTTAGAGGACAAGACGGTGGTGGGCTGTGGTCGTAGTAACAAGGGGCAATTCGGCATTAATTAACGCACAAAATGAATCTCAACCAGCTCGCCCGGCGGAACCGCCACGACACATTTGCCTTTTTTTGCGAGGCTTTCCACCATATCAGAATTACTTTTCCTTATCTGGGCTTTCTTGAAGGTTCCCGGAACACTGATTCTTACATTCTGCGGTATTTCAGATACAAACCTGACATCTATCCGCTCATCATCCCACGACAGCTTTTTAATCTCTATCTGCCCGCGACACAGAACTCCTTCGATAGTACCCGATGGCCACTGCTTTGGCAGCGCCGGCAGCAGCTCTATTGCTCCGGGCTCAGAGGCTATCAGCATTTTGATGATGACGGCGGGCATTCCGCCACAAATATCGACGTTGAAGATACTGTCCGGGTTGTGCGTTGAGACCATATTCGGCCGCCAATAGACATTTGCCAGCATGTCAACAACCT
>CAZENQ010000132.1:0-7325 GCA_964513655.1 uncultured Pirellulales bacterium | reverse complement strand
ATACAACTTACACCTATACGGTCAAGGCCCGTGACACAAGCCCCAACCAGAACCAGACGGCAGAATCGACGGCTGAATCCGCAACGACCGACCCGGCCGATACGACACCGCCGAGTCCCGACCCGATGACGTGGGCGACCATGCCTTATGCGGTCAGCTGCACCACGATTTCGATGACGGCTACGACGGCGACCGACGACAGCAGCGTTGAGTATTACTTCGATGAGACCACGGGCAATCCCGGCGGCGACGACAGCAGCTGGCAGGATGAGACTACCTATGTCGATAGCGGTCTTAACGCCGAGACGACGTACACGTATACGGTGACGGCCCGTGACAAGAGTGCCAACCAGAACAGCACTGCTACCTCAACGGCTGAATCGGCGACGACTCCTGCTTGTGGCAGCGGCCTGCCGTGGTCGGATGATTTTCAGGATGGCGACATAAGCGACTGGACGGTGACGGCGTATGAGCCGGGTGAACCGGGTTACGTAAATGTTGCAAATAAGGGTAACCCCGCCCCCTCAGCCGAGTTGAGAGGATATGTCTGGTTTGAAAAGGCAGTGGATACCTTAGGTTTTACGGATATCCACGTCTACTATGATGCCATTCAGAAAGGTCTGGATGTTACGAAAGGCGAGGCCATGACGTTGGAGTACTATGACGGCGTCGACTGGATATTGATTGGTTCGGTGACAGAGACCGTGTGGACATCCTTTGATAATCCCTGTGGCGCCAGTGCGGACGACAACTCAAGCTTCAAGATAAGATACGGCCTTAATTCCAATCACACTGCTGAGTGGGTCCGCATTGACAATATCATCGTTGACGGTACGCCCCAGTAGCGGTCAGGCCAGAGATATTTGAGCTTTGATGTATGTTTTCAGGCGTGGCGGTCTTTAGGGCCGCCACGCCTTTTTCTGAGGCCGCGGCTTCCATTTATCTATAACAACAAGATGCTAACTAACTATATGGGGTGCTTTTTGCACCGGCACTAAAAAAAAGCTTGTTTTCAGGGCTAAGATTGCCATAATGCTAAGCAAAGCCGTATAATGGCAAACCGACAATAAGTTCTGAATTTTGCAGAAGGCGTCAGCCAAAAAATCAGGAGATACGCATATAACCACTTCGAATGAGACTATTCTATTACTGATTAAATTCAAGGTCCGGGGCAATCTAAGGTTTCTCTCGCACGCTGAAATGCTCAGGGTCTTCCAGCGTGCTTGTATCCGTGCGGGCATGAAGCTCCAATATAGTCAAGGTTTTAATCCACGTCCAAAAATGTCGCTGCCTCTACCTAAACCGGTTGGAATTGAAGTCGAGGACGATTTGCTTTGTCTTCGGGTTAATCGTGACCGGGCAATCACAGATTATCAGTCACAGGTTGCAGGCAGGCTTTCACCGCAACTGCCTGAGGGCTGCGAGTTGCTTTCGGTCAGTGCTGCGGGAGCCAAAGTATCGTTTCAGCCCCGCGCGGCTACCTACATCTTGACTGTGCCGGAGGAATGTCTTGATGAAAAGTTAAAGACCAATATTGCAGATTTACTTGCAAGTGAAACTCTTATCCTACAGCGGCGGACAGATGTAAGAGGCGATATTCGTGATGTTGATGTCAGGCCTTTTCTGAAATCTGTTGAATTAGCCGATAGAAATATAATGGTTGAGTGTGCGGTTACCCCGGCCGGTTCGATACGCGTTGATGAGATTGTAAACCTGCTGGAACTCGACGCCAGCGAGTTCGCGGCGCCGATTAGGCGAACAAAAGTACAATGGCAATAAGGATTGGACAATGGCAAGAGAGATGCTCATAAACGTAGCGGAGAGCGAAGAGTGCCGCATAGCGGTGGTCGAAGACGATGTGCTTGAAGAGTTGTACATAGAAAGGGCCAGTCTCGGCAGTCATGTCGGAAATATTTACAAAGGAAAGGTTGTAAACATTGAGTCCGGCATACAGGCGGCGTTTATAGAATGTGGGACCGGAAAGAACGGCTTTCTTCATGTCAGCGACCTGCATCCTCGGTACTTCTCCGGCACCGACAAAGACTACACCGAAAGCGTCGGCCGAAGAAAAGCACTAAAAGAGCGCAGGCCTATTCAGGATTGTCTTCATAAAGCTGATACGCTTGTTGTCCAGGTGACAAAAGAAGGCTTAAAAAGCAAGGGACCCACCCTTACAACCTATCTTGCCCTGCCGGGAAAGTTCCTCGTCATGATGCCCTGGATGCGAAAGCACGGGGTCTCTCACAAAATCGAAGATGACGACGAGCGCAGAAGGTTGCGTCAAATTCTTGAAGACTGCAACCCCCCGAAGGGACAGGGATTCATCATTCGAACCGCCGGTCAGGGGTGCTCAAAAAAGGACATACAAAATGACCTGCGATATCTCAGGCGATTGTGGACCGCCATCGAGAAGCGAATGAAAACAGAAAAAACGCCCGCTGAGCTTTACCAGGAATCGGATTTGGTCACAAGAACACTGAGAGATATTTTTAACAGCAAGATAAGCAAGATAATATGCGACTCGGAAACCGTCACCAGAAAAATCAGAGAGTTTCTTCTAATAGCAACACCGCGTTTGAAACAAAGGGTAACGTATTATAAGAGCAAGGTGCCGCTGTTTCACAAATACAAAATCGAGGATGAAATCGCGAAAGTGCAGTCCCGCACAGTCGAGCTCAAAGGCGGCGGCTCTATCGTAATCGAGCAAACCGAAGCGCTGGTGGCGATAGACGTCAACAGCGGGCGATACCGAAAGCAGCAAAGCGCCGAGCAGACTGCTTACAAAACCAATATGGCCGCGGCGACTGAAATCGCTCGCCAACTCAGGCTGCGGGATCTTGGCGGATTGATAATTTGCGATTTTATTGATATGCGCAGTGAAAAACACCGCAGAGACGTGGAAAAAGCCTTCCGCTCAACTGTCAGAGCCGACCGCGCTCGCTCAAAGATACTAAGAATCAGCAATTTCGGTATCGTGGAAATGACGCGCCAGAGAATGCGTCCTTCGCTGCAGTCGGCCACCTACCTGGCCTGTCCACACTGCGCCGGTACGGGCTTTGTTAAGAGCCACGAATCATCAGCTATTGAGATTATTCGCCTGTTAAACCTTTCGGCCGCCAAGGACCATGTAAGACGAATTGAACTGTCTGTCTCGCCCGAAGTCGCCGACTACCTCCAGAATGAAAAAAGAGCCGCTGTCATCCATATCGAGCAGATCAGCGATAAACGCGTGATTATTCACTCCCAGCCCACCTATGCCGGAGAACAACACAATCTTGTATGTTACAACGAGAGCGGAAACGTAGTTAAGTTATAATCTCACATTTCGCAGGCCGCATATTATAGATACTCACGAGTCAATTATTTCTTTGGGCTTGACGAGCCGTTCCGGTTTTATAATACTGGTGCCGACAATTAAGCGGTTTGTTTTTGCGGCCTGTGTTCGAATAAGGCCCAGTTTTGTTGCAGCATATTCAGGAGCTAACGATAAGTGGAATTCGACCTCGACTACGCACGAAAAGTAATCCAGGCCGAAGCCGAGGCGATAAGGGCGGTTGCTCCCATTGTGGATGATTCCTTCGCCAAAGCCGTCGAGATGATTTATAACTGCAAAGGCGCTTGTATAGTAACCGGAATCGGAAAAGCAGGCATCATCGGACGCAAAATAAGCGCGACTTTGGCCTCGACCGGCACGCCAAGTCATTTTCTTCATCCCGCTGAAGCAGTTCACGGCGACCTGGGCAGGCTGCGAAAAGACGACATTGTAATTGTCCTAAGCTATGGCGGCGAAACCAACGAGGTAACTCGCCTGATAAATCTCGTCAAACAATTAGAGATTAAACTGATAGCGATAACCGGCGACAGTGACTCAACCCTCAGCAAGCACAGCAACGTGGTACTGTGCATGGGCGAAATCTCTGAAGCCTGTCCGCTCGGCGTCGCCCCCAGTGTCTCTACCACTTGCATGCTCGCCATCGGCGATGCGCTCGCCTTTACCGTCATGAAGGAACGTAAATTCAGTGTCGAGGACTATGTCAGATTTCATCCGGGAGGCTCGCTCGGCGCAAAATTGATGACAGTTGAGCAATCAATGATATTCAAACAGGGTGAAAAATTACCCATCGTACAGGTCACCGATACCGTAAAACAGCTGCTCGAAAAGACCAAAGATGTAAAGCGCCACGGCGCTGTAATGGTCGTCGACAAAGACGGCAAACTGGCGGGGATAGTTACCGACGCCGACCTGCGGCGTTTAATCACAAAGCAGGGACAGAAAGCATTTGAGCTTAAAGCCGGCGATATTATGACAGCCGACTGTAAAAAAATAAGGGCCGACGCCCTCGCCGCAGAGGCAACAGCTATTTTCCATAAATATAGAATCGACGAGCTCCCCGTCGTTGATGCCGCTGACAGACCCGTTGGCCTGATCGATGTACAGGACATCCTGACAATAAAAGTCGTCGGCTGAATCGCCAACTGTATTGCTGAATCAGTTCGGAGTTTGAGCAAATGCCAGAGCCACACCAAACAAACCTTGCGGACATTCAAATCCTGGTCCTGGATGTCGACGGTGTCCTGACAAATGGAACGGTAGTAATCAACGGAGATGGCAGCGAAAGCAAGGCTTTCAATGTCCTGGACGGTCATGGAATTCGAATGTGGCAAAGGGCAGGACTAAAAGTCGCTTTTCTAAGTGGCAGAATGTCAGAGCCGACAAGACATCGTGCAGAGCAACTCCAGATAGACCACTGCCTTCAGGACTGTCTTGACAAACTGCCGGCGCTCGAAAAACTTCTCCAGCAGCTCGGCCTCGCAGCTCAACAGGCCGCCTATATCGGCGATGACCTGATGGACCTGCCGGCAATAAGGCACGTTGGGTTTGGGGCAGCTGTTGCCAATGCCATAGATGAAGTAAAACAAAGCGCTGATTATGTAACTAAACGCCCCGGCGGCAGCGGTGCCGTGCGCGAAGTGATAGAATACATACTGAAAAAGACCGGCAGGTGGCCGGAGCTTATGAAAAGGTATGTGCCGTAAGACTGGAACCAGAAGGCAGTAGCGTACGTTTGGCAGATAAACTCTTTGGATTTGTTATGGGCACAAACTCACGCAAGCTTATTATTGGCTTGGTTTCACTCGCCGTTGTGTTCGCGGTATTTCTGCTCTATAATCTGATGAGCGAAACTCCTCCGATTGATATCGATAGGGGTGCAGAGCTTGCTAAGGAAGTCGCCGACAGCAATGCCGCCGAGTTTGACAGGGAAGTCGGCAAAATTGCTGACGTCGGCGTTGGTACCATCCGAAAGGCAAAATATACACACCTCAACGCCCAGAAGCAGCTCGACAGAGAATTCGGGTTCGAAAAACTTCTGCACGAACAGGGCGACCAGTGGGAAATTGAAAAACCCTATATGAATATCTTTCGGCGCAATTTTAAGTGCTACATTACTGCCGACAAAGGCACGGTCCAGATCGAGGATGCTCTGGGCAGGGCTACGCCCAAAGATGCAACGCTTACCGGAAACGTTGTTATCCACATCCTGCCTGAAACGGCAACCGGCGTCAAAGAAAGCTTTGTCTATCTTGACGATGTCGTTTATATCAGCGAGAGGTCACAGTTCTCGACCGCCGGGCCCGTCAAATTCATCTCCCCGGATGCCCAAATGCTCGGCAGAGGTATGGAATTCGTTTATAACGACGAACTCAATCGCCTCGAATTCCTTAGAATAGTTCACCTGGAGGACCTGCGCATAAGGACCTCGTCGAAGGCGTCCCTGCTTGGCTCGCAACAGACAGAACCGCCAGCCGAGCCTGTCGCGGGCGATGTCACTCAAGAACAAGCTGTGGAGCAGAACGCAAAAGTGGCTGATCGCAAGAGCGGTGTGCACTATAGGTGTCTGTTTGATAAGAATGTTGTTGTAAACACGCCTCAGCAGACGGTTCTCACTGACCGGCTTTCCATCAACAATATTTTATTGTCAAAGGCCTCCAGCAGCAAGTCCGCCAAAGCTGACGAGACCCGCTCGGACACCTCCGGAACACTTACAAAGGCCGCCGATGAATCAACCGAAGAGTTCGTCGACGTTACCGTTACCTGCGACGGAGGTATCCTTGTTACGCCGATGGACTCGCCCGCAGCGCCTGAAAGCTCTGTTAAAATCGGGCCCAAACCCACTGTGACTGACAGCCAAAGTACAGAAAGTCCGGACGATGCCACAGGCCGAACTAAATTTGTTGCTCAGCAAATTGACTATTGCGCAGCTGCCGGCGACACCGTCGCCAGCGGCCCATCCGAGCTTACGTTTTATGTAAATGACCTGATTGACCGCCAGGCCCCACAAGCCCCCGTGCCGGTAAAAGTAACCGCTCAAAAACAAGCGCAGTTTCAACCGGCGGCAAATCAAGTTGTCTTCGAAGGCGACTGTGTGTGTACCATGACGCGAACGGACCCGAACATCCGCCAGGAATACTCGCTTACGGCGCCAAAGATTACGGTAAACTTGGCCGAAGATAAGACCCGCCAATCTGCCGGCCCGGCAGCAGCTATTGAACACGTGACCGCAGACGGCGGCGTAGTTCAACTTGCAATCGTCAAAAAGACAGGAAATGAACTACTTGGCTTTACCAAGCTGAAATGCCGCAGATTTGACTATGACAGTTCTCAGGAGTTGTTTTTGGCTACCGGGCCTGACGGCCTGATAGCTGTGGACAATTCAAAAATTGAAAGTTCCGACAAGAACGTGAGTAAGTTCGGTCTGCGCCGGCAGTGTTATGTCATTATGCGCGGCTTCGAGACACTGAACTATCTCTTACAAAGCAATCAAATCATCGCCGACGCCGGACGAAAGGGAATTATTATTGATTACATTCCTGTCATTAAAGGCAAATACGGCCCGCAGGCTACCATGACCACAAGTCATATTGAGGTTCCCCTTTACAAAACTCCTACCGGCAGAACCGACCTTTCCTCCCTTACCGCCACAGGCGGCTTTACTTACGAGGAACCAGATATCCAATTCCAGGGCAGCCGGGCATTTTACGATGGTAAGTCACTAATTACCGCTCAGGGCGACAAAGTCCAACCCTGCTACCTTAATGGTGCTCTCGCTGACGCCATCGAGTACAACTTAAGAACCGGCAGGGTCAAAACCAAAATCACCGGGCCCGGCATACTGCGCTGGTAAATATAAGTTTACACGCCATTCGTTTGAAATTAAGGTCACTTCATTAAGTGCCTAAGAACCCGCCAGCCGAATCACGGCAAATCTTGCTGATTACGGCCAGAAGTCTTGGGCCATCCAGTTGTCCGCTAATATCCCATAGTC
>CAZENQ010000131.1:0-7890 GCA_964513655.1 uncultured Pirellulales bacterium | reverse complement strand
GAGATGGCACGGTTTTCGACCCTGAGGAAATAAAACTTATCAAGCGACTTACCTCTAAGGATTAAATCTGAAAGAGAGGTCATAATGGGAAAGATGAACAGACGTGATTTTATGAGATTGGCTGCTGCAGGAACGGCTTTTGCGGCGATGGACGGTTTTTCGAACAGTCCGCTCCTGGGCAAAGACTCTAAAGACAGGCCGAATATTATTTTTATCATGTCTGATGACCACGCGGCACCGGCGATAAGCGCCTACGGCGGATTTCTTGCTGAGGTTGCGAAGACACCCAATATCGACCGACTTGCAAAAGAGGGCATGCGGTTTGATAACTGCTTTTGCACGAATTCCATCTGTACGCCCAGCCGGGCCGTCATTTTAACGGGAAAATACAGTCACAAAAACAGAGTTCTGACACTGGACGACGAGTTCGACGGCAGTCAGCAGACTTTTCCCAAGCTGCTGCAAAGGGCGGGATACTATACAGGCGTTGTCGGCAAGTGGCATCTGAAAACCGAGCCAACAGGATTCGATTATTACAATGTACTGCCAGGCCAGGGTCTGTATTTTAATCCCATTATGTATGAGTCGACAATGCCTTGGTGGAATAAAGAAGGGACGATTTGGTGGGAAGATCTGGAAGCCGTTGAAGAAGGAAAAAGAGGCGGCAAACAATACAAAGGTTATGTCACGGATGTAATTACGGATGTTGCCCTGGATTTCCTGAAAAACCGGCCGAAGGACAAACCGTTCTGTTTATTGTATCAGCATAAAGCGCCGCATGATATGTGGGAATACGATGAAAGGCATGCGGAACTGTTTAGGGATGTTGAAATCCCGGAGCCTGTGAATCTGTTTGACAGCCATGCACACCGCGGTATGGCGATTAAACGCTGCACGCAAAAAATCGGAAGAAACCACACGCTGTATGAGGACGAAACCGAGCATTTGTCAGGAAGCAAACGGAAAAAGAAGCAATATCAGATTTATATCAAGAGCTATCTCCGCTGCGTCGCCTCCATAGACGATAACATTGGGCGAGTGCTGGATTATCTCGACAAAACAGGACTGACAGAGAATACGATAGTTGTCTATACGTCGGACCAAGGCTTTTTCCTCGGAGAGCATGGTCTTTTTGACAAAAGGTTCATGTATGAGGAATCGCTTCGAATGCCCCTGCTTATCCGGTATCCGCGCGAGGTAAAGGCAGCGAGCATGAATAATGACATTGTAGTTAACGTGGATTTCGCGGAGACGTTTCTTGACTATGCCGGACTGCCGGTACCGGGCGATATGCAGGGGCAGAGTCTGCGGCCGCTGCTACAGGGCGGGACACCGAATGACTGGCGCAGGAGCATGTACTATCGGTATTGGATGCATCGCGCCCATTTCAATATAGCTGCGCATTTCGGGGTGCGGACCAAACGGTATAAGCTGATTTACTACTACGGCCTGCCGCTCGATGCAACAGGAGCCAGACCAAGACCAACCCGGCCGGAGTGGGAGCTGTTCGATTTGGAGAAAGACCCGAGGGAGATGTATAACGTGTACGGCAAACCGGAATATGCGGATATTGCTGAGAAACTGAAGGCCGAGTTAGTAAGGCTCCGCAAAGAACTTAAAGATGAGGACGAGGTCGTAATAATCTGAGCAAGCGAAAATTCATCATGGTCGGCCTGGGTGAGATTCTCTGGGACATGCTGCCAGAGGGCAAGCAGCTTGGGGGAGCGCCAGCTAATTTCGCATATCATGCCCAGGCATTGGGCGGCCGGGGTGTCGTGGTTAGTTGTATTGGCGACGACGATCTGGGCAAGGAGATATTGGGCTGCCTTGACGAAATGAAACTGGACGGGAAGTATGTGGCGGTAGATGGAGGTCATCCGACGGGTACGGTTACTATCAGACTGGATGAAAATGGCAAACCCGATTACATCATCCACGAGAATGTTGCGTGGGACTTCATTCCGTCAAGTTCTGCGTTGTTGAGTTTGGCTGCTGAAACCGACGCGGTTTGTTTCGGCTCACTATGCCAGCGGTCAGAGGTTTCACGGAAGACAGTGCGAAGCTTTCTCGCTGCAACGCGGCCGGATTGTATTCGCTTGTTTGACATAAACATACGTCAATCATACTATAATGAGGATGTTGTTCGCACTATGCTCAAGCTGTCGAACGTCCTGAAGCTGAACGACGAGGAGCTTGCGATAGTGGCGGGCTTGTTGGGCATCGAAGGTTCGGAGACCGACGTTCTCTCGGAGCTGATTCAGCGGTATGACCTTTCTTTGATTGCGTTAACCAAAGGGCCTGAGGGAAGTCGGTTATATACCGCCAGCAGGGACTCCGAATGCGAAGCCGCTCCAATTGACAAAATCGCCGACACGGTCGGTGCGGGTGATGCTTTCAGCGCCGCTATCGCTATCGGATGGTTACGAGGCGATGACCTGGACAAAATAAATGCCAAGGCCAGTCGCGTAGCAAGCTTTGTCTGCTCCCAAAGCGGCGCGACACCTGAACTGCCCGAAGATTAACATAAGGGAAATAGAAATATTGAATTTATACGAGATTTTGAATAGACTGTCTGAAATTAGTAAGTATTAAAGAAGGATGTAAAATGAAGAATTTCAATTACTATCAACCAACGGAAATAAGATTTGGATGTGGTCGTTTAAGTGAAGTTGGCGAAGTGGTAGCCAAGTTCGGCAAGCGGTGCCTTCTGGTGACGGTGCCGGCCTTTGCCGCTCTTGAGCCGGTCTTTGATAAGGTCAAGGCAATCCTGGCCGATGCCGGCGTTGAAGTGGCCCATTTTGATGGCGTTGTTCCCAACCCCACAACGGAAAGTATCACCGCCGGGGCCAAGGCAGCCAAGGCCCATAAGGCCGATGTAGTACTTGGACTGGGCGGCGGTTCCAGTATGGACTCGGCCAAGGCTATTGCCGTTGAAGCCAGCCATAAGGGAACATGCTGGGATTTCCTATGGTTCAGTGAAACTCAGCCCACGGAAAAGACACTGCCTGTCATCGCTGTTACCACAACTTCAGGGACCGGTTCGCAGGTTACTCAGGTAGCGGTGGTCACCAACACCGAAAATCGTGACAAGTCCGCAATCTACAACCCGATTGTCTACCCGCGCGTAAGCATTGTAGACCCGGAGCTTATGCTGACGGTGCCGGAACATGTTACGGCCTCAACAGGCTTCGATGTGTTCTGTCATGCGTTTGAAACCTATATTCATCCCAATGCTTCACCATACACCGACATGATGGCCAAAGAAGCGATTCAACTGGTGGTAAAATACCTGCCTGCGGTGGTAAAGGACGGAGCAAACGTGGAAGTCAGGACAGCGATGGCCTGGGCCGATACGCTGGCGGGTCTGTGTATTGCCAATGCGGGCGTGACTTTGCCACACGGCATGTGCATGGCCATAGGGGGCATGTACCCGCATGTGATGCACGGCGAGGCTTTGGCGGTAACATATCCAGAGTTTATGCGTTACACATACGCCTCGGCCATCAAGCAATTTGCCGCCCTGGCCCGCATTTTCAATAGTGCCCTTGGATCGGAAACCGACGAAACGGCAGCTGAAAAATCATGCGAAGAAATGGGTAAGTTCCTCAAGGAAATCGGGATGTGGCTCACGCTTGATGGTCTTAAGGTGCCGGAAGATGAACTGCCGCAGTTGGCTGAGCAGTGTCTGGTCCTGCCGGACTATAAGTCTAATCCAAAAGTCGCCTCGCTGGAAGATGTTGGCGAAATACTTAAATCCAGCTACAAACGTTGATTAGGCCCGGCAACCTTTTGACATCAGATGTTCTATGAATGTCGGAGAAAGCCTATTGGGAAGATCCGCCGTAAACTTGATGCTGCTCTTTGGTGGAATATAACCGACCGCATGACCAGCCCCATCATGTCATCCGAAATAAGAACCTATAGTATTAAGGTGTGAAAAATGTTGGCAAGGACAGAACAAGTTCAAGTCGTTATGGCGGCAGCGCTTCTGGTTGGCTACTGCAGCTTTGCAAATGGAAATCCATGTTACGAAGCGACGTGGGAGTCTTTGAAGAACTACGAGGCCCCTGCGTGGTATGAGGACGCCAAGTTCGGCATCTTTATTCACTGGGGGCCTTATGCGGTGCCTGGGTTCGACAGCGAGTGGTATCCGTCTCATATGTATGATAAAGGCCGGGATGCTTACAAGCACCACAGGAAGGAGTGGGGAAACAAATGAGAGCCTATTTATTAGCTTGCACAGTGATAATATTCGTTGTCCCCTCCATATCTGCCAGTCGCGATTTCTATACCTATTATACGAAGATTGATTCCGGCCGGGATTGGGAAAAGTATTCCAGGACCGGAAAGTATGCGGACATCGTTGTCCAATTACCTCAAGGACAATTTATATTCCATCGCTCCTCCAGCTATCTGCCCTATTGGAAGACCGAGAAAGGCAGCTGGTACGTCCCGGAAATCATTAAGCGCACAGGCGATGGCAAACCACCCATGCCGGACAGACACAACCGCTATTGTTACGTGCGCATCATCGAGTCGACCGCAAAGAAGGTCGTCGTACATTGGCGATATATGCCCGATTTTTCCAACGTTTCTTGGCACGGCGTCGTGAACGAGTACTTTGTTATCAGCCCGGACGGCAAAGTTACCCGAACCATCCACCAGGCTGCGCCCAAGCTCGACGACTTCAACGACCCGAAAAATAGAACCATTCAAGAGCTAAACATCCACTCCGACGGAATCAAGGTAACTTCTCTCACACAAGCTGCCCTTTCGAAACTTCCTGCTGAGCCTGTTCGCGGTTCTGCCGTCCGAAAAGTTCAGATAGGTTCTCCGGCAGCCTGGTGGAAATTTGACGAAGGCCTGCAGACACGCCCGTATGAACGCCGAGGCATCACCACCGAAAGTATCAGCGGTTACGATTGCACAATTGCCGGCCACAAAAGTCTCTTCAAGAAAGGTGTCTCGGGCACGGCATTGGCGTTCGACGGCTATCATTCGGCCGTTGTTGCGCCGGTGAGCAAAGCACCTGCGCCTGAATCACAGCTGACGATTGATGCATGGGTGGCGCTGGGAGCCTACCCCTTTGAATGGGCGCCCATAATCAGTCAGGCCGTCTGGAAAGATGGCGGTTATTACTTCGGCTTCGATGAAACGGGCCATCTCGGCTTTCACGCGAAGACCGACAAAACGTGGCACTCCGTGGTCAATCCAGAACCGCTCCTTCTCTTTCGCTGGTACCATGTGGCCGCGACCTTTGACGGCAATGCCGGCCTTATCACGCTTTTCGTAGACGGCAAACAAACCGCTTCGCAAAAAATACCTAAAGCCGACCTTACTCTCGCCCAGCGCGATGTAATCATCGGCCTGAACAGCCAGAAGATGCCCGCTGTTGACGGGAGGATTCGGAAAGGCAAGTGGCCTTCCCTTATAGGTTTCGATGGCCTCGTCGATGAGCTAAAGGTATATGAGCAGGCGCTTAGCGCCGATGACCTAGCCCGCTCCTACAGACAGTTGAAACCGCCTCAAAACGACGTGGACAGGCCCGACCTTATGCAGCGCCGTTTCCCCGCCAACCCCCGAAATACCAAAGCCGACAGATTCGGCGCCGACTACACGCGACTGACCTATTACGACACATGGGACAACATGTGGCGCGTCGGACCTCACCCGGACGTCGTGGTCAAATTCGATGCCAGCCCCACTCGATTTGTGTTTTGGCGGGGCTTGAGTCATGGAATTGGTCTTGTCACCGAGAACGGCAAATGGGCCGGCGACCAGAGCAGCGAGAATTACAAAGAACTCGGCGCCGATAAGGCCGAAGGATGCTGCGAACATATGTCCGACAAGCAGGCCCGTCACGCGCACGTACGTATTATCGAAAACACCGACGCCCGCGTCGTCGTCCACTGGCGTTACGGCATGGTCGACTCACGATATATCTTTCCGGATGTAGACCCAACGACCGGTTGGGGAGACTGGGCCGACGAGTATTGGACCATTTATCCAGATGCGGTAGGCATCCGCCACCTCGAACGCGGCTGGATTTGGGCCGACAGCTGGGTCGAAACCATGTTCTACAGCGAACCCGGAACAATGCCCGAAGACAACATCGAGTTGACCGCCTACACTCTGGTCAACTTAGAAGGCGAGTTGAAGACCTATTCTTGGGAGGATAGTGTTCCCGAGTGTGACCTCGAAGACCCCATCATCTCCATGATAAACACTAAGTCAAAGTACCGCCCGTTCAATGTTTATCCAACCGGTTCGAGTGTGGAGACGTTTTCCGGCCGGCCCCGGTTGTCACATTTCCATTGGTGGAACCACTATCCGGTCAGCCAGATTACCAGTGACGGCCGTAGCGCCCGTGCCGCGGACCGCGCGGCACACTCTTCATTGGTATGGGGAACGCCCTCAACAAACTACATGATGTACGGCTTGACCAGAAAGCAACCTAAAACCCTGCTGCCCCTTGCTCAGTCTTGGAACACTCCGCCGCAGCTTCTTGACACTACCGGCTGCCACGCTGAAGGCTATCGCCCCCACGAGCGTGCTTACTATCTTACCGCCACGGCCCCGGCTTTGTCCTTTCGGGTCTATGCCACCAAAGAGCGCCCGCTCTACAACCCATGTTTCGTCATAAGAAACTATAATAGCGATACCGCTAAAGCCTCAATCAAAATTGACGGCAAACTCATCCCTCCGGGAAAGAACTTCCGCCAGGGTATAACACGCGATACCGATGGCAGGCCAGTGCTCGTAATATGGCTCCGCCTACACTCCGAAGAACCCACAAAGTTCGAAATCAACAAAAAACCCAAATCGACCTAGGCAGCGACACGAAGATCCTCGTAGCGCAGAGATTCCTCTAACTCAAAGTTCAAAATTAGCTTATCGGGCACGGACTGCTTACCAAATTTTGCCCGAGTTTCCTCCTCACATACCTCGTCAAAACGAAGAAAATCGCACATCCCCACCGCTCCGCATGTTCAAAAACGGCGCATCGTCTTTTCTTATACAGGTGACAGGGCTATTTGTCTGGTGCTATCTTCATAAGGCCAAAGTTATTTGGTTGAGGGCCAGGTGCAGTATCTGAGTCACTGCAGACGATATAGCCACCATCACGGGTGAGATTGATATGCTCTGCAGCATTATTGCCCCCTGCAGTGGTCGCGGGGTAAAGTCCTTGCCATTGTACATTTCCTCGGGCGTCTGTTTTTACCAGATAAACCTTCCATTCATCAGACGGTCCGGCAGGATGGCCGGAAGCAGAATAGGGAAATTCATCCCCGGACCCGCCGGCGATAATGAAGCCTCCGTCTGGAGTCTGCTGAACCCCATAGGCCTCGTCGTGAATGTATTTGGCATCATACCCTCTTGGCTGGCCAAAGGTCCTGTGCCACTGCTCTTTTTTGTCAGGGCCGACCTTCAACAGATAGTAGTCCCAGTTGACCGTTCCGTAAGAAGGTGACCGTGAGTGCCCGGCAAAAATATAACCGCCGTCAGTCGTAACAGCAAAATCATAAATATGCTCGTCGCCATCGCCGCCGTAATAGTTATGATAAGTCTCCTCGCCGTCACTGTCGGTAAGCACCAGGGCTGCATCCTGACAGGTTTTGTCATCCGAATATGTCCATTGATTACCCCCGATTGCAAATCCCCCGGCCACTTCTTGAATCCTCATACCGTGTATCATAGAGGGCAGGATTTTGTCCCACTGTAAGTTCCCATCGGCATCGCTCTTCATTATCGAGCCTTTTCCGTCGTCACATATAAACAGATAGCCGGCCCTCGTACCGCCGACGTAGCCGGTGGCGACAATGGACCCATCGGAAGTTATATCAATGCCCCGAATAGCATCGGCTCCGTCAGCATGGTAGGTCTTTGGCC
>CAZENQ010000130.1:0-8052 GCA_964513655.1 uncultured Pirellulales bacterium | reverse complement strand
AGCCAAGGGATACGATTCAACTATAACCATGTTTCACCTCCTTGATAATTGAGTAATTATTAGTTTCCGGTTCGTAACAAACTATTTCAATTTGAGTTATCCGTTAACAGAAAAAAACAACCTTGTCAACAATGTTTAAAAAAAAATTGCAAACACGTTGGCTGTCAGTTATATTGGCAGCTATAATAATTACACCGACCGGAAGGTGTCCGACTTTATCGTGTAGACTGATATTTTACAAAACATTTGAACAAAAAGGTAATGGAGGTGTTAAGATGGGTAAAAATTTGACAACGACAATGGTAACCGCTGCAGTGAGTTTGGGTTTGGTTATTGCCGCTGGCGCTGACAGCCAGGCCGGTGAAAAGCAATTTCGCCGCCTGGCTGTTAAGGACTATGTCGATAAGATGAAGGCCGGCTGGGTCGGCCAGATGGCTGGCGTCGGCTGGGGAGGACCTACTGAGTTTCGTTTCAGGGGTCGGATCATCCCCGAAGACAAAATGCCGAAATGGGAACCCGAGATGATTAACCAGTTCGGCCAGGATGACATCTACGTCGAGATGACGTTTATGCGTTCGCTGGAGCTTTACGGTTTCGACGTGTCTATCCGCCAGGCCGGTATCGATTTTGCCAACAGCGGATATGCCCTCTGGCATGCAAACAGGTACGGACGCGAGAATCTGCGCAGTGGCATTGCCCCGCCTGATTCGGGTCATCCTAAATTCAACAAGCACGCCGATGACATTGATTATCAAATCGAGGCCGACTATGCCGGACTGATTTCACCGGGAATGCCGAACTTGGCCATCGAACTCGGCGAAAAATTCGGGCGGCTTATGAACTACGGTGATGGTCTTTACGGCGGACAGTTCGTCGCCGGTATGTACGCAGAGGCCTTCTTCGAGACCAATATGGAAAAAATCGTCGTTGCAGGTCTAAAGTGCATACCCGAACAAAGTCAGTATGCCGAATGCATCAGAGACGTTCTTAAATGGTATAAACAAAATCCGGATGACTGGGAAAAGACCTGGCAGCTCATCGAAGACAAGTACCAAGAGAATCCCGACTACCGTCGCTTCACGTGTGAAACTGAGCACAATTTCAACATCGACGCAAAAATCAACGGTGCTTATATTGTCATGGGTATGCTCTACGGAGGCCGCGACCTTGACAAAACCATCATTATCTCTACTCGCTGCGGCCAGGATTCCGACTGCAACCCCTCGAATGCCGCCGGAGTCCTCTTTACCACCATTGGATTCTCTAACCTGCCCGCTCGTTTTACCTCCGCCCTCGACCCAAAAGGCAAGTTCAGCCATACCCCTTACACCTTTCCAAAACTCGTCGAGGTGTCCAAAAAGCTGGTCCGCCAGGCCCTTAAGCGTTCCGGCGGGCGCATCGAGAAAGATGCGGCCGGACAGGAGGTCTTTGTAATTCCGGTAAAAGAGCCGGAACCGAGCGGTTTTGAGCAGTGCTGGGAGGCCGGGCCAATCGCAAACAGCCGCTTCACCGAAGCCGAACGCAAAAAGATTTACATGAGCGTAACCAAAGACCTCGATAAGGCCATAGAGAAATTTGCCCCCGGATGGACCATAGCAAAGTGCGGAGACGATGCCGACGTCGGATTGCACGGAAGGATACAGGGCAAAGATAACGTTCTGGTGACACATCCGCGGGACGAAGACACTGCCTGTGTGTTGTCTAAAAGACTCATGATTCCCCAAGGCAAAAAAAGCTCGTTGAAACTCGTTGTAGGACATGACCCCAATGGCGACTGGGAGCTTATCGTAAAGGCCGATGGCAAGGAAGTAAAGAGGTCAACAGTCGGCAAAAAAACGGCGACCGATGGTTGGATGGACATCAGCGTAGACCTCTCCGCCTATGCCGGCGACGCAGTTAAAATCGAGCTCGTTAATCAGGCAAACGGATGGCAGTGGGAGACGGGCCTCTGGGCGCAGATTGACCTCGTAAGCGAATAATACTGCTGTCAGCCAGAATTATGCGCACGTTGCTTTTACAACTCATACTTGGGTCCTTGACGATTGCTGTACATACTTCATTCGCTTTCGGTGAGCAGCAGAAGTTCCGCAGGCTGTCGGTTGCAGAGTACCGCGACAAAATGAAAGCCGGCTGGGTCGGGCAAATGGCGGGCGTTGCGTGGGGATACCCGATTGAGTTTCGATACTACGGCAGGGCCGTCCCCGAATCCATGGTGCCCCGATGGAAACCGAATATGGTCAACGGCGGTTTTACCCAGGATGACCTCTATCTCGATATTGGTTATCTGCGCTCGATAGACAAACACGGCTTAACAATCACCAGCCGACAGGCAGCCATCGACCGTGCTGGCTATGATTTCGAATTCGCCCGTGGTAGTCGTTCCGCATTCGTCTCGGGCCTGGCTCCGCCGGACAGCGGCCATCCTAAGTTCCGCAATCATGCCGACGGCCTCGGTTACCAGATTTCTGCCGATGTCACCGGCCTTATTGCGCCGGGCCTGCCAAGTGTAACCATCGCCCTGGGAGAGCAGTTGGGCTCCATACGCCATTACGCTGATGGCATCTACGCAGGTCAATTTGTCGGCGCGATGTATTGTGAGGCCTTTTTCGAGGATGACCCGGTCGTGATTGTCGAAGCTGCACTAAAGGCTATTCCTCAACAAAGCACATTCGCAGAAATGGTTCGCGATGTACTAAGCTGGTATAAAGAATACCCCGATGACTGGGAAAGAGCATGCCGATTAATAGACGAAAAATATTTCCGAAACCAAGAATACAACTGGATGGACTGGAAGTGGAAGGGGCTGGAAACATTGAACATGGACGTCAAACTTAACGGCGCTTTTATTGTGACCGGGCTTCTCTACGGCCAGCGCGACCTCGACAAGACCATCATCTGTTCTCTACGAGGCGGTCATGATTGCGATTGTAATCCTTCCAACTCAGCGGGTGTCCTGTTTACGACAATCGGCTTTTCAAAACTGCCCAGCCGATTTACCTCAATAGACGAAAGGAGAGTTTTTAGCCAGGTCGAGGACCCGCTTCTCTTCCAGTACACACTCGCCGACGTATTAGACCTGACAGAAAAAATTGCTCGCCGGGTGATTGTAAACGCAGGCGGCAGGATAGAAAAAGACGACAATGGTCAAGAGATTTTTCTTATTCCAATCCAGCAGCCCAAACCGAGCGAACCGCAGGATTCGCGCAACCCAGGCCCAACGACTAACAGCCGCTTCACCACCGAAGAGCTCGCACAAATTCGCGGCACCGGCCCCTCAGCCCTGACCGAATTCAGTAAATATGCCCCGGGCTGGAAGGTCACCCCCAAAAGCAGTCTCGGCCTGCTCCAATTAGTCAACGGCAGACGCAATGTCTTTGTTACTTATCCACCCGACAAGGACACGGAATGCACGCTGACAAAGCGGGTAGACATCCCCGCCGGTCTGCAGACCCTTCTGCGGCTAAAGGTCGGACACGACCCAAGAGGCGGCTACACGCTAATCGTCAAAGCAAATGGCAGAGAGTTATACAGCTGGGATGTTGTCAAGGAGCCTTGGATAAATGTAGTGGTTGACCTTTCCGAATACGCCGGTAAAACCATCACTCTGGAGTTGGTAAATAAACCGAGCAGGTTCTGGTCGAATGAATGGGCATACTTTAAGCAAATCGCCATCGAAAGTCGAACGACTTTTGACAGAGACGAAACGCTATGGCGAACACCACGACCCGAAGGTGAACTGCCGCCCTTCTGAGGACCTTGCGCTCCTATGCGAAGAAGAAAGGACGCGATCTTACATGACCATAAGCCCGAAGAAACGAAAAACAGTCTGTTTGTTATCAACGATACTGATTTTGGCGGTAACAGCCGAAGCTGCGCCACCCAGCTTTGAAGAAGGCGGCAGGCATCTGGTTCCGGACCGATGGTGGGAGACGGCGGCGGGCATCAAGCTCGTGACCCTGAAGAAGGGAAGAAGCTATGCGCACGAAATCTCGATTGACCCGGCGAAGGCGTCGGAAGAACTCGACCGGATCAAGGCCGAAGGATTCCAGGCAATCGAGATTTTCGCTCCCGCCCAGGGCCTTTATGCCTATTCCGGACTTGATACGACAAATCATTATCGAATAGACCCTGAAATCGGCACGATGGATGATTTCCGGCAATTCATCCGCATTGCCCACAGCAAGCGACTGGCGGTAACCGCCTTTATCAATATAGGCTACTTCAGCCTCGAAGCACCCGACTGGATCGAGGCGTGTAAGAACCCCGAAAGCGAGAAGGCCAAATGGTTCATCTGGGCTGATAGCCCCGATGCGCCCATCCCGCCGGAACACCCGTATTTCAACTGGCCGCGCGAACCCGAGGACACGGAAAAAACCTGGGGCTGGCAATATAGTGAACTGGCCGGCCGTTACTTCTGGGCCAAGTGGCAGGCAAAAAAGCCGGACGGAAGTTTCGTAGGCCTGCCGCAGAACGATTGGGGCTCGGATGAATGGCCGAAGGAAGCCGAAAAAATCGTAAGGTTCTGGATGGACACCGGTCTGGACGGCCTGACCATTGACGCACCCATCTACTACATCGGGCTGACCTGGGAAAAGAACAACCGGCACATAGCAGATGTGATCGAGAGTTATGGCAATACGTTCCGACAACCCGAAGGCAGCCAGCGGGTCGGTTGGATCACCGAAGGCAACTACAACTGCATTATTGACTATGGCATCGCAGAGTGGACCGACGACGGTAAAGACGCCATCGACGTGGGCATCAAATCCGGCGACCCCCGGTCCATCGAGGACGTGTTGCGCCGGTACCGCGATGTGCGCGTGGCACACGGCGGAGTGCCCTATAAGACCATGCGCAACTACACCGACGCCCGTCAGCGCCACCTGTATCGCGCAACGGTGGCTGCGGTAGGGGAAATTCTCGTCTATACCCAAAGGGCGGGCAGTCCCGATGCCGAGGAGACGTGGATTCTGAACACCAAGCGCCAGCATCCGGCGCTGCAGCAGTTGGGTAGCCGCAGAAAACTGCCAACAAATGCCGATGATAAATACTACGCCTTCTTATGCACCGCTGCCGACAAATCAGAACGCATTTTGGTCGTCCTGAACTTCCAGGACACTTCCCGGACGGTTGACGTAAACTTGAGCGGTGTGAACGCCAGCCAATTTATTGATCTGAGGACTCTTCAGACCTTTGCTTATGAGAAGACATTCAAGGTGGAGCTCCCGGAATACGGTTACCGTTTCTTCCAGGTCTTGCCGGCGACCGCATCTACTGCTCGCGTCAGACCGACTCGACGGGAAGGTGCCCCGGATTCAAGCCTTCGACATCTGGTGTCGGCCTTGGTGAAGCCAAAGAAACGCCTTTCCTTTTTAGAGAGAATACCTAAGGTACAGGTGGGCACGAATTTGGTTTGAGCGGGCGGGCGCGGACGAGATTGGGTACGTGTTGGCCGGGTCTGGGAGGCTGTTCATTTCGTAATCCTTTGTTAAGCCAAAGTTTATGTTCATTTTTGCATTTTGAAAATTGGTTTCGTTTTCCATTTTTTGGTTCCTGGTCAGGGGTCGGGGTTCTTGTCGGCCGGGTCTTCGAGATTGGGTTCGTGTCGGCGTAGCTCATGGCTTGGTTAGCTTTCATAAACCCTTGTGTAACAAAGGCTTAATTACGTTTTTGATTTTAAAAAATTGGTTTCGTTTTACATTTTTTAGGTCATAGCCACGAAGATTCTTAGACGCAGATTTCGCAGATTTTTAACCACGAATAAACACGAACCGACACGAATGGGCTTTGGCTTCATGGGCCATTTTGCAAATGGCCGGGTCAGGCAAAGTCATCAACTATGCTCGAAGCGAGCTTCTGCGCTAGCCTGTTGACTTTGTCTGTTGGCCGGTAGTCGGCTCTGGTGAAGCCAAAGTTGCTCTATCTTAATATAGGGGCGGGTGGGGCGGCCGGATCTTCGATATTTAGTTTTCAAATGGCGGACGGACAGAGGGTCCGCTCATTAGTAGAGGAGGGCGCGCGTTTGATGCGAAAAAAGCCTTCGATTCTCGATGCCCGATTCTCGTAACTCGTTATTAACAAAAGAGTAAAAATTTTTTGGAAAATTGGTGGCCGGGGTGGGAGCGCATGCACGGATGATTGAAAATTTGTTTTGAGCGGCCCTCTTGGGCATCGGGTAGAGCCGACAAGAAAAGTTGATTTTCAAGGCAACTTTGATATTCTATTGGAAAAGAGGTTCAGCGACGTAGCTGAGTAGGTATATGGGAAATTCCAATGAAATGTAACTTGATATTATTTTTGTTCAGTAGTTGTTTTGTTTTTTCATCATCTTGCACAACTGTTCGCTATCCTCAAGAAGTGTGGCTTCAATATGCCACACCAGAAGAGGCAGGATGGTCTTCCAGCAAGTTAGAAAGGGCCTGGGAGTACTACAACGAGATTGGATCTGGCGCAGTTATGGTAATTTACGATGGCACGGTTCTGGCGGCCTGGGGAAATATTGAGAGACGATACATGTGTCATTCCATTAGAAAAAGCTATCTTAGTGCATTATATGGCATTCATGTTGGTAAAGGCAATATTAACCTTAACGTAACACTGGCGGCACTTAATATTGATGACGAACCCCCTCTAACCAAAGCCGAAAAGAATGCAAGAGTGTTTGATCTTCTTACGTCTAGGTCTGGTGTTTACCATGATGCTGCCAACGAGTCCGAAGAGATGAGTAAGTATAGGCCTAAACGTGGAAGCCATCCTCCTGGAGAATTTTTTTGGTACAATAATTGGGGATTTGCCGCGTTGGGAACTATTTTTGAACAGGAAACTAATACAAGGATATTTGTGGAGTTTAAGAAACAAATTGCAGACCCATTAGATATGCAGGATTTTAGACTTGAACTTACAAACTATCAATATGAGCCAGACAGGTCAATCCATCCAGGTTATCCATTTCGTATGTCCACCAGAGATATGGCGAGATTTGGTTTGCTTTACCTTCGAGAAGGTATATGGAATAACAAACAGATTATCCCGAAGAATTGGACAAAGGAAAGCACAAGCCCTCATGTTGTTTTCGATAAACCCTATTTCAGCTACACCGGATACGGTTATATGTGGTGGGCTGGCGAATTAGGAGATTCTGAAAAGTATAAGATGTATTCAGCCAGTGGCTATGGCGGTCACTCAATTGATGTTTTACCAGCACAAAACCTAGTATTCGTCCATCGTGTAGACACATATGCTCAGAAGAACGTTGACAAAGCGGAGCGTCTGAAATTGTTAAATATGGTTCTTGCCGCAAAAGTGTCAGAAGCAAAGCCACATCCTAAAATGATGCCCATACAAGACTCTCTCAAACGTACTGACATTGTCGAGCTTGCTCCGAATATACTCGATAGATATGTTAAAACATATAAGGTCGGTAACTTTGAAGTTATTATTACAAAATCAACCAATAACGGTCTGTTGATCGAGAGTCGTATGAAATACAAAACGGGAAAGTTTCGACTCCTTCCTCTTTCTAAGACCAGATTTGTCGCAGAGGATGTTGAAGCACCTGTATCATTTGGAGTCGACGATAGTGGAAATCCTGTACAAATCACAATCGAATTTCCATCAGGCGAGAAACTATATGGTTCGCCTATAGATTGATTGTTTCACATCTGCAACACTAAGGCTTTTGCCCCCACTACTTAGAGCCGCAAGGTCAAAATGAGAGGATGTTCAAAACGTTCATCATTTTTTGTAAAAATTTTTGAAAAATTGGTGGCCGGGGTGGAGGCGCATGCGGATTTAATTGATTTTTAGACGCAGATTACGCAGAGAAATTAGGCACGAAAAACACAGAGGGGGGAAAAATTTGCAAAATTTTTGAAAAAAAGTGTAACAAATCGCGGAGTAGGGTGCACTTAGTTATAGCAGGGCGCCGGATGGACTTGCGGATAAGAATATGTGTTTTGGATATGAAATGTTCTTGATGGTAATGGGGACGGATTTTCTGATTTTTTGCTTGACAAGGTCGGTTTTATGGTATAGGATGCTTTTATGCGTTTT
>CAZENQ010000129.1:0-8093 GCA_964513655.1 uncultured Pirellulales bacterium | reverse complement strand
GTCCTCTCGGGGAAAATCGGGGGGATTTCGGGGGAAAACGGGGGAAAAACGGGGGGAATCGGGGGATTTTCGAGGAAAATCGGGACATTTTCGGATTAAATCACAACACCTCCGACGCCAATCACAACAACTCTGACCACAATCATCACGACCCTGTAATAACCCCTGAACAAGCGTCCAAAATCTTGGCCGTCCTTGCCGAAGATGAGGATAAAAAGTAACCATAGGCCGGACAGGTCGGCGACCCTGCTTCGCCCTGGCTTCACCAGGGCCGACTACCGGCCAACAGACAAAGTCAACAGGCTGGCACAGAAGCTTGCTTCGAGCATAGTTGATGACTTTGCCTGACCCGGCCATTTGCAAAATGGCCCATGAAGCCAAAGCCCATTCGTGCCGGTTCGTGTTTATTCGTGGTTAATTCTCTCCGTGCCCTCTGTGGCAAAAAAATGCTTTGTGGCTAACCAAAAAATGTAAAACGAAACCAATTTTCGAAGGGCAAAAATGAACATAAGCTCAGCTTTAACAAAGGATTACAAAATGAACAACCTGGCAGACGCTGACAAAACAAAACCAATCTCGCCCGGCCTAAAACGACAACTCTACCGCATTTACTCGTCTACACATTTACTCGTCAACCCATCTGCCGCCGCCATCTCCAACCGTCTTTCCCTGACCCCTGACCCCAGACCCCTAATTCCCCTCCTTCCTTTGTACCCCCACCCACGGTACAATCCCACAACTGCCCCCACCCGGCCAATCCTTTGCCCCTCCAAACCCCCCAATTTAACGTCAAAACTTTCGCAAACTTTCACACTTTCACACACTTATTCGAGCGCAATTCCACCCCTTTTTCTGAGTTTTTCCAAACTTTTCACACTTTGAAACACTTTGTCGAACGTTTCCTTACCTTTACCTAACAAAACCCCATTTCTGGCCCAATAACCAACCTCACCCCCTTTTTTCTACCCAAAAACCGCCATTCATTTTACGCCTCCTCTCCAACCTATTATCCCAACCCGCGCGCTTGTTACGAAATTTCTGCTCGTAGCGAAGCGAAGATCCCGGGCTTGATCCGGGACCCAGGTGTTGTTTTGGTCTTTAATCTTGGTTTATTTGTATTTGTTTAGGGTTTAGAGCTTAAAATTTAAAATTTCCTCTAACGGCATTTTCTCTTTCCACCCCATGCACTTTTGATTGACACAACTACCCTCCAAAAACCTGCACATTTGATTGATTTTCCACCCAAAACCCAACGCGCCCGGCAGGACTCGAACCTGCAACCTTCGGATTCGAAGTCCTGGATGTCGCTTCTAAACATAGTAATGACAAGTACTTAAAGCCTGTTTTTTGCGTCAAAAAGAGGTTTGCAAGTGGTTAACAAGTGAACAAATCAAAAACATATGCTTTTTAAAAGTGGTTTACCACTGGCGACTGACGCATTTTTGACGCAAATTATGTCACGGTTTTTCTTAAACAAGCAACAGACAATTGACCCATATCTTCCTAGAACGATGAACGGATATAATACTGTTGTCTTTACTGCGGTAAACGTATGTTCAAAACGTTCATCGTTTTTTGAGATTTTTTTAAGTCTTTGATATTACAAATGTTATAGATTTGCAATTTTTGCGATTTTACACGTTATTTGGTGTTTTGGTTGTATTCTGGTTGTATGGATTACGCTCACTAATTACAGTCACCATGGCATCATACCGCGTCAATAACAAAGGTTGATTTTCAAGGCGGATTTGATATTCTACCCAAAGATTCGGCTCAGCATTGTAACCGAGTAGATAAATGTTTGGTGTCCCGAGTAGGAAAAATGATGTTTGACTCCGGCAGCCAAAGCTTATTTACCTTTTTGTAGCGAGGTGAAACGAATGGGGAAAATTACTATTTTATTTTTGGTTCTTTTTGGATGTTTATGCTTAAATTGTAGAACTATCCCGGAACCGACTAAAAATGAACCACTGCTTAAAGTCGGCAATTTCAAGCATGTCCCCGGTCCCAACCCCGCGATAACCGTGCCGGACCCTTCTTCAAAGAGCGGTGATAGGTTCTGGGACAGCAGGTGTATAGAAAGTTCAGATGCCTTTTATGATAACGGGACGTATTACTGGTATTATCACGGCTCGGGCTCAAAAGGATACCAGATTGGCGCTGCCACTTCGAGAAACGCTTTAGGCCCCTGGGAAAAATATAATAAGAATCCAATATTAAAATCGGAGTCGGGCACCTGGGAAAGCTATTATGTGGCTTGCGCTTTTGTTGTTAAGCAGAAGGGCAGATACATTATGTTTTACAACGGCTCAAAAGATACGAAAAAAGGTGAGGCGGTTGGATTAGGAATTGCCTACGCAGACCATCCTTTAGGGCCCTGGACTAAAAGTGATACAAATCCTGTTATGAAATACCCCCCGGGAAAAGGTCATTATTTGGGTGCAATTATGAAGGTCAGGGATATATGGTATATGTTCGCAACTTATTTTGACCAGATTGTTCCGGATTATGGACATTGTTATTTAGCCACCGCAAAGTCGCCTGAAGGTCCCTGGAGAAGAAGAAAAAAGCCGGTCATATTAGCCGGCAACGAGGGGGAATGGGACGCAGGTGGATTCTCGGAATTTGAAGTTCACTATTACAATGGGACGTTCCATGCATTCTACGGCGGAACAAAGAAAAACGAAGAACGCGAAGAAAGCATCGGCTATGCCTGGAGCGCTGACGGAGTGCACTGGACCAAGTATCACGAAAATCCCGTTTGTCCTATCAGAAACGTTGATAACGCTTTTTCGTTTGCAGAGGTTCATTCGATAATCGAATATCCCAGAATTTACCTTTATCATACACTAAGGTATAAATCTACTCCCCAAGGATACAACGAAGAGTGGTTTCCCTGGATAGAAGATTTGGGAATTCAAATTATAGAGATAGATGATGGCAATGAAATGAAGGAAAGAGCAAAATGAATCGTAAAGGTGTAAGAATTTCCGTGCATACAATAAGTATTATTTTGTTGGTTTTAGTTGTGTCCTTAACATCTGTTTCTTGTAATTCAAAAACAGCTTCAAAAAGCCGGCAAAGATCACAAAAGGGCGGCCCTTTGTTACAGGAAGGAAAGTTTAAGGTTACTTATGAAACTAATCCAGCCCTCTATCCCACGGGAGGGCGTAATGAATGGGATGGTGGAGTTATGGAATGCAGCGATATCTTCTATGACGAAGGGAGGTATTACTGGTATTACCACGGTGAGCCGGCCAGCTTGAATTGGGTTTATCGAATCGGTGTTGCGACAAGTGATAGTCCTACGGGCCCATGGGAAAGGTATTCCGGAAATCCAGTTCTTTTGGAAACAGAACAAGATAGCTGGGAAGATTATTACGTCGCTTGCGCGGACGTCTTTAAAGAAGATGGAGTATACTACATGCTTTATAATGGCGTTACGCTTGATGAAGAAAGTGATGTTGAAGAGGCGGAACTCTGTAGCGTTGGTATTGCTACAGCCGACAATCCTTTAGGCCCATGGACGAAGTATGCCGGTAATCCTGTCGCCTATTTCGAACCTACTGTTAACAAAGGGGGTGGATACTATCTCGGCGGTGTTGTTAAAGTTGACGGAACATATTATATGTACATGAGCCAATATAACGAGCTTGCCTACGATTATGGTTATATGTATATGGCAACAGCTTCTTCGATTTACGGGCCATGGACAATGTATCCCAGCAATGATAATCCCGAGCCAATTCTTAAGCCCTCTTCCAGTTGGGATGCACTGGGTTTTTCAGAGGCCGATATTTTTTATTATAATGGGGCGTTCCATATGTTCTACGGCGGGACCAGTGATGAAGGCGACCGTCCGGAAAGCATAGGTTATGCCTGGAGTAATGATGGATTTAACTGGCATCATTTTGGAAATGAGCCGGCCCTGCCAACCTCCGGGCTTCAAAATGCATCGGCATTTGCAGAGGTCCAGTCCCGTATTGAATATCCCGACATCTATTTATACTACACTTTGAGATGGAAGAATCATGATATCCCGGGTGGTTGGCCTACCAATGCAAACGATGAGCATGGTTGCCCCTGGTGTGAGCACCTGGGTATATCCAGGATAAATGTCGAGAGATGTTTTGAAGGCGGGAGACTTCAATGAACTATAACGGGTCACTGACAGAAGTAATATAACTTTGAAGTTTGAGCTCAGAAGTGTAGAGTAACAGGTTCGAATAGGATACATGGCATTTTCTTGAAAGGAGCATATGATGAGGGCAAAGAGATGGCCGATGATTGTTACCGTAATTGTTCTGGGCTGTTTGCCAGCGGGGACATGCTGTGCAGAAACAGTAGAACAAATTGTAAGAGACGAAGCAGCGCGGATTTTGCCACAATACAAGGGGGTTTTTACATCACCACCTAAAAGAGTCCCAACGACATTGACAGTTGATGGGCCAATCATAGGGAATGGGGATGTAGGTGTTGTGATCAGCGGTTCACCTGAAGCTCAACGCTTTTGGATATCCAAGAATGACTTCTGGAAGGCAAAACCACATTGGCCGTTCAGTATGCCCTGCGTTGTCGGCTGGATAGATATTAAACTGCCGCAGTTTGAAGGTGCTTCGTATCGCGTGGAACAAATCCTATATGAAGGCGAGACACAATCAGTCTTCAAGAAAGGAGGGGTTACCATAAAGATGCGTAGCTGGGTAGCCGCAACGGAAAATTTGTTGGTAATCGAATTAGTGGGTGACGGCGGTTGGTTAGGCGAAGAACGTTTTATGGAGTTGAATGTGGACGTTTTGCTGACGCCTAAGAGCGGCAACAATTCTGAAATAGCCTGCGGACCAATCAAGGACGGCTATTGGGCAACACGCAAATTTATAGGCGAGGATTTGGACTGGCCAACAGAAGCGGCTGTAGTTATGCGGCAGCTGCGTCATGGAGATAAGAAATTGCCTTCGGGGACGATGGGGTGGGCCTCCGACCGATTTAACTTGCAACCGCCGGGTGAACCTGTGATAGTTGTCGCATCAATTTTGACCAACCACGATACTGATGAATATCTGGAAAAAGCCCGCAAACGCATCGAGAATATTACCTTAAAGGATATCGGATCGCTCCGCAGGAAGCATAAAGCCTGGTGGCAGGATTTTTGGGCGAAGTCGTTTATCGAAATCGGCGACCCTCTGATTGAGAAATACTGGTATGGTTCGCAATATATCCTTGCATGTTGCAGTCGGAATAAGAACTTCCCACCAGGACTGTGGGGAAACTGGTTAACCACTGATGAACCTGGCTGGGCCGGCGACTATCACTTAAACTACAACCACCAGGCCCCTTGGTTAGGCGTCTATTCTTCCAACCACGTTGAATTGGCGGAGCCGTATGACACACCGGTCCTCCAGTACATCCCCAAGGGCAAAGAATTTGCCCGGAAACTGCTTAATGCCAAGGGAGTTTATTACAATGTGGGAATCGGCCCCATGGGTTTGGATGTGTCAACAGAATGGTCAACCGGAGGCTTCTATGGCCAGAAGAGCAATGCAGTCTTCTGTACTGTCAACATGCTTATGCGTTTCTATCATACGTATGACCTGGAGTATGCCCGAAAGGTCTATCCATTTCTCATTGAGGTGGCGAATTTTTGGGAGGATTATCTGAAGTTCGAGAACGGTCGCTACGTGGATTACGACGACGCTGAGGGTGAAGTTGGCCCATGGCAGGGAGAGGACTGGCGAAAGGGTTTTGGCCAGAAGAACCCACGTCGCTCTTTGGGGCTGATTCGAATGTTCTTTAAAGGCATGATTGACGTCACCACAGAGATGGGTGTAGATACAGACCGGCATGAGAAGTGGCGTCATATTCTGACGCATCTAAGTGAGCCGAGCAACAAGGGTGTATTCGGTATAGTTGTGGATTTCGTGTGGCCTTCGGGCGTGATAGGATTGGATTCGGATCCCAAGATTCTGCAGCAGGCACATGATGAAATCAGGGCTTGGCCCGAGAGCCGTTGGACAACAAGCGGCAGCAGCGTCCCGCACGTATTTGCCGCCACGGCACGTGTGGGATATGACCCGGAGTACATCCTTTCGATGATGCGTAAGAGGATTAAGACAACAGGTTTTGACAACCTTTGGATTTTTCAGGGTGGCGGTGGCATTGAATCCTGCAGCGGCGTAACTGCCGGCATCAATGAGATGCTGTTGCAAAGCCATGAAAAGGTTTTGCGTTTCTTTCCTGTCTGGCCGAAAGATAAAGAAGCCCGTTTTGGTCGGTTGCGTGCGGTCGGGGCATTTCTGGTTTCAAGCGGATACATGGATGGACAAGTTCAGTATGCGATTGTCGAGAGTGAGAAAGGTCGCGACTGCACCGTACTCAATCCCTGGCCAGGCAAGGAAGTTACGCTTTACCGCAATGGCAGCAAAGCCGAGGTGCTCAAAGGCAATCGATTTACGTTTAAGACCAGTGAAAGTGAGAAGATATCCCTTGTCCCTGGAGATGTTACATTAGAACAGATGCATCGCCGGATTCAAGCAGTACGGGAAAGGATGATCTTGAAATAAAACCTTGCGGGTAAATCTCTCCATTTGTTTCGAGAGTCTGGCACCACTGCACAAATTACTGAATCCCAGTTCCGAGTTTCCCATCAGTTACCTCCAATGTCGGACAAGTCAGCTCCAGCGTCCCCGCTGGCTCCAGAGGGGAATCTTTCACCTGAAAAACCGGTTCCGCTATGGGTCGCAGGCCATACTAATATACAAGCGGGGCCTATACCAAAGTAATTCAGCATAGGCCCCGAACTGGTGCAACTCATTGGCTAAATATTATTTAGCCTTATATAAACGCCGCTTACAGAGGCGGCCATAGTAGCGGCCCCGCAAGCCAGTTATCTGCCAGAACGTCATAGTCAAGGAAGTTGACAATATCAGGGTTGTTGGGGTCGTAGGCATCATACTTAAGATTCGGATCCGGAGAAAGATTCGGGTCCTTGGGCGCCAGATTGGCCAGCGAGGAATTCGCTATGTATACCTTCTCGGTTGAACCGGAAAGCGACAGAATATGGCTGTGCTCAAGAGGAAAGTCATAGATCCGAACATCATCGATACGACCGGCGAAATACGTAACACCCGAATCTTTGATGCCAGGGTTGTAAGTATAGCCGATCAGCACCGTATCAAGGTGGGCATTGGGAATGTTCGGGTCGAAGTTGCCTGCCCCTAACGCCTCCTCAATCGTCGGTGCGTAGCCGTCCACATAGACCCTGCAAAGTCCCGTGATAGCGCTCTGTTCTTCATCCCATCCACCATCGGCGTCATAAGTAATCGCTGCGTGATGCCACTGATCGTCAAAAAGAGCAAGGTTATCTGACCATGTCCAGCTACTGAGCTGATTCTCATAGACCACAACATGGTCTGTTAGCTTACCAGGAACCCAACCATCAGCTACGACCGGATAGACCGACATGGCACGGTCGTAGAATTCAGGAGCGGTGGTGACGTCACACGGATCCTGCTTTGATGAGCTGATGAGGATGCCGTCGTCGGTCGTCTTGAACCACATTGCGATTGAGAAATCCGTCGAGCCGTCAAATGGATTGGCCGCACCGAACGGTATCTCCACATAGCTGGTTACGCTTCCATCAAGCTGCAGAGAATTGCCGGATACCGAGGCGCCGCTGCCGGGCTGACCGTGATAATAGGGAGGGCCTGACGCGTCGTTAAAGTCGCCGTCGGTGTCATACGGGTAATGGACGATAAGATTGGCGTCACAGGGCTCCGCCGGTGGAACTTCGGTATCGCTATCGAGCCAGTCTGCTCCCATCACCTCAACGTCTTCAAGGCCGATATTGCAATCGGCGGATATATCACCAAGAGAGTAAGTGAGCCCAGGAACGCACCTGCTCGCGTAGATCCCGATATCGTCGAAGTACACGGTTCCTGAGCCGCCGTCCTTTGACTGTCCGATTGGCGGTCCACCAAAGCCGATATGGATCTTGTCGATATCGGTCAAGCTCACGCCGCATGCGTCGAAGATGGCCATGTCAATATTCCACTCGTTCCACTGCTCAAGCTGGACGTCGTTCGGGTCACCGTCAT
>CAZENQ010000128.1:0-8148 GCA_964513655.1 uncultured Pirellulales bacterium | reverse complement strand
CAAAAAATGCCGAAAACCGACAACGGACAGCCTTACGGAAATACCACGTTGGAGGACACGTGCACAAATGATTGATTATGAACAAAACAGTCAATGGGCGCCAGGAGGGTGAATACCGAACGAACCAGGCATAATGCAGCAAGCACCAGGAAAGAAAAACAGTAGCAGGTCACCACAGGTTCTTCTATTGGGCCTGGCTGTTACCCTTGTGAGCTGCGCCGCCTACTATTTTTGGCCGGCGGCAAAAAGCATTCGCCCGGCTGCAGCGGCGCCCGAGTTGTCAAACAAAGAATTACCACTAACAGCCATAGTCTATTCTCAGGACAGTGCATTGGCCATAGTTGACGGCGAAATAGTGCATGAAGAAGACATGATAGAAGATGTAAAAGTCATTAAAATACACCCTGACACAGTTAAATTTGAACGGTCCGGCAGCAGGTGGAGTCAAAGTCTGCCCGGTGTCGAGGACGGTGTCCACTCCGGTCTCCCGATGCTGCTGGAGCTTGGTTCGCAGGGGTGTCCGCCGTGTAGGCGGATGATGCCTATATTGGACGAGTTGAGGGCCAGGTACACAGGTAAGTTTCAGGTCAGATATATTGACGTGTGGGAAAACAGAGCAGCAGGTCAGAAATATGGGGTCACAAAGATTCCGACTCAGATTTTTTTCGACAGAAACGGCACCGAACTGTTCCGCCATGTTGGTTTCTATTCCAAGAAAGATATCCTGGCTACGTGGAAGAAACTGGGCATCAAACTTTGACCCGGCAAGTCTTTCTAACATTAACGCACTTCATCAGAAACTAATCGCCCGACCGTTTACCGCGAATCATCTTATCTGCCGCAAAAATTCCCGACTTGTTTTTCTATTTCTAACCTTGGCCTCTAAACCGCAAGCCGAATATGATTTCTACTTGCGGCATCCTCGAGCAGCTAACATTTAGGCCGATAATGCTGTCGGCGTATTTCTTTCTGAATCCGCTGGCCATTTCAATTTGAGATTAAAGGCATATATTCAGGATAAAGCACGAATAGCGATAGAGCCGATAACCGCTCAAACTCCAGCTAAAGTGGGGGCTGGAATTTTACGACCATAAATTATGTGACTTGTTAGCACGGACTTAGTATGGCTCTTCATCCCACCTGAGGATGCCTGTTGTAGCCGGCAAGTGCCAGGAGCAACTGAGGGTATGTAAAACCGGGGTGGACTGTAGCAGGGAGGGTTTTCACAGGAGTCGCGAAAGTGAGTCTGCCTTGCTGTCGGTCCGAAGCGGCGGGCTTAAACGGTGATGTTTAGCAACTATTTGTAAGGAAATTCTATAATGCTTGGAACAAGAACGGTACCTGACAGCAAAGGCCACATCAAAATTCTTCTCGCCGCCTTAATCTGCGGTTCGGTTCTACTTACCGCCAACATTACCGCCGGCACAACCAACCCTGTCAGAGGTGATTACTCGTGCCAGGCACTAAGAGCTATGGCGAGGGTATATATGGCCTGTGGGGATTACACAAAGGCACAGCCACTTGCAGAACGAGCGCTTGACTTCGCAAAAAAAGCCGGCGCTTCTGACTCTGAATTGTGTTTGTGTCTCATCGACCTGGCCTACCTGTACAAGAATCAAGGCAAGCTTTCCGACGCGGAAAAGATGTGTAACCAGGGTCTGAAACTGCAGGAGAAAGTCTACAATAAAGACCATCCGTACGTCGCGTACACATTGCGCGTCCTGGGTTCGACTTATCAGGCCCAGAGCAAGTATCGAAGTGCCCTGCCTGTTCTGGACCGGGCCTTGACTATCATGAAAAATAATTACATGAAGGACGATCCTATCATAGCTCCATTCCAGGTTGATATTGCCAAATTGCTGGTCGCGCAAGGCAATTATTCAGAGGCGGAAAGCTACTATCAACAGGCGATGGAGTTAATCAACAAAAGCTATGGGCCGGACCACCTTTACACGGCGGGCGTGCTTGCCGGTATCGCCAGACTGTACGCACTGCAGGGCAGGTTCTTTGAGGCCGACGAATTGGTCAATCGAGCACTGGCTATGCAGAAACAAATCTACGGTCCCCAACACCATCTTCTGGCCCCGACTTGGTTAACAATGGCAGGAATTTGCCAGGCAAAGAAGGACTACACGCAGGCCGATAAGCTGCTTAACAAAGCGCTGGCCATAGTGCAGGACAAACGCGGCGCCGAACATCCGCTTACCGGCAAGATCTTAAGTATGCTCGGGGCGGCCCATATTTCGCAGGGAAGATACAAAGAAGCTGAGCTGGCCTGTACGCAGGCGGTGAAAGTCCTGGAAAGCTCACTCGGACCGGATAATGATTGCACGGCAATGGCCTTCAATAATCTGGCAAGACTGTATGTGCACCAGAGCAAATACCCTGAGGCTCAGGAACTCTGCACGAGGGCTTTGAAGACCCTGGAGAACATTTTTGACAGAAATCACCCAAATGTGGCGGATGTATTGGAGACGTTGGCCCAGCTGCACAAAAACGTCGGAAACGTGGCAAAGGCGACAGAACTACAGCAGCACATCGAAAGAATCCGCTCGCGTACTCAAATTGCTTATGAGCCAATCGCGAAAACCATTAACTGAGAGAAAATATCCGCTTGTGCTGACATAGCAAAAGCATGCCGGACCAACAGAGACCAGTCGGCAACCAATCACCTATTCTTCTTCAGATTGACCAGCCTCACTAATACGGCCCCCGCAGCGCCTAAGACCCCCAAACCCAGAAAAATGTAGAAAGGCATGGTAGTGGCAGTGGCGCCTGCAACCGACACATCCGTCCTGAAAGGCCCTGTCTCCTCGTTCGCATGCAAAGACTGTGGATTTTCAGAAGCGCGAAATTCGCTATCGTGGACCTTGCCGTGAGAGGGCATCAGGCCTGTCAGGCGTGCCTGGATATACGCGATGAGATTCACGTCACCGATTTGCTCTATAGATTTGCCGTACTTGTCCAGAGCAAACGCTAAGGAATTACTAATGGGCCAGCCCATCTCGTTATTTAAGATTCCGATGTATTCCACAAGGGCATCAAGCCATCGTGCCGCTGCAGCGTAGTGCGTGCCGTCATCGGTGTGACTGGCCAATGCTGCCGCAATCAGAGCCATCCGTTCATCGGAAATTGGCGCCTCCGGAGCGACAAACTCATTGACAACCTCTGCCAGGGCGGCAACACCATTTGGCTCCGCCAGAATTACTGCTGCGTCCTTCAGCCTTGCAGAGAGGTCACACGGCTGTATATCTGTTGAATAAGTAAAAGCGTTATCTATCGAAACCTGGTTCTCTCCATCCAGTTCAAGTTCATTAGCAAACCAATTCATCAGCGCAGGGCATCCACCTTCCTCGAATTCCTCCTCTTCGGCTGGCTGCCCTGCTTCTGTATAAAGAGGCGCTGCCTCAAAAAATATTTCCCCATCATCATTATTGCTTTTGGGCGGCACAGGTGGTTCCGGCGGCTCGGGTGGTTCGGGTGGCTCAGGCGGCGGGTCGACAGGCGGTTCATGTTTGCTGCCGCCGGCCATACCCTCACCTACACCGCGACCCTGGTTACCTGTCCAGGTGTTACCTACGCCATTGCCGCTATTGCCCTGGCCCCAGTGCCCATTGCCACTACCGCCGCCGGGGTTTCCGTCACCTTTTTTAGCGTGACCGCCGCCGTGGACTGGGTTGGGGCCTTTGGCGCCAATTGGGTCTGGTACAGGCAACGGCTCTGACAACGTATCGAGGTTTTCGATGGCACTGGAAAAGATATCACCGGCAGCAAGAACTATCCCCTTGCCCGATGGATGATTGACACCTTTATTCTTCAGTTGATTTATGGCGGAGCTGTTAGCCGGCATCGAGGCAATCTTAACAACAACGTTGCTGTTCGGCTTACCAAAAAACATCTTATTGCCACCACCTGATATAACGTGCACTTTTGGATTTGCTACCGAACCTGTATTAAAGCTTGTGGTGCCGATAGTACCCAAGCCTTGGTTTGCTCCTGAACTCGTGATGTTGGCCTTAGGACCGCCTGCCCCGACGGTAATCCCGACGGGGCTAAGCCCACCATTAGGGTGAATAAAAGCGCCCTGTCCATGCAGACTACCATGTGGATTAACCTGTGGACCAGCATGAGGATTGCCGTGAGGCTTTCCATGACCGAGTGCCTTCCCCTTCGGCCCGGCCTGTGTAGCTGAAGGTGATATGCTGAAAACCTTATAGCATACCACGAGCAGACAGCATAGCGCCAGATATAGCATGACCTGCCGAAAACAGTCTCTTATGGAAGATTTTCTCAAAAGGTTCATCGTCTTTACCCCCTTTTTTGTGCTAACAACACCCCTTTTTGAAGCACGAATAATCGTGCATATCTAATTACACCATTTTACCTATTTTGAACCTGAATGTCAATACTAAACTTTCCCACATTGACAAAAGTGGCCGATTTAGCTTTATTTGCGGTCAAGGTCCGATAGCTACGTATATCGTGAGGTCTTTTGGCCGACTCGGCGCATCCCGCTAAAACCTGGTTTTAATTCGACATGAAGATAATGCACACAAAGCTGGGGGCGAGCCCCCATCATACACATTCCCCCAACATCCGGAGACTTCTCCTTGACTATTGGCCAAGAAATCAGATATTAATATAAAAAGGTTCAGAATTGATGCGAATACACGTACTTTTACAATGACAGAGATACCAGATAATCCATATGATTTAGGGGCTTTGCGAAAAGATAATGACTTTTCTGAAGTGGTCCCGCGTAAGAAAAAAACAAGCTTGACAAAAATAATCCAGGAATGGTTAAACCGAAGAACAGTACTTATAGTTCCACATTTAAATTACGAGCTTAGTTTTATTTCTCCACCTATAGGACCTGGGCGTTATAAGAAAGTTGCAAATTTAATTCACCAAACAGAACTGGCTAAACCAACAGCAGCGGAAACAATTTCCTTGTGTTATGAAGCTTATCAAAAAGGCCAGAGTGAATTTTTGGAGGTAAGAGACATCTTGAAAAATAAGATGTCATGGTTAGACTTGTTACGTTTCCTATCTCCTGTACCCCTACCACCATCCTCCAAAAGTTATCTTCTGTTATGGATGTTTACTGGAAATTTATATTCTCCCAGAGGAGGAGCTTATATTCAGGACGACCCTCCAATTATTAACAAGAGAATTTCCATGACCAAGTCAGAGCTTGTTAAGAAATTAGAATTATCAGACACGTCCGTAAGATTTATTTCACCCGGTTATAAAACAGGAGAGCTGACTCCTTCTGAAATAGCAAAACATCCTTATATTAAAGGCTTAGCAACGCAAGAAGGAGCAGAAAAACTCGCAGAACTTGTTAAAGACCATTTCAAGGAATTTCATCTTTTGGGTCCCAGGAATTTTGACAACGAAATAGTAAGAGTTTCTGCGCTAAGATCTCGATTCAAAAAGCTATATCTTGATTGTGCTTGTTTTGGTTGGGCCCCCGGCTATGCTTTTGGAATAGATAAGCCGGCAAGGCAGACTCGCCAGGAAAGAACAACTTGCTAACAGGCCTTTAACAAATCCGCACCTGGTGTAAGCTGCTCATGTCGTGGCTGCAACAGCTAATGGATGACAAAGCGGGGGAAATAAAAAAGCTTGCCGTTGGGAAGATTCCCAACGGCAAGCATAATTAACCATAAGCGCTAGAGCGTCACAGCTATTAACCGCCAAGAGCTGCCAGGCGAGCCTCAACGTATGCAATGAGACTTGCGTTACCGGTATCGGTCGCAGGCCCAATGTACTTGTTTGCATACCCCGTTGACTCTTCAGCTGAGTATCCCATCTCTAAGGTCAGAATGCCGACGTACTCTACGAGAGCATCAGTCCATTCTCCGGCCGCGGCATAATACGTGCCATCATCAGTGTGGTCAGCGAATGCCGTAGCAATCGAAGCCATCTGCTCTTCGGATGGAGGTGCCGGCGTTGCAACAAACTCATTAACAACCTGCACCAAACCGGCCACACCTGTACCCTCGGCATCCTCCAGAATTGTGGCGGCGTCCTTGAGCCTCGCACACATCTCGCACGGCTGGATGTCCGTAGAATAGGCAAACGCATTGGCTACAGTGACCTCAATCTGGTCTTCTTCAATCCCAAGTTCTCCGGCCAGCCAGTTCATCAAAGCCGGGCAGCCGCCTTCGTCGAATCCTTGCTCTTCGGCTCGCTCGCCTGCCTCTGTATATAGAGGCGCGGGGGGATTCTCAAGGACCCAGGCACCGCCATCATCACCGCCGCCTTCTCCACGCCATACGTAATTGCCAAGAATCCAACTTTTACCTTCCGATTTCGGAAGCTTATCACGATCCCGGGCAAATACATAGGTGGGGCTTATTCGTGAGCAGACTTCAAGCCAATCGACATTACCGTTATCCAGAGATGTTTCAAATGCATCTCCAAATGTTACCGTATCGTATGCATCTACAACCATTACTGCTCCGTCCGGCAAATCAGCTACCGGCGAACCAACATGTACATCGCCTTCATAATCAAATGCTGGTAGATCTACGGGTACCCTGCTATTGCTGGCAAGATATATTGCAACATCAATCGGATCACCGCCAGGTCTGTTGGTCCTGTTGTAATTTGCGAAATCTACACCAGGACGATCATCAACAGAACCATCACCGTAGTATGTTCCTCTTGCAGTAAGTGTTCCATCAGGACCGAGCTTCAAGGCCTCCTCGCTCATAATCACAATTGCCGCCTTGCCGGTTTCGTATTCGCCTGCGGCAGCCGGAGGCGGTTGATCGTAGTCTTTCGGCAGATCCACGCCAATGCCTAACATGTGATCAGAAGTTCCGGTTATATCGACGTTAAGCGTATCACCGCCAAAGCCCGTGAATATCTTGCCGGTTTCAGCAATGATAGATATGCCTCCGTTTTCTACCGTTACATGGTCATCCAGCCTGATATCCTCATTTGCAAGCAGGTATAAACTGCCGTCCTTAGGTTTTTCCAGATAGCCTTTGGCTGTGACAGAACCGGTCTCAGCTGTAACATGCTGGTCGTCAGTGCTGATAAATTCTGTGTTGTTGTTCAGTAGAACATTGCTAAAAGCAGTAACGTCTCCGCCGAGAAACGTAGTATCATCGGACGAATAAATCTCGACATTCCCGCCGTAGGACTGGATGTCGTCCAAGACAACCACATCACCACTGAGCAGAGAAAAATCATAGTGATCACCAGCCCATATCTCCCGACCACCTTGTGCGCTTATAATTGTATCGTCCTGAGATTTGATATAACCACCAACGAAGATGCTGCCGTTCATCAGGTCGAGGTCAAGCCCATCATAAGTCAAAATTTCGTCGGTGCCTTCAGCCGTCAGGGTCACAGCACCATGTCCAGATCTAACATAGTCACCAATGAAAATGCTGCCGTTCATAAGGTCAAAGTCAAGACCGTCAGCAGTCAGGAATTCGCAGCCACCTTTGGCAGTCAGCTCCAAATCATATTTGGACTTAACATGGCCGCCGATTTTGATACTGCCGTTCATAAGGTCAAAATCAACGAGGTCGGCAGAGAGGATTTCTTTGCCGCCTTCAGCGGTCATAGTCACGCCACCGAAATACGATTCAGCGTCGCCGCCGATTTTGATGCTGCCGTTCATCATGTCAATATCAAATTTATCAAGAGTTCCAAGCTCGCTGCCGCCTTTGGCTGACAGCGTCAAATTACACATAGCCGTAACATCGTCGCCGATTTTGATACTGCCGTTCATACCGTCAATATCAACACAATCAGCAGCCAAAAACTCGCTGCCACCTTCAGCGGTCATAGTCACGCTACCCAACAACGATTTAGCGTCGTCACCGATTTCGATGCTGCCGTTCATACCGTCAATATCAAATTTATCAGCCGTTAAGATGTCGCTGCCGCCTTTGGCAGACAGGTTCATATTAGACGTAGAGGTAACATCGCCGCCGATTTTGATACTGCCATTCATGCCGTCAACATCCCATTCATCATAGGTCAAAATTTCGCTGCCGCCTTCAGCGGTCATGGTCACGCCATCCAGATACGATTTAGCATCGCCTCCAATCCAGATGCTGCCGTTCATGCCGTCAATATCATATTTATCAGCAGTTAAGATATCGCTGCCGCCTTTGGCCGACA
>CAZENQ010000127.1:0-8262 GCA_964513655.1 uncultured Pirellulales bacterium | reverse complement strand
GGCATCTTCTCCGAGTGTCTCGATCATCATCTGCGCAGCACAGATTGCAGCTAAGGGGTTGATAATGCCTTTGCCGGTGTATTTCGGTGCGCTTCCGCCGATGGGCTCAAACATACTGACACCCTCGGGATTGATATTTCCACCTGCCGCGATACCCATACCGCCCTGAACTATCGCGCCCAGGTCAGTGATGATATCGCCGAACATATTACCGGTTACTATCACATCAAACCACTCAGGGTTCTTGACCATCCACATGCAGGTGGCGTCGACGTGATAGTATTCCCTTTCGATATCGGGATATTCGGCCTGGCCCATCTCGTGGAAAGCTCTTTCCCAGAGGTCATATACATATGTCAGGACATTTGTTTTACCGCAGAGGGCCAAAGTGTTGTTTTTTCCTTTGCCCCGTGCTTTTTTGCCGTATTTGCGGGCGTATTCAAAAGCATATTTGAGACATCTGTCCACCATATGTCGGGTGTAAACGGCCGATTGCACGGCTACCTCGTGGGGAGTGTCTTTCATGCTGAAACCGCCGGTGCCGGTGTAAAGTCCGCCGGTGTTCTCGCGGACTACAACGAAATCCACGTCTTCGGGCCCTTTGTCTTTTAACGGGCACGGCACGCCGGGATACAACTTTACCGGCCGAAGGTTGATATACTGGTCCAGCTCAAATCTTGCCTTGAGGAGAATGCCCTTTTCCAGTATGCCGGGTTTGACATCAGGATGGCCGATTGCGCCTAACAGAATCGCGTCGAATTTACGAAGCTCTTCCACGCCGCTGTCGGGCAGGGTCTCGCCGGTCTTTTTATATCTTTCGCCGCCGAAGTCAAACTCGGTCAAATCAACTTTGAAGCCGAATTTGTCCGCAGCAGCCTTTAATACCTTTACCGCTTCAACAGTTACTTCCGGCCCGGTACCGTCACCGGGTATCACCGCTATCTTGTACACTTTATCGTCTCCTTGTTGTAAAAACTGCCTAATCTTTTTTGCTAGTCGTGACTTAACTACCGAATTTCTCTCTTATTTTGTTTGCTAGTCGCAAAGCAAGCTGCGCATATTCAGCCGCTTGTTCTTTTGACACCCGTGCATCGTCTTGATGAACCACTCTATTACGTATACTACGAAGATCATAGAACATTGAAATTTCCTCTTTTTCCAATTCAGCAAGTTCTAACAGTACCCTGGCCTCTGGGCCAAAGCTTCTAGGCCTACCTTCCGGAGGACGCCGAATGATCCCCTCGACAGCAGTTTCAAGTTGCAACCATGCTTCGAGAATAACAGCACGAGGTGAAACCATGACAAGTTCCTTGTAATACTCTATTTCATCTTTACCTACACCTTCGGAAGGCAATTTTGCCTTATCCGCTTCTTTTTTTGCCTGATCCAGAGATTCTTGGAAGTTAAGTGTGCCATATTTGGTCCCTATGCTTTCTAACCTTTTCAGAAGTTCACGCAGAGAACCCTTAAATATCAAGACCAGCGCCAAAAGCAGCGATGGCCAAGCTAGTTTGTCGAGCAATTCAATTATGAACTCTTGCTTTGTCATTTTTCGGTCATATTTCGTTTCATGCTATGTTCTGACCTTTCACCGAGTTTGGGTGTTTTTCACTCGATTTCAAGATTTTCAGACATCTTTAACTAACTTCATTGATATATGTTTGTACCGGTTTTTCCAGAGTTCGTACGTAATTGCGAGTATGTATGAAGCGGCCTTAAACTGCAAATAAGGATTATCTGCGATTGCTCCAAGAACAACACGACCCAAATGTAATCCTGCTAAGTTCACGTCCACTTCTGGAGAAACACTTTCGTTTATCGATTCCCATTTCTCTTTCAGCAACTCAAGAAATGCCGGTTCATTTCCAACTGTCAGGCTTCTATCTATTTTATCACAGTATATCGTTAAATATAGTCTAAATATTTCGCTCAATTTTATTTCAATTTCGGCCTCATCATCCCACGGATGAAGGGACTTAATCGCAAAATCAATCCAAAAAGCTTGTTCATAGGAAAACCCATCTTCTTGCAATCCTTTCACGTTACTTTCGTGCAATTGATATAAAGCTCTAACTGGTTCTGGAGGCTGTTCCATCTGCATTTTTATCTCAAGTTTTTTTCTTTATGTGCTCCAGCAGTCCGCCGTCGTTGATTATCTCCAAAGCGAAGTCAGGTAGCGGGGCGAATCCGATATCAGTACCGATAGTCTTGTTTTTAATCAAGCCGGTTTTATAATCTATTTCCACTTCATCGCCGTCGCTGATTTTCTCCAGGGCCTGGTCTGACTCAATCAAATAGAAGCCGTTGTTGATGGCGTTCCGGTAAAAGATTCTGGCAAAAGATTTTGCGATAACGCTCTGAATCCCTGCGCCGTGGATAGCCCAGACGGCATGCTCTCTGGACGAACCGCAGCCGAAGTCCTCACCGGCGACAATTACGTCACCGGCCTGGACCTTATTTACGAAGCCGGAGTCCAAATCTTCAAGACAGTGCTTCGCTAACTCAGCCTGGTCATCGGTATTCAAATACCTTGCCGGAATTATCTCGTCCGTATTAATGTGGTCTCTATTATATATGTGTGCTGCGCTCATCTTTATAGTCTCGGATACAAATTGAATCTCTAAATTTTAGTATTTATGTGCCTGAAGGCACTGGTCTCTGTTGTATACATGTGCCTTAGCCATAGTTAACCTCGCGTTATTCTTCGGCTTCTTTACTAAGGCGGTTCTGAACTTCGAAATCGACGAACTTTTTACAATACACGCGCCAGTTAATAATTGAACTGATAATCAACAGGCCCATTGTCAGGGCCTGGAACAGCAGCAGGCCTGTAGTATATCTTCCGGTGATAATCATAAGCAGCAGCGAAATCAAACAACACACAAGCGCCGCCGTCATGAGCACGCATGAGACCATCGATGGTTTCTTTATCCCTTCCATCATTTTTTCCTTTCACTCTTAAAGATATTTTCTTGGGTCTGTTAGTTTTCCTTCTATCGCGCTTGCTGCAGCGGTTGCAGGGCTGGCTAAGTATACTTCGCTTTCGGGATGTCCCATTCTACCGACAAAATTCCTGTTTGTCGTGCTGACGCACTTTTCGCCTGCGGCCAGGACGCCCATAAAGCCGCCCAGACACGCCCCGCAGGTCGGCGCCGCGATTACGCAGCCGGCGTCGTAGAATATATCAAAGAGCCCTTCGTCTTTGGCCTGTTTCCAGATGACCGGCGTAGCCGGCACAACTATTGTGCGAATAGCGACTTCTTTGCCCTTGAGTATCTTCGCCGCGATTCGCAAATCCTCGATTCGCCCGTTTGTACAACTGCCGATATAGGCCTGCTCCATCTCTTTGCCCGCGCAATCACCGATAGGCACACCATTGCTGGGCAGATGCGGCAGCGCAACCATCGGCTCAATTTTCGAGCAGTAGAACTCCTCGACCGCTACATACTCGGCGTCTACATCGGACTCAAAAACAGTATAGTCCGTTTTGTCCTTTAATCGCCCGTTGAGATATTCTTTTGTTACATCATCGAAGCCTATTATGCCGTTTTTCGCACCGGCCTCGATGGCCATATTTGTTATTGTCATCCGGGCTTCCATTGACATCTCTGCCAGTGCAGGACCGACAAATTCCATCGCCTTATAAAGCGCGCCATCAGTGCCTATCCTCGCGATTATCGCAAGAATAACGTCCTTACTATAAACCCCGGGCCCGAGCGAGCCATTGAGAACAAGTTTTATCGAAACCGGGACCTTGAACCATAGCTGTCCTGTTGCTATGGCAGCAGCAAGGTCGGTTGAGCCGACCCCTGTGCCAAATGCCGCAAATGCACCGTAAGTGCAGGTGTGTGAATCGCCGCCGACTATCACTTCGCCGGGGCGTATGTGCCCCTGTTCCGGTAGCAGTGCGTGGCAGACGCCGGCCCGGCCTAACTTGTAGTAGTGTTTAATCTTATGTCGCTTGGCCCATTCGTCGAGGCGTTTATGAAGTTCGGCGCTTTTTGTGTCTTTGGCCGGCTGAAAGTGGTCTGGCGTTACAACGATTTTATCGGGGTCGAATACCTTATCGATGCCTTTTTCGACCAGCATGGAAATCGCCGGCGGAGTAGTAACGTCGTGGCACATGACTATATCAATGCATGCGTCTACAAGCTCGCCCGGGGCGACTTTTTTCTTGCCAGCCGCCTTGGCCAGAATTTTTTCGGTAATCGTCATTCCCATAGGGTTATCCATTCTTTGGTTTTTCGCTTACAATTGCACTTTTAGTTCAGGTTCTTCGCCTTTTTTCTTCGCTGACAGCATTCGGTTGATGGCGTCGACGTAGGCCTTGGCACTTGCTTCTATGATGTCGGTACTGATGCCTCTGCCTATAGCAGTTCGACCGTCCTCGCTTATTCTGACGGTTGCCTCGCCTAATGCCTCTTTGCCGCCTGTAACAGCCTTGATTGAGTAGCTTTCGAGTTTGGGCGATTGGCCGGTGGCTTCTCTGATGGCTTCATAAGCGGCATCTACAGGACCGTCACCGCAGGCGGCCGCCTGTTTAACTTCCTCTTTGGTCTTTATCTTGACGCTTGCGGTAGGCAGCGTGCCGGTGCCGCAGGCGACGTGCAGATACTGCAGCTCGTAGATTTTCTCTACGACAACGTGGATTTCGTCGTTGATTATAGCTGCAATATCCTCGTCGAAGACCTCTTTCTTTTTGTCGGCTATTTCCAGGAACCTTTCATAAGCGTGCTCAGTTTCGTCGTCTGTGAGCTTAAAACCCAATTGTTTGCATCTGTCGGCAAAGCCGTGCCGGCCGGTGTGCCTGCCTAAGACCATTCGCGAGCCGCCCAAACCGATGCTTTCAGGCGTCATAATCTCGTAAGTGCTGCGTTTTTTCAGTATTCCGTCGACGTGGACGCCTGCTTCGTGGGCAAAGGCATTGGCGCCGACGACGGCCTTGTTGGGCTGAATGACGAAGCCGGTCAGTCGCGAAACCAGTTGGCTGGTGCGGTAAATCTCTTTGGTATTTATGTTTAGAATCGGCGCCTTGGCGTCCTTGCCTGCGAAAAAGCCTGACCTTGTGTGTATTGCCATGACGATTTCTTCGAGGGCGGCGTTTCCTGCACGTTCTCCGAGGCCGTTAACGGTGCATTCGACCTGCCGGGCGCCGTTTCGCACGCCCGCGAGAGAATTCGCTACGGCCATGCCTAAATCGTTGTGGCAGTGGGTGCTTATGATGCAATTGTCTATGCCGGGGACTTCGGCCTTTAGCTGGGCGATGATTCGGCCGTACTCGTACGGCAGGACGTAACCTACTGTGTCGGGGATGTTTAGGGTCGTTGCGCCGGCTTCGATTGCGGCGGCGCAAATCTCGATGAGGAACGGCATTTCGCTTCGGCAGGCGTCTTCCGGCGAGAATTCGACGTCGTCGGTGAAGGTTTTTGCTTGTTTTATGGCCTCAACCGCCATTTTCAGGACTTCATCGGGTTTTTTCTTTAGCTTATGTTCCATGTGGATTGGCGAAGTCGCGATGAAGGTGTGGATTCTTTTCTTTTTTGCTGCGGAAATGGCGTTTCCAGCGGCCTGGATGTCGTTTTCGTGGGCGCGGGCGAGTCCGGCGATGGTAGGGCCGGGGACCTCCTGGGCGATGGTTTTGGTCGCTTCGAACTGCGCAGGGGAAGAAACGGGGAAGCCGGCTTCGATGACGTCGACGCCTAAAACCGCCAATTGGTGGGCAATTTCGAGCTTTTCGGGGATTGAGAGGGAGGCGCCGGGGGATTGTTCGCCGTCGCGGAGGGTGGTGTCGAAAATGATTATTTTTTCTCTTGGCATTTTTTATTCTCCAAAAATTGGGTCGCTTGGGGCAATTATGGCGCAAGCGAGGTTAAAATGCTATGATTTTAAGTAAAAAATGGAGTTTTTTTGTTGGGGAAGGATTATAGCGCCTTTCGGCGCAGGAGTAGAGTGCGGCCTGTGACGGCCTGTTGTGCGGAACAGGATGTGCGATATTCGCTCATAAACAGGATTATACAAGAAGGGAAGGTTAATGCAAGGAAAATTTGGTGGGGGTAGGAAGAAAGTGAAAAGTGAAAAGGCAAAAGGAATTGGACCTTTGATTTTGGTTAAAAAACCGGGGTGGGGAATTTGACAGGTGCGGGGTGAGGCTGGTTTTTGGGCGAAAAAAAGCGGTTGGGAGTTTGGAAACGTTCGACAAAGTGTTTCAAAGTGTGAAAAGTTTGGAAAAACTGAGAAAAAGGTGTGGAATTGCGCTCGAATAAGTGTTTGAAAGTGTTTCAAAGTGTGAAAATTTAGGAAAATTTTAGCGTTAAAATGGGGGGTTTGGAGGGGCAAAGGAGTGGCGGAGTTGGAGGCGCCGGGCAATATACACTATTTAAACTAGTGTATATCTTGGAGGAAATTGTCGCATATTGACAAAAAGCATATCAATTTGCGACAGATTTTGAGCGGCGAATGGGTTGACGAGTAAATGCGTAGATGAGTTAATGCGTTGGAGAAAAAATTAGCCCCCTTAGAGTCCGTGGGACTCTGGACAAGGGGGTGCCGATTTGAAAGAATCGGCAGATTTTTGGGGTTTGACAAATATTGTTCTTTGGGATAATTTACGGGGAGAAAGATGGGTTTTCGTTCTAATTATTGTTGGGCAGCAACTTACGTGTTACTGAGAGGATAATTGAATATGAACAGGTCTTTAGGGTTAATTGCGCTGTTTACAACAAGCACGCTTTTAGTAACTGGATGCCAAGAACAAGTCTCAATGGCTGAGAAAATGGCAAGGCCGTTTCAGGAAACGCTCGAGATGCAACAGTCAATCAAACATATTACACAACAGGGAGATCAGCAACGACAGGAGTTGAAGGTTCCTGGAATCTCGGCAGCGGTGATTTTACCTGATGGCACGAAATGGCTTGGCGTAAGTGGAAAGTCATCAGAGGGTGAAGACATGAATTCGGCTATGCTCTTCGGCCTTGCCAGTGTTACCAAGACGTATATCGCAGCTTTAGTTGTCCAACTCGCAGAAGAAGGTGCCTTGTCTGTTGAGGACCCGATAGGACACTGGATACCAGAGTTGGGCCAGATTGATGGAAACATCACAATTCGCCAATTGCTCAACCATACGAGCGGGCTGTACCGGTACCAGCAAAAGCCGGAATACTTGGCAGCGATCTATGCGCAGCCGGAAAGGATTTGGGCAGCGCAGGAGATATTAGAGGAATTTCAGGGTGAGCCTGAGTGTCAAGTAGGGTCGTGCTTCGGAGAGTCATCGATGGATTATGTCCTGCTTGGAATGGTCGTTGAAAAAGCAACCGGTTCGGCTGTTTCAAACCAGCTTGTAAAGAGGCTCTTTAATCCTCTGAAGCTGGAACACACATTCCTATATCCCGAGCAGAGGTACCCTGCTGAAATGATGGCCCACATGTGGTGGGATGTGGATGGAACTGGTGAACCCGTCGACGTTGTACCAGAGGATACAGATATTCCTTTGGCAGCCTTATTCAGCTCGCTGTGGGCTGGGGGGGCAATGCACTCCACAGCAGAAGACCTGGCGCGCTTTGCTAAAGGGTTATTCGAAGGACGAGTACTCAAGGGAGGCGCGCTTGAGGAGATGTTGTCGCCAGGCCCAGAACTACACGCAGGCGCCCACTACGGGTACAGCGTTATAGTCGAGAAGGTAAATGGACAGACGGTTTACTGGCATCCCGGCGGAGCCGGATATTCATCGATTTATTTTTACTTGCCGGAAGATCGCCTGAGCATTGCTGTCCTTTGCAATCTAATGGTAGACCTGAAACCGGTAGCTATTGGATTACACGAAGCATATGTGGAGCATCAAAAGTGATTGGGGTACAATGTTGGCTAAGGAGGATGCGGGGGAAAAAACTGGTTGACGGGATGGGGAGATTGGGGTAATTTATTGGCGTGAAAAATCAGGGCAGCAGAGGTCGGGCGCCCTTAGAGTCCGTGGGACTCTAAGCAATGGGCAAGCAACCAGGGGCGGAGCATCGCCGGCACCGTTTTTCGGTGCGAGAGAGTGAAAAGCAAGGAAACAAGGAAGAAATTGCCAATGGGGACGGGTCGTGGTACAATATAAGGGATTGTGGGCTTTGAAATAAATGATTGGTGCGGGTAAAACGAGGATCCTTGCTAAATCGCGAAAATACTCGTTTGGATTGAAAGAGAAGATATGGTCGATCCCGTTACAAGTGGTTTTATAGGCTGGGTCTGCGGGAAGCTGGCAGATAAGGTGCTGGGCAACTT
>CAZENQ010000126.1:0-8618 GCA_964513655.1 uncultured Pirellulales bacterium | reverse complement strand
CACGAAATAAGCCACATCCTCCACCGCGACATCCTCTACATCACACTCGCCGGCATAATGCTCGGCTCCATCGTCCTGATCTCGCAGGTCTTCCTGAGGAGCATGTTTTATAGCTCAATGATGGGAAGCCGCCGAAGATACTCCTCCGGCGGAAGAGGTGGCGGACAGGCACAAATCATTATGCTTGTAATTGCCATAATTGCCGCCATAATCGCGCCCATAATGGCATATCTATTATATTTTGCGCTCTCCCGAAGACGCGAATACCTCGCCGACGCCGGCGCCGCACGCCTGACACGCTACCCCGAAGGTCTCGCCGGCGCCCTGGAAAAAATCGCCAATGACAAATCGCCCCAGTTGGCCGCCGTCAACAAAGTTACCGCCCCGATGTACATCGCCAATCCCTTCAAAAAGAAAAAACAAATGAAACTCGCCGACCTGACCAGCACCCATCCCCCAATCTCCGAAAGAATAAAAATTCTCCGCAATATGACACACGGCGCCTCTATCAAGGATTATTCAGATTCCTTCACCAAAGTCACCCATACCAAAACACCCGTCCCCCCTGCAGCCCTGACTAAAGAGGCTATCGACCTGCGCGAGGCATCTGCCGAAGCCAGAAAGAAACAGCGCGTCGAAAAACAAATGCACCAGGTCGGCGATATCATACGGAGAATCAACGAATTCGTGTTCTTGACCTGCCTTTGCGGAATCAAACTAAAAGTCCCCCCGAACTACAAAGGCAACAAAGTCAGATGCCCCCGCTGCAAAAGAATCCACGACCTCCCAAAAAAATAACCCAAAATCCTAGAGCAAGAGCGAGCTTACCTGCACGCCGACATACGAAATACGATTCTTTACTTACTCAAGGGGAATCTTCAGCTTCGCCGCGCACTTAGGACAGCGAGCGTTCTTCCCCGCGTGTTCCTTCCGCACCTTCATCTTGCGCCCACACAAACAGTTAAAATGAATATACCCATCATCAGGCCTTGCCTGCGGCTTTGCCTTTTCTGCCGCCGGCTTAGCTTGCTCCACCAATTCAAATCGCTTCGCGCCATCCTCCCCTTCCTTCTTTTTCTCTTTTTTTTCTCCCTCTTCTTCCTTCACCAATTCCTCTTGCTTCTCCAGCCCCAGCACATGTAACAGTGACCTTTCGTCCCTCTCAATCACCACCCACTTTTTCTTCACCATCAAAAACGCTAATGCACCCCCCGCCACGAGGCCCCCGATATGCGCATAATACACGGCGCTTTGACCGCCCATCACTGCCTCGAATATGTCAAAAATAAACCACAGCAAAACAATCCAAAGACCCGAGATGCTTACCGCCATAGGCCGCGGCAGAAAAAAATAGCAGTTCATCGGGTTCTCTGGAAAAATCACAATGTACATCCCTACAACACCGTTCACTACACCGCAGGCCCCTACCATCGCCTTGTCTGTAAACAGCAAATGAATAGCACCCGTCAGCATACCAAGCAAAAGATAAATCACCAGATACGCCTTATTGCCTATCTTCGAGCACACAGCGTTGCCGAACGCCCACAGAAAAAACAGGTTACCAATCAGACGGATAACATTCGAATGAAGCCACATGTGCCCGGCCAGCCCCTCTATCCCCCAGTCCTCCAGAACAAACCGCTTCATCGGCCCCGTTACCGCCTGCCGCTTGGCCGTTTGCGCCGCGATGTCCACCCGCTTTCTGCCTAATTCAAGCCTCCCCAGGTCGTCATCTTCAAAGAGCCGCTCTCTTGTAACATCCTTCTCGGGTACCTGCTCCTCCGAAGTTGCCACCTGAAGAAGAAACGCCCCCATTACCACCCCTAATACCAGCCAGTTCACCACCGGCTGGCGTTCCAACAGAGCATCTACCCCGTAAGGTATAAACACGCTCCAAGCGCTCCTCAAAAATCTACCAACTCACCTTAAAACACATTCTACACCCTAATCCCGATAATGAAAACCATTCCACAAAATAATTTTATCTTCCTCCGCACAAACATAAAAAAAGACTGCAAGTCCTAAGCTCGCAGCCCCTAATCCCACCGGTCCCACACACACAAACTTATCTCATCACCCAGCGCCTGCCGTTATAACTCAAGTCCGCCTCAGACCGCAGGGCCGCGTCACCGCTTACTCCATAACTTAATTCAAGCGTCTTTCGCAGGTAAACTTTCACCGGCTCACCCGCCTCATCCCTCGCCACCGGATGGTTAATAACCACCGTCTCATTGCTCAAACCGGCTATGTACAACCTTATGTTCTTCGCCTTCGGGGCAAAATCAGGCCAAATAATCGCGACATCTCTCGTGTTGTCATGCCCTTGAAGAATCTTATGGCTGGCCTTTTCCAGAGATTCCAGAAATGGATGGCTGCCTTGATGGCGCCTCTTTATATGTTCGAAAACCGCCGCCGGCACCCCCTTACCCGCTGGCGTAATCTCAAACGTGTCCGTCATCAAATCACACTTCGGATAGAAATCAACATCCTGACCTGTCAGATTCGTCAGCGTCAAAATTGTATACCAGAACCTCGTCGGCTTCCTGTCACCGCCTGAACGCAGTATAATCTCATGTGGATGCTCAAATACGACATCCACCGTCCACTGCCCCGGCCCTTGAACAACGGCCGGCTCAGGCGCACCCACGGATAAACACGCACTCAACACAACTGTTACAAAACTCATATAAACCATATTCTTCATCACATCCCACTCAGCACGAAATCCCATACCTCTGTCCTTCATAAAGCTCAAAAATAGCATCTCAATAACATATTTTACACTAAAACCGCCCTACAGACAAGCATTTTTTACCACTTCTTGCACTCGGCCCTTGGGCCATTGTTCCCTTTCTATACACTATTCGCCAAAAAACCTTTGCCTGCTGCAAAAAATTGCGTTATTTTATCCCGCAAGCGGCTAAATTGTACGTTTAATTAGCTCACGGGTGCTCCAATGCCGGACAAACAAAAACAACTGGCACGGCGGATACTATTGCAGCAGATTGAGATTCTGCTTGATGTTGACGATTCCCAGACCCTTGGACAACTGCTCAATGAACAGCGAAGCAGCAACATCGCCGAAATCGTCGAGCTCCTCGATAATGAGCAAAGACGAGCAGTCTTCGACGTCCTGGATAAGTCAATCTCCGCAGAGATCCTCGAAAAGGTCGATGAGGCCACTCGCAGAGAGCTCTTCGAACTGCTTGAAGACCACGAGCTAAAAACCATCATCCTTGAGCTCGACCTCGACGACGCCGCCGACCTGCTCGCTGAGCTGCCCGCCGACGAGAGCCGACAGCTCCTCGAAGCTATAGCTCCGGAGAAAGCCTCTCGCATAAAAAGCCTTATGCGTTACTCCGAGGACTCGGCCGGCGGAATCATGGACCCCGTCGTAATAAGCGTGCCTGAGGAGGCCACCGTCGCCGAAGCAGTCAGCAAAATCCGCGCAGCCGAAATCGATGAGGACTTCTACTGTGTCTACGTCGTGGACAGCTCCGGCCGGTTCCTCGGCGACGTCCGTATAAGACTGCTCCTGACAAGCCAGGAAGATACAAAGATTAGCACCCTTATAGACCCCGACACCATTTACGTCACCGCCGACGCCGACCAGGAGGAAGTCAAAAACATATTTCACAAAAATGACCTCATCGTCGCCCCCGTCCTCGACAAAAGCCGCAAGCTCATCGGCCGAATCACCGCCGACCGTATCATTGAGGTTGCCGGCGAAGAGGCCGCTGAGGACCTCTACACAATGGCCGGTACCGACCCCGACGAGCTCGACACCGTCTCCGTCTTACACGCCGCCCGCATCAGAATGACCTGGCTGCTCCCCTGCCTCATCGGCACCGCCGTCACCGCCCTCGTCCTGATGCTCTTCCACAGGAAATTCGACCTCGAAAACCTCGCTATCATCTACACCGCCGCTATCGCCTTCGTCCCAATGATTGCCGCCATCAGCGGAAACGCCGGCCTGCAGACCTCCGCGATCGTCGTCTGCGGCCTCGCCACCGGCCACCTCGCCGCCCAGAGACTGAGCCAGGTCTTTATGCGCGAAGTCCGCGTCGCCCTGCTCGTAGCGCTGTCCTGTGGAATAATCGGTGGCTTCGTCTGCGCCTTTCTGCCCCAGCTGCTCGGAAATCCCGATGATACAGTCACCCAGCATCTTCGAATAGTCCTTGCCTTCGCGACCGGTATGTTCTCCGCGATTATGGTCGCCACCACCCTCGGCCTGTTCCTGCCGTTCCTCTTCCGCCGTATCGGCATCGATCCCGCAATAAGCTCCGGCCCGCTCGTAACAACCGCTAACGACTCCATCAGCGTCGCTATTTACATGACCCTGACCCTGCTATTAGTAGGATAAGGAGACCAGATTATGCAGCAGCTTAACTACACCTGTCCCAAATGCAATAATACCCAGTGCGAAGTCGACGAATTCCGCGCCACCGGCGGCTTCCTCGCCAAAATCTTCGACGTCCAGTCAAAACGCTTCACCACCGTAACCTGCACCCAGTGCAGCTACACCGAAATCTACAGAACAAAGTCCTCCATGCTCGGTAACGTCTTCGACTTCTTCACTAATTGATTGCCTGCGGCCAATCATAGTCTAACGAACACGTGTTATGTCAACGAAACCAGTTAAAATCTTACTAACCGGCATGCCGGGCTGCGGCAAGACAACCGCTGTGACCAAAATCGTAGCCGGCCTCAAAGACGCCAATCTCGCCGGCTTCTACACCGAGGAAATTCGCCAAAACAATATCCGCAAGGGTTTCCACTGGACGACCCTGGCTGGCGAGACCGGGATACTGGCCCACGTCGACTTCAAAGGCCCTTTCAAAGTTGGCAAATACGGCGTCGACGTCGCCGGCTTTGAAAAATCCGCCCTTCCGGCCCTCGACCCCGAATTATTCGTCATCGACGAAATTGGCAAAATGGAATGTTTCTCCCAGAAGTTCATTGCCGCCGTTCGCCGGCTGTTCGCCTCCGATGCCTCGGTACTGGCTACCGTTGCCCGCAAAGGCACTGGCCTTATCCGTCAGGTCAAAAATTATCCCGGTACAAAAATATGCAATCTTACCACTGAGACCCGAGACAAAACAGTATATGACATCCTGCAAATCCTGTCCTTTTTAAAAAAACCTTAGGCGGAAAAATCACAAAATATCCCGGCTCAAAATATCCCCAGTTGAACCTCTACAACCACCTCTTCTCGTCAAAATCAAAATTATATTTCTGCCGTATCTTAAACACCGCCACCTCCGCCGGCAAATCCGCAAAGTAGTGGTCCATATCATCAAACAAGACCTCAATCCCCTCTTTCACTATGTACCGGCTTTTCTCACCCGTTATCTTTATCTCATCATACGTTACCCCATAACCTTCCAGCTGCTCAGCCACTGCCTCCTCCATCCCCTCCGGCCGGTCCGTAACAACATAAATCCTGCACCCCGCCTCCCGCATCGCCTTACAGAAACCCTTGAAAAACTCCGGATACTCCGAAATCGTCCCATCCAAATCAACCGCTATCTTCATTTTGCCCTTCTCTCCTGTCCTTAAAATCCCAAAGGGACACAAAAAGCTTTCATTCAAACTCCTCCCCGCCCGCCTCTTCGTTAGGCTCCTCAACCACTTCCTCGTTAGGCTCCCCAACCACACCCTCCGTCAGCCGCCCTACCTCCCTGTCAAGCTGACCTCGAAGCTGCTCAATTGCCGCCTTCTGCTCGGCCACCGTTGCCTCTAACTGCTCAATCGTCCCGTTTAATTCCTCCATTTGCCCCTCAAGCTCTTTCGCCCTCTCTCTCTCGGCGGCTAATTTGCCCCCCAGTTCATCAATCTTGCCAAAAGCATCATCTGCCTCACCAACCACCTCCTCCCGCTCCTCAAGCAGCGCTACCAGCTCCTCTTCCACCTCATCACAGACCTCCCGCAACATCCTCAGCCGCTCCCTTAGACTGTCCCTCTCCAGCTTCGTTCTCTGCAGATTGGCCTTGACCCTTGCAAGCTCGTTTTTCGTGCGCGCGGCCTCCAATACCGCCTCTTTCTCCTCATCGCTGTCACAGCCGCTCAGAACCAGCAGACAAGCTAATATTCCCACAAGTTTGATAGTCACCTTCATTTTGCTCATTTTTTCGCTCCTTCCGAACGGCCCCGCATCAGTCTCAACCACCGAATTTGTAGCTCAACACCTTGTAAATAAGTTTCGCCGCTAAAAAATCTGGCGACTTGTTCCTCTCATCCGGACACAGCTCAACAACATCAAAACCAACAACATCCGTTCTGTCAACAACAGCTCTCAGCAGTGCAAGAACGTCATACCACATCAGCCCCCCCGGCTCCGGCGTCCCCACTGATGGCATTATCGAAGGGTCAAAGACATCTAAATCAATCGTAACATACACCCCCTCTGTCAGCTTGCGTACACACCGCTCAATCCAGTCTCTCTTATCGTAAATGTCCTTCGCAAAAAAAATCCTCTCTCTATCCGCATATCGCTTCTCAGACGCGTCCATGCTCCTTATACCCACCTGCAAAATCGGGCAAAGCTCTCTCGCCCTCGCCATAACACACGCATGGTTATATCTTGAACCCTTATACTCCTGGCGCAAATCACAATGAGCATCTAATTGCAAAACGGTAATATCTTGACCCTCCTCAAAATGGGCCTTCACCGCACCAACGCTCACCGAATGCTCTCCACCTACAACCACCGCAAACTTGCCATCCTTTATATGCTCCCCAACTCTCCGCGCGACCGCCTCAACCATCGCTTCAGGACTCGACTTTTCTTCTACCGCCGCATCCGTAAATATACCTGACTTGTAAACCTCCGAGTCCGTCTCTATATCATAAAGCTCCATATTCGCCGAGGCCTCTATCACCGCCGCTGGTCCCCTCGCCGCCCCCTTAATCCACGTGCTCGTCTCATCATACGGAACCGGAATGACAACTATCCGCGCATCCTCCGCCCTGCAGCATTCCTCCTCCAAACCTCCAAAATTAGTCGTCTGTCCCATCGTATAAATATGCCTGACTTAATCTCCGACCACATGCCCTGTTGGCTTAAGACCCATCGGTTCAATTACACTGATTTCCTCAGCCAAACAGAAACATAGCTATTGCCACTGTTGTTGTCCAAAGGCCGTTCTTGCCCTTCGCCGTCTGCGTCACGTTAGTCGTCCTGATTATCAGCCCACTGGATTTGTATACCTGCGCCTTTTCCGACCACGCCTTATCGGGGTCCAGTTCCATACCCAATGTCGTCCCCAGCATCGCCGCTGCTAAGTCCTCTGCCATGTCCCCCGCCTCCCGGCTGTTCATCCCGTGCCCGTGCACCTCGCTCAGGTAGCCCCACTTTTCCCTGTCCTTCGGAACGGCAACGCCTACCGAGCTTGCTATCAGCCTTCCCTGCTCATTCGTGTCGCACCGCGCAATAACACAGTAACATATCTGACCCGGAACCAGCATCCCGAGGCCTTTTTCCCGGCTGATAAATCTGCATTTCGCCGGCAGAATCGACGATACCTGAACCAGGTTCTGCTGCGCTACCCCCGCCTTACGCAGCGCCTCTTCGAAAGACTTCAACTTATACTTGTGTCGCCCGAGGCCTTTGGTCAGAAATATCTTCGTAGGGGTAAGTGCATCCATCTAATACGCCTGATACCTCAAGTTTATTCCTCGTTAGTCCAAGTTTATCCCTCGAACTGAAAGTTGAAACTCGGCGAGCGAATTATATGTCTCCTCAGCCAATTGGCAACAAAAATCTTACAAAATAACGTCACCGCAGGCCAGATTAAACCTCGCACTTCCGCCGCCGCCAAGCCTTTCTTACCGCGTTTCCCGTACAATTTACCCGTACTCACCTGCCCCGATACACCTTCTAAAAATCTTCAACAATAATAAAACCATTGTCAAATTTGCTCCCAAAACAAATCCGCCCTCACATCTGCACCAAAACAAGGAATAATTGTTCGCCCATCAAGGTTGACAACCTCCTCCAGAGACCTATAATATAGTCTCTAAGAGTTTGCTTTTACAAATCTTAGGATAAAAGAACGCCCAGTCCTAAGCTGCAATCGTCAATGAACCGATTACTGCTAAGGCAATTGGATTGTAAGGCTTGGCCAGAGTAGAAATTATGGTCACAGAACAACCTATCGACAAAAAAACCGATTCCGGCCATGAGCCGGAGTTAAACAAGTTCCTCAGGGTCACCATGAAAACACTGGCGAGCGACCTCCACCTGAAGGTCGGACAGCCCCCAAAATTACGCATTCAGGGCCAGCTCAAAGATACTACCGGCGAAGCAATGACACAACAAAAAATAGAACGTATGGTCTTTGAGATACTCACACAGGACCAGAAAGATACCCTCATAAAAACCGGTACGCTCGACTTCGCTTACGGTATCGAAGACAAAGAACGATTCCGGATAAACGTCTTTAGCCAGCGAGGCCTGTTTAGCCTTGCCGCAAGGCGCGTAAACACCGAAATCCAGACATTTGACAAGCTCAACCTGCCCCCAGTACTCGAAAAAATCGCTGATACTAACCAAGGACTTGTACTTGCCGTAGGACCTACCGGATGCGGAAAAACAACAACTATGGTCTCAATGTTGG
>CAZENQ010000125.1:0-8699 GCA_964513655.1 uncultured Pirellulales bacterium | reverse complement strand
CGCTCGAAAAGAAGTGCCGGAGGGCCTGTGCCGATGCCGGTTATGCCGGATATCAAGAGCTTGATAATATCGACAAGCAAGGTATTAAGGTTATCGTCCCTTCCCGGAAACAGGCCACCAGAGGAAAACGGGGCGGGCCTTTTGATAAATCGCATTTCAAGTATGACAGGGAAAGTGATTGTTACATCTGCCCGGCTGGAGAGGTTCTAACCTATCGGCGTACGGAGCCGGAAAGGAGCAGACGCGTATACAGAGTCAAGCGTTCGATTTGTCGCAAATGTCGTTATTTTGGATTGTGCACTACCGGCAAGATCGGCAGGAAGCTGACACGTCTGAACAAGGAGGATTTGAAAGACAAACTTGAGGCTGCATACGAGCAGCCTGAATCTCAGAAGGTCTTTAAGCTTCGCAAGCAGAAGGTTGAACTTCCATTTGGCCATATCAAGCGGAATCTTAAATTTGATGCTTTCCTGTTGAGGGGCCTGGAGGGTGTCAAAGCTGAGTTCTCACTTTTGACCAGCTGCTTTAACATTGCCAGAATGATTACAATACTTGGGGTGCCGACGTTGCTGGCAAAACTGGCTGGCTAACGATGGTCTTGGAGATTGAACCAACTACAACTGTCTGAGCGAAAAACACCCTATGGGATAATTCTTTCTCTGTAAATTCTTGGTAAGCCCCTTTTGCTTGCACCGACAAACGCCAAAGATACAAACTCAAACACCATTGCGACACAGTCTGAAAGGTTGGGGTGCATCAGGAGCATGATTCGGGACGGAGCTGCTATGAAGGTTGATGCGGGTCAGATTAAGTCTGAGAGTTTTACAGCCTTTAGGACATTTCGGGCCTGGGTGAAGGCTTTATCGGAAGTCTTCTGGGCTTTGGTGGCGAAGTTTTCTGTTGGGGCACGTTCTGAGAGGAACAGGTCACTTGAGAGAAGGCCTTGGACGGCCTCGATAGCCTCAAGCATAGTAATCTTTTCGGGTGACCTTGCGAGAAAGAACCCGCCGTGAGGGCCTCTTTTGCTTCGCAAGATGTTTGCCCTGACCAGCTCCAGCATTATCTTTAAGAAATAGTCGAGGGGGATGTTATACTGCTTAGCAATAACTTGGCTCGAAACAAGCCCTTTGTCCTGGTTTCGGGCGATGTAGCCCACTGCTAAAAGGCCGTAGAGCGTGCTGGTATTGAGTTTCATTTCGATGTCCTTAGTGAAGCGCTGCTTTCATTGCTGCAAGAGTAGCAAAGTCGGCGTGTACTTGCAAGGCCCTTTTTAGCTAAAAGGCGGGCCGGAGAGCAAAATTAAAGATTAAAATGCAAAAAGCAAAGATACAGATAAAAATGCAAAAAAGGGAGTAAGGAGCCAGGAGTAAGGAGTAGGGAGAGAACTGGATCCCGGTCTGCGCTGGGCTTCGAGATTTTTGGGGTTTGACAAATATTGTTCTTTGGGGTAATTTATTGGCGTGAAAAATTAGGGCAGCAGAGGTCGGGCCCCCTTAGAGTCCGTTAGACTCTAAGCAAGGGGCAAGCAACCAGGGGCGGAGCCTCGCGAGCATGCGTAAGGTAGGCGACTTTGGGTCGGCTTAATGTGGTAGAGTTGTCGTATTTGGTTTGCTTTATTTAGTTGGCGGCTCGGAGAGGTCAATTGACGAAAAAAACTCCAAAGCTAGACTGTTGAAATGGACGTATATAAAAGGTAGAGTATGGTAGCGTTTCGTGAGTTGAAGGTAGCAGAATTTCAAAGGAGATAAGTAGCTATAGACAATGGAGTTATAACAACCCAGCAACTGCGCCCGCATCTGGAACAATGTGGGTATAGCGACCGACTGCTTCGAGAGGACCACTTCTATGAAGATGGCACGGGAAAACATACTGTACCGTTAGCAGGATTCGCGAGTCCCGTCTATGATTCACGTACATCGTGTATTTCCGTGATTGCGTCTGATGATTTACAGGATGTGACGGGTGAGTACGTTAATCAATACCGGGGTCTTGGGGCGCCCGTTGTTTTTGTATGCCGGCGGAAAACGGTACAGTGGTGGACCGTGGGGAGAGGAGGGGCAGACTTTGTGGAAAAGATTTCAGAGAACAACCTTGGAGACTTTTTTACTACACGAAGGGCAGAGTTTGCACCTGATAGGATATGGCGTGCCAAGAACCTGGGAAACGTTGTCAAGGTACAGCAGCTATACTTTGTCGATGCAGGTTTTCCGATGCTTTTAGAGCATGAGATGGGGGAGCGGCTTGGGGGATTGATGAAGCGGGTTATCGTTTTGCTTCAAGAAGGATTTACAGAAAAACAGCTGGAAGAAGCCGACAGTCAACGATGGATTTTTCAGGCGGGGTTCCGGATTCTTTGTGCGAAGATTCTTAAAGACAGAGGAGTGAGGAACTTTGCTCGGTTGCGCATTGATGATATTGATGCGGTTCTTGAAGCTGTAGGAACTCACTATGGGGCACGGGAACAAGTGCAAATCGAGACTCAGAGACAAAGAGATGCACTTGAAAAAGCCGCAGATGAGATCAACAAGTTTGCAAGTTTATCGAATCTGACAACGGAAGCTTTTGGGTACATGTATGAAAACGTGCTTGTGGACAAGAAGTTAAGGTCAGCTCTGGGGATTCATGCGACACCATCGTATCTGGTGGAATATATTGTGTGGCAACTGTGGCCATGGATTAAGCAGATTTCAGAGGAGAAAAGGGTCGTGCTTGAGCCTGCATGCGGGCATGCGCCATTCCTTACAGGGGCGATGCGACTACTACGATTTCTCTATAGTGGGGCTGAAGAGGGCTTTCACGGATATGCGAAGAAAAACCTCACGGGAATCGAGACGGACACCTTTGCGCAGGAGATCGCAAGGCTGTCTCTGACGATGGCTGATGTGCCTAACCCCAATGGATGGAGGATTGTTGGAGGCGACATTTATCAGGGCGATACGCTGAGCGAGCAAGCACGAAAGGCAACGATTTTATTATGCAACCCGCCTTTCGAAGACTTCACTCCGGACGAGCAGAAGGCTTACAGGGCAAAGGGGCAGCAACTTAGATGTTTCAACAAGGCCGCAGAGATGCTTTGGAGGACGCTGCCTTATATGCCAGAAGGGTCTGTATTTGGTGTGATACTCCCACGAGGTTTTCTCCATAAGGAGAATCTGGGCGAGCTACGGAAGACGATAATAAGCGATTTTGAGTTATGTCAAATTTGTTCATTACCTGAAAATGTCTTTACCTTTGGTAAACATAAGTCCGCGTTGTTGTTTGGACGGAAGAGAGTAACAGAAAGCAGAAAAGACGGGAGGAATAGGGTTCTCTGGAGATATGTTCCCAGAGAGGGACTTGATAGGTTCAAAGAGAAATATGAGGGTGGAGACCAGTATGTTCTGCAATCGAGGTTTTTTGAGAGCAGTACAGTTGACTTTAGGGTAAGAGAACTTGATGATGTTTGGGATTATTGTGAAAGGAACTTTCCAAGATTAAAATCAATAGCGGAAGGTGGGCAAGGTTTGATCTATAAGGGAAAGGATCTTCCAGAAGGAGCAAAAACATTTGGCAAGAAGAGATTTGACGGAGCCATCAAAGGATATGCTCTATTTAACAGGGATATTATGTTACATGGATTGCCGGAAGAGTACTGGATGAACCTTTCGCCGGAGGTTATTCGTCGACCTGCTTGGGGCTTGCCAACAGAAGAAGCTCGGTTGCTAATGAATTATGCACGCGTGGGAAGCGGCGCATGGAGAATAAAGGGATTAATAGAGAAAGAAGGATGGCCTGTAACAAGTCGATTCTTGGCTTTTCGGATTCAAGATGATGAATGGTCTTTGGGTGCTTTGTGGGGATTGTTGAATTCGCCTTTTGCAAATGCGTATATGTACTGTAACAGTATGGAACGGGATAATTTGGCAGGAACAGTCAGATCTATACCCATCCCACTCTGCACAAAGAAAACTCTTGAAAAACTTGAAAGATTCGTTGATGTGTATTTTACATTGATGGAGGGGAAAGACACTGAATTTGGCATTGAGGTTCGAGACAAGGCCAAACATTTGCTTTTGTCCATAGATGCGGAAGTAATGCGTTTGTATGATTTACCGCCTAAGATGGAGAAGCGGATTCTGGATTTGTTCCGGGGAATCCAAAGAAAGGGCGTGGATTTCGAATTCAAAGGATATTATCGGGAGGGCTTTGAATCTGCAGTACCTTTGCATGAATATTTGTCGGAGGAATATCAACGTTCGACTATCGCGTTCGCAGATGAGTGGGTCAAAGAACATCGGTCGGATGAAATCAGTGGGATTATGAGACGGGCTGTGGAGGCCTTTGAGGAGGAGTGAGGGGGATGCGTGATTTCCTTATTGACACGAATATCTGGGAATACTGGTTTAACGAAGAAAAAGAACCAGAGCACAGCAATATTTTAAAACGTGTTTCTGGACTGAAGAAACGATGTGGAAAAACTAAATCACCTTTTCGAGTGTGGATATCATGTGTGACCTGGGGAGAGCTCGAATACGGATACCAGGTGCAGACAAAGAACGAGAGTTCTTTGGAAACACCGTTCCGGGAATTTATTTATAGTATTGCTCCGAAAGAGATCGTTATTGATAAGCACGTAGCGCGGGATTATGGGAGAATACGGGCACGACTATTTGAAAAATATGGGCCCAAGGAGAAAAAGAAGAAGGGCCTTAGGCCTGAACAGCTCAGTGATCCGGTTACGTCTCTTCAACTGAAAATTCAGGAAAATGACCTGTGGATCGTGTCGCAAGCTGTAGCAAGAAATTTTATTTTGGTAACAAATGACAGAAAATCATTGCGGCCGCTTTTGGAAGTGACAGGTGGCGAATTATGTATTGAGAATTGGGCCGTAGAGAGTACGTAGAAGAGGTATCCTGCTTGCGCGGAATTGAGAATTATGAAGTAAGAAGGGCAGGAGCGAACGTTGAACATCGAAGGTCGAAGGTGCGAGGTCGAACGTTGAACATCGAACTTGCAACGTCACTCGTTAAGGGCGCGTAGCGGGGGAATGGGACAAAGAAAGAGAAGGAAGGTGAAGGAGGTCTAATGGGGCTGGTGTAGTAGTTGGTAGTAACGATGACGAGAAGCCGCTAAAGCGGAATTGAGAATTATGAATTGAGAAATATAAAGACGACTGGATCCCAGCCTGCGCTGGGACAGGCGGGGCAGGTGATATTGGGATATTTGGGTCCCGGGCTTGTGGGTCCGTGGTAGCTCACCCTCGGGATCTTCGCTTCGCTACGAGGGGGGCTGGTAACTCGCTTTGCGGTATTGTTTACTGCGGGCGGGCCAGCGGGGCGGTTTTCCAAAGATAAGTGAGAAAGGGGTATTATTGTGCAGATAAGCAAGGCATTGGAGATAGTGAGGGCACTGGCGGATGGTACGTACCCGTATACGGGGGAAGTGTATCCGGCTGAGAGTCCGTATCAGAATGCGGAGACGGTGAGGGCGCTATTTACGGCTATAAATGCGCTAGAGAGGGCGGAACGAAGAAGGAAGAGAAAGAGAGAGCTGCCGGAGCGGGCCGGGGAGCGGTGGGATGATGAAGAGGATTCGGTTTTGATAAAGAGATTTGAAGAAGATGTGGGTGTAAAAGAGATAGCAGATGAACACAAGCGTACTGAGTGGGCTATTCGGTCGCGACTTGAGAAGCTGGGAAAGATTCCTCGGCATGGGTCGGGATAACTTAGGGGTTAGGGTTCGAAAAAAACTGTTTGACGGGATGAAGGGAGTGGGGTAGTTTGCCGGAGGTAAACCATACGGTTGCAGCATTATGAAAAAAAGAATTGAAAAGTTCCACATCTTATTGTTTGCTTGCGCGTTTATTGCGGCCGGGGCTATATCATGCAGGCAGCAAGACCACTGTATTCAAGGGCAGAGGCAGCGTCATCGAAGAGTAATTTGCCTGGACGGGACGTGGGAGATAGGTGAGGGGGCATTGGAGCAGCGGCCGGGGTCTTTCGGACACAGGGTTGCTGTGCCGGGGCTGGTTAGTCTGGCCGAACCGGCTTTTGCTGAGGTTGGCATACAGAGCGAGCGGCGCGAGGCTTTCTGGTATCGGCGCAGTTTCAAACTCGATGCAAAAGTCCCTGAGGTCGCGGTCCTGAAGGTGCACAAGGCAAAGTACGGTACAAAGGTGTTTCTTAACGGCAGTCTTGTGGGAGAGCATTTGCCGTGTTTTACACCCGGCCTGTTTGATGTCAAAGAACATCTTAAGGGCCATGGTGAAGAAAACGAGCTGCTGATTTGCGTCGGGGCCAATCGTGAAAGCGTTCCTGAGGCGATGCCGAGAGGGTGGGATTTTGAGAAGTATCTTTATATACCGGGGATTTATGATTCTGTTGATTTAATTCTTACCGGTCCACCGTATATCGTAAATGTACAGACAGTACCCGATATCGATAAGGGCGAAGTCCGGGTTGTTGCTGAAATCGACAACATTAACCAGGGCCGTATGATAGGCATAGATTATCAAGTGCGCGAAGCAGCCACAGGCAAAATCGTGACTGATGATACAATTATCATTGACTCGCAGAAACGTCGTGAAGTCCGCTGTGATTTTAGTATACGGATACCAAACTGCAGGCTCTGGTCGCCGGAGGACCCATTTCTCTATGAAGTCAGGCTTGTTACGAGCGGCGATGCTATCAAAGTCAGGTTCGGGATGAGGTCGTTTATATTCGACAAGGAAAGCGGGCGGGCTGTTTTGAATGGTGACCCTTATTTTATGCGAGGAACGAATGTTTGCATATATCGCTTTTTTGAAGACTCAGAGCGCGCCGATAAGCCCTGGCGAATGGAATGGGTGCGCCGGCTTCATCAAAAATTCAAGAGCATGCACTGGAATTCGATTCGCTACTGTATCGGATTTCCGCCGGAAATCTGGTATGAAATTGCCGATGAAGAGGGGTTTTTAATTCAGGACGAGTTCCCAATATGGCTGCTTGACCGAGCCCCGGAACAACCGAAGAGCGAGAAGATAATACCGGAATACACCGAGTGGATGCGGGAGCGATGGAACCATGCGTGTGTCGTAATCTGGGACGCTCAAAACGAAAGCGTTACCGAAGAAACCGGAAAAGCAATACAGGCGGTCCGTCACCTGGACCTTTCGAATCGTCCCTGGGAGAACGGCTGGGCCGAGCCTCAGAGTCCAAATGACTGTGTTGAGTCTCATCCGTATCTGTTTATCAAGGAGTGGCTTGGCGAAGAACCCTTTCGCTTCAGTGACATCGCCAACATCTCAGGTGTACCCTACCTGCGTGAGCAGCAGAAGAAACATAATGTTCCCATCATCATCAATGAATACGGCTGGCTGTGGCTCAATCGTGATGGTTCTGTAACGCAATTGACGGAGAAGATATATGAGAATTTTTTTAGCGAAGGGTCGACGACCCAGCAAAGGAGGCTCCGCTATGCTCGATACCTGGCCGCTCTGACAGAATTCTGGAGATGCCATCGCAAATGTGCCGGGGTCCTTCACTTCTGTGGGCTGGGATATTCGCGGCCGGATAAAAAACCCCTGCCGGAAGGAGGAGCGACCAGCGACAATTTCCGTGACGTGGAGACCCTGGAGTTTGAGTCTCGTTTCGAGCAATACGTCAAGGACTCTTTTTCCCCGGTAGGTCTGATGGTCAACTTCTGGGCCGAGGAAGCGGAATCGGGTCCCCGGAACGTCGAAGTTTATGTGATTAATGATTTATATGAGGACTGGGGCGGGGAGGTGACGCTGCGTCTGATTAAGGGCGAAGCTACTGTTAGTGAAAAGTCACAGGCGGTTGTGGTTAAAGGTCTGGGTAGAGAGATTCTGACCTATGAAGTAGATATTCCTTTGGAGAGTGGGAAGTACCAGTTTGTTGGGGGACTAATCAACTCCAAGGGTGAAACGATAGAAAGCATCAGGGATTTTAAGGTGAACTGATAAACACTTTGTCCGGCTTGTGAGCCGGCCTGGTGTTTTGGGGAGGATTGGCCGTAACTTCTAAATGACTTGATTTCGGTTTATGGCCTGCGTATTATATGTGTAATTAACAGTCGAGGTACGAGATTAAGTCAGCGGTGTACCGGAAATGTATTTTTCATTAGCCAGCAAGGATTGAAGGAGAAAAAGATGGAGAAGCTAACACGCAGGAATTTTTTAGGTAAATCTCTGGCCGTAGGGGCCACGCTGGGGGGAGCAACATTAACAAAGAGTTCAACAGTAATCGCCGCGGTGAGAACCGCGAAAGATGATATTTCATTGCAGGAGTGGGCTCTTGTGGATGAAATCAGGGAAGGGAAGTGGACGACGCTGGATTTCGCGCGGATTGCCCGGGAAGACTTCGGTATTAATGGGATTGAATTTGTTAATACACTTTTTGATGTGCCGACATATAACTATCTGAAGCAATTAAAGAAAAACGCGGACGACTATGGCGTTAAAATGCTTCTGATAATGTGCGACGCAGAAGGTGAGATGGCCTCATCTTCGAAGAAAGAGAGGATGCAGGCGGTAATCAACCATCATAAATGGATTGACATCGCGCACTATCTTGGTTGTCATTCAATCAGGACCAACTGCTATGGCCCGAAAGACGCGTCAAAGGAAGAGTTACTCAACTGGGCGGAGGAGTCTTATAACAAGTTGCTGGAATATGCGGTGCAGGCAAGGGTCAGCGTGTTAATTGAAAATCACGGGGGCG
>CAZENQ010000124.1:0-8768 GCA_964513655.1 uncultured Pirellulales bacterium | reverse complement strand
CCCGTACCCATGTGGTACGGGGTCATTCCCGCGAACGCGGCAATCCATTTTTGCATTTTCCCCTGTAATTTTGCTCTTTACATTTTAATCTTTGATTTTCCTATCCCTCACCCCCAATGTTCCCCTAAAAATCCGCCGGTCCGCTTCCATAAAACTCATGTTTTTCCCAACAAAAAAAGCCGGATCCCTCGGTGTTTCGGAATCCGGCTTCGGAGGAGGGTGATGACTTATCCTAAATCGGCCCTCCGCATTCCGCAGCGGGCCACGTACAACCTCCGCCTGTACCAGCTGCGCCCACTCCCAAAATATTGATTACAGAATGCCCCCTGGGCCGCCATTGCGCCACACTCAAACGCCCGGATACCACGATGCCCCCGTTCAACATCTTCCTAACCCACTATCTTCTACCTTCGATTTATCTACGTCCCCGTCGCCGGCCGCTACTTCACACCAACAACCTTCCATGTAACTATGGCCCCGTTTAATGTGGTCGCCTATACCCCGGCTGCCCCCATCGTAAACAACCCAGTTACCGAATTAACCAAATATGCGATTTCCCCCACCTTGTCAACAAAAAAATAAAAAAATCTCTGCCGAGTCCTCCCATCGCCACCCCTCGTAGCGAAGTGCTTTTTACCCCTTCGCTTGCACCATAGGTGGGGGGCATGCCTTAAGTACGAAGACCCCAGACTCCGAGATACGAGATACGAACCAGATCCGCCTACCTCCGTTTCACCGACAGTAGTAGCACATCATCCGAAAGCGAAACACCAGCACATTTCTCTATGACCAGTTTGTGAAGACGATCCAGCAGGTCGCTGCTTGTCTCTGACATCGCATTTTTAACAAGCCTGCCCAGGCCGTCAATCCCCAGCATCTTACCATCCTTGTCATACACCTCGCTAACACCGTCCGTATAGCACAGCAACAGGTCGCCTGGCTCCAGGGACAATATCGACGCTGCATATTCTTGGTCCGCAGCGACCCCAATCGGCGGACCGTGCACTTCAGACTCCGTCGGCATACCTCGCCCGTCATGAAACTGAAAATGAAGTGGCGGAGGGTGGCCCGCGTTGGAGTATTTCACCTGATACGTCTCGACATCGAGAACGCTGTAGAACACCGTCGCGAAGCTACCGGAGACAACGAAACGACTCAATTCGCGGTTCAGCACAGTCATGAACTCCGAAGGTTTCCCTGCCAAATCAATATTGCTCTCCTCCAGGCTCTTCAGCCACATCGTGTACAGAGCCGCCGATACGCCATGACCGCGAACATCCGCCACCATGATTCCGTACTGCCCGCCCTTGAGTTCGCGTATATCATAAAAATCACCACCGACAAGTTCGCGAGGATAGTAGCGCACGTCAAAATCGACGTTTTTCACATCCGGCAGAGTCTGAGGCAGCAATTTCTGCTGTATGTTCTGTGCAAACTCCAGGTCCGCTACTGTGCTCGTCTCATCATGGAATATCTCGATGCCCCCGATGATGTTCCCCGAGTCGTCGTGAAGCGGTGCAACGCTCACCGAAACCGCAACCCTTTCTCCGTCGCGCTTGCGCGCATACACCAGTACAGGTTTCTCACTCGCCACGCCTGTCTTAATCGACCTGTACAAAGGGCACAGTTCACTTGGGCAAAGCCGAACGCCGTCTTTGTTGATGTGGTTAAGCACGTCGTCATGACAGGCGGTGCCCACAACCTCTTCGGCCCGATACCCCGTAATCTCCTCCGCCTTGCGGTTCCACAGCATAATCTGCCGTTCCTTATCGGTAACGTACACGCCGGCGTTCAGGTAATTTAGAACCCGAACAAGCATATTGACATCGAGCCCAAACGGCTCAGACATGCCCTCTGTTCTCTCCATAAGACCATCTCTTGTTTGTTGACGACTGTACTAAAATAACTGTCCGTGCGGCGCGTTTTTCCACTTATGACTTTGCTATATCAAAGACCTTCGTCAAATGTGTGATCTGGAAGACCTTGTAGATATTTGGGTTTACGTTTATAAGCTGCAAATGACCTCCCATTTCGCAGACCCTTTTATGCACTTTTACCAGCAGACCCAGAAGAGACGAGGACATAAACTGAACATTGCTGAAGTTCAGAATCAACTTCCCATCTTTGTTTTTCCCGATTACAGGCATAATGGAATCGTCCAGTTCGTTAATCTGCTGCTCCTCTAAGATCTTGTCGGCGTTGAAGGTCACAAACGTTGTGTCTATCCCGTACTCGACCTTGACTTTGGATTCTTCTGCTTCCATAACAATTCCTTTAAAAAACACTGCATCCAAAACTAAATATAACAAAAAAGCTCTGGCTGTACCAGTGCGGCTTTTCGGAGGGTACCAAGACTCACTTATCTCTTGTGGATAACATCATCAAGTGCATTGGCCGTCTCGTTATCACCCAAAGCCAGCAGCCGATTATATTGCTCAAGCGCGCCATCTTTATCGCCAAGTAGTAAAAAGGTAAGCCCTAAACTATAATGCGCCTGTGCATGGTCAGCCTGAATGGAGATGGCCTTTCTAAAGGCATCCGCGGCTGGCACATAGCGTCTAACCTTGGCATAGGCTCTTCCAAGAGCAGTATTAACCTCTGCATAGTCAGGCTTGATGCCCATAGCCTCCTTGTGAGTCCGTGAAATCCCATAAACAGAGTTGAGATTAATAGCCCGCGTAAACGCTTCTATCGCTTCTTCGTAAAGACCAAGCTCGGAGCTGACCATCCCAAGGAACAGGTAAGCCTCTTCGTAGTAAGGGTTGAAGTAGACGGCCTGCTTGAAGGCATCCACAGCTTGCTGGTAACGGTCAAGTTCCAAATAAGCTATCCCTAAAAACAGGTACGCTTCTGCATAATCAGGCTTTACGCGCAGGGCCTGTTCGTATGCGCTTATGGCGTCCTCATAACGGCCGAGTATTCCATAGAGACGCCCGAGGCCGTAATGCGTCTCTACAGAGTCGGGCTCTATCTCTGCCGCCTTCTTACAAGTTGCTAGTGCTTCATCGTAGTGTTCGAGCCTGGCATAGACCCAGCCTAGGACATGATGAATCTTCGAATAGCCGGGGTCCGAGATTATCGTCTCCTTGCAGACTGTTATTGCCTCGTCGTAACGTCCGAGTCTCGCATATATCCACGCAAGAGAATAACGAGCCTCAGTGTAGTCCGGGTCGAACCGTATTGACTTTTTGCAGAGTTCTATTGCCTCGTCGAATTTACCTAACCTGGCATATGCTGATGCAGTGGTGGCAACTCCGGTAAACGGAGGTTCTGCGCGCATAGCCCGCTGGTAAGTCTTGATAGCCTCCTTACGCCGGTTTTGTCCTCCCACATCATACTGGCTGAGTACATAATTCGGGTCGACTCCGGAATCCTCCTTGGGGGCTTGGACAGCCCTATCGTAACGGCCGGATGCAGCCTCCGAACCGGAATACGACAAATCCGTTGCAACGTCACTCTTACCTGCCTTCAGAAACACCAATAAGCACCCGATAGAAAACGCATTTGTCACCACTAACAAAGCGATAACGTGTGTCTTTTTCATAATCGCAATCTCCTCTCATAATTTGGCTCAAGATATTTGAAATAGCAGAGGCTGATTGCCTCAGCCGATTCTTACAGCCTCGCCGGCCTTCAGGCCAGCCTGTTCAAAGCTCGCTTCTTCCATTAAACCTGCCGCAATGCCCGTACTGGGCAGTACGCCTGGGCCTTGCAATCGATTATATTGCCATATCTTTCCCTGAATTGCAATCTTCCTCTCTCTCCCCCTCGAAGCACAGCGCAGACCCTCGCAGCGAAGCGGAGACCCCAGACTCCGATCTGGGGCCCAGAAACAACTTATTTTCTCTCTCCCCTAACACTTGCTTGTGCTGCTTCTCGAAGCGTAGCGAAGATCCTCGCATGTCGTTGGCGGGACCCCAGCTTCTTTTTCATACTGTTTCATCTGCACGCCTACGGCGTACCACTTTATGTTTCCTCGTTGCCCCTACGGCCGCACCACGCAACCTTGCCTCCAATTTCCTTTATTTTGGCTTTTTCCATGGGGGATAGTTTAGGAAATTACAAAATATATACCACGCCCATAATACTTATGTCAGATACTATATGAGATAATAACGGAACTGCCAGCCCCCCGAGTTTATGAACAGCGTATCTCGAAGCCCACGCAGCTATAGACAGTACGATGAACGATACTACTAACCAGGGCAACTTGATAAACCAAACTAAAACAAACATGTGATATCCGGCAAACGCTAAATCTGACCAAGACAAATATCTGTGCTTGCTGTCAAGATAACCTCGCCAGTACAGCTCCTCCAAAAAGGGCTGCACCGTCGAAAAATACACCATAAAAAAGTACCACGATGTTCCCTGCAATCCGAAGTCCATCAATTTCACCTTCAAGCTGGTGTCCTCTAATTGCATGTGTTGCCAAAGAAGAAATATAGTTGGGACAATCAAGACACAAACTGCACAAGAACCTATAGTTATTATTGAATTGTATCCTGAGCGGATTTTTTTCAGCGACCTGCCCTTGTCATCCGCGATTAAAAACAGTGCGATGCCAAAGTGATACAACAGGATAGCTGCCCATGCACTTCTTAGAATGTATAGACCAATGAAAACCGCAACATAGGGTATGCCTGTTGAGATTAGTTTCATCTGGGCTTTCTCCATGCGGGATATTTTAGGCGATACTGCAGGCAAAGGCAAACGTATATCTCAGTCAAACCAGAGCAGGTAAAGATTTGTGCTGGGATTATTTATAGGGAGCACTTTCAGTAGTCACGACAACAGCCGTCTCATTGTCGCAAGGGATTTAGCCGCCATATTCTTGCCAAATTTGCCGGGTCCCGTTGACATAGATACTCGCTTTCTAACCGATTCCGCCAAATATTCTTTCTCGATTTCCACCATAGACCTAAACTTCTTCTGCCGCCTCCCTAACTTTTACCCCGTGAGATGACGCCGCGCGTCTATCTAACTGGGGCCGCAACTCCCATTCTTTCTCTGCCCTAACACTTGCTTGTACTGCCTCCTGCTCGGATACTATTTTCTCTGCACGTCTACGACGTACTACTTTATGTTTCCTCGTTGCCCCTACGGCACCACCGCGCAATCTTGCCTGTCCCAGCGAAGGCTGGGATCCACCCTAAGTTGCCTATCTAACTGGGGCAACATCCCTACTTTTTTCTTGATACCACCAACGTAACGGGTTATAATTACAATGCAATCCATAGTCTCCTTCCTCGCTTAGCGAGGATGACCCCTGCTCCGCTCTGCTATCCTCAAGGCAGGGGTTTTTTATTATTATTTGCCATTTCTTACTTCATAATTCATAATTCTCACTTCTCAATTCGGCGTTAGCGGTTCTCCCTTCGCTCCCGCCCGACCGACCCTGCGTTATATGCCCATTAGCTCTTGCTAATCTTATTTCTGGTGAATCTGGACATTCCCGCCGCCAAGATAACCTTGCGCCTTGTGCTTCGGCACCGGAGGACTATTCTCCGTATCAACATCCGGCCCCATCCATATCTCTATCTTAAACCAGTCTCCCGTCCCCGGCTCGCCATTGTCCTCGGCCGTCACCTTGAACGTGTACAACCCTTCACCATTGATAGTGGCCTTGCCTTTGAAACGCACCTTCGTCGCAGATTGAACCACTAACCATTCCATATCCGTACTGCGAAGGTTTATATCACCCCCCTTGTACTGGAACTCCAGATTGTTTGTCCTGAGCAACATCGAAGGGCCGTCCGAGTTAATCAATCAAAAAAAGGCTGCAAGCATAATACTCACAGCCCTTTGTTTAAAATTGGATTCGCAATAAAGTTATTTTCCGTATAGCCAGTTGTTGCAAAGGATGGCAAGATCGTTCCGATCGACTATGCCGTCACCTGCAGGTGTCGGCCCAATGTCGACTGAAAACTCATCTGTCAGCCAGAAACCACCTAAGACTGAATAGTCAATAAACTCAACATCACAGTCACCGTCAAAGTCGCCGTAGTAAGCAGAGGTAAACTCGTAAGCGCCCATATCAACAATATCCGTGCCGTTGCAATCGCCATCTGCAAATCTGTCCCGCCCATCAAGGTCGTATGGAATCGGCTCAATCGTGTTCCCATCGTTGTCAAGGTCGGTCGTGTCAGCAGGGACAGAGTTGTTATCGCCGGTGTCGATGCAGGGCGAAGTGGCCAGCAGTCGCACCTGGTCGGGAATGTCCGCCAGGAATAGCGGGTCGGCATCAATATTACCACTGCCCCAGTTGACGGTACAGCTACCATCGTTATATATTCCGTCATTACCGTCTTTAATATCGCAGTAGTTGACATCTATTGTCGCCCCGTTCTCTAAAGCTATTTCATTGCCATCCGATGCCGTATTGGCCCACAGGATGCAGTTGGTCAGTATCGGGCTGCTATTGTTGCCGTATATCCCGCCGCCTTTGTAACCATGTGCTTCGTTGTTCAGGATCAGACAGTTTGTTATCTTCGGATTGCTGTTATCTCCGCAATATATCCCTCCTCCAGGATCTTCAACACTTCTGTTGCCCATAATCGTACAATTAGTGATCACCGGGCTGCTGGATGAACGGCAGCTTATCCCGGCACCGCATCCATCATCACTTTCGTTGTCTATGATACTGCAATTAGTGATGGTTGGATTGCTGCTAGAGACACAATAAATGCCACCACCGCCGGTGAGTACTTCATTGGAGAAGTTGTTACTGATAGCACAGTCGGAAATTATAGGGCTGCTGTTAGTACAGCTTATTCCGCCCCCGCCGTTATTGGCCCGATTGTCAGTGATAATGCAATTTGTAATTACAGGACTGCTGTTCAGGCATTTGATTCCTGCTCCGTTAAATTGAGGTCCGCCCGAGAAAGTAGATAAGCCAGCTGTAATGGTAAAACCATCGAGAATGGAATTTGAATTTACGTTATTTGCCGTTACAACGTGGTAGCTGTTGTCCGTGTTTACATCAGGTGTATTGATGTCGCCGCTCAGGATTGTTTCGTAAAGTTGGATATCGTGGGCATTGGGGTCAGTTGCACCGTAGCCGGCGTAACCACCTTTAAGAGCTACTCCGCTTATAAGTTGGAACGTCGCCTCGCGGTTACCGCTGCCGTTAGGGTCGGCTGTATTCGCATCGGGGTAATAATTGCCGTCGGCTACATAAATCTCAACGAAGCACGGGTCAGAGTTCGCATCGGCCAGGGCGTCCTGAAGGTATTTATAAGCGTTAGCCCAATTAGAGCCATCGTTATTGTCTGGGGTATTGGCATCAACGTAAATCATTCGGACAACATCAAAACTGGCGGGGTAGTTGTTACCGGCGTCGAACTCACATGGGTCGCCCGTTTCATCAGGATAATATAACCCGCCATTAATAGAAGATTGAAGCTCATGCTGTCCAAGTTTAGTCACTGTATAGCTACCCTTTGCAAGCACGTGTTCATCACCATCATTTCCAATATCAAGAATTTTTGTAGTTTGGTAAACTCCAATATCCCTTAATCGGGGTGGTATTGGATATGGAGCTCCTTTCCCTGTAATAGTGAAACCTTCGCTTAAGCCATACTCTGTATCTAAAAATTCATCATTAGGTGGAGTGCCAACTGTTAAAGCGGGATTGAATTCTTCACTCCGATTATCGTTTAGACTGACATCAATATAAACTACCCCTCGATTATCACCTTCGCTTGCCCAGGCCCGGATTGTCCAGTTGACCTCACATCCTACGTTGTAGGTGTCCTTATCAGTTGTTACCCGAAGATGCAGCTCTGCCGCCGCCGGACTTGGAGTCGGCGTAGGTGATGGTGTCGGCGTAGGTGATGGAGTCGGCGTAGGTGATGGTGTCGGCGTTGGACTTGGTGTCGGCGTCGGTGTCGGACTTGGTGTTGGCGTCGGTGTTGGCGTCGGTTGAGCTGTTGCCGTACCGGTCAAGCCAACCAGCAAAACCACGATTACTACCCATTTCTTGAGATTTGTTTTCTTAGCCATTTTCTTTACCTCCTAAAAAATCCTTAATTCTTCCACAACACAATATTTCCAATGCCTTCTATTCAGTTTCCATCCGTGTTTAAAAATCTTCCGCGCTTCTTGAATTCCTTTTTGCTCTTTGATTTGTATCTTTGCATTTTGATTTTTAATTTTTGATTTACCTATCCTGTCCCCCAATATGCCTCTTAGCCTTCTCCTCGCGTCCTCCGTGCATCGAAACAAGCTCCTCCTTTCCCGAACAGCCGGCAGCGCAAACCCAGCCGCCGATTATGCAAAAAAACCTCATTTTCGCGGGAAAAAACCGTCACTCCGGCCAAAGATATGATAATCTGCGTTTTCTCCCGCTCCTGCATCCGCCGATACGAAGGCGGGTGTGGACCGTTCCCTAAACGACAGACTACAAAGCGGTCATTCCAAATATACCCTACCTTAATCTATCCGTCAATAAAATTCCCCATTTCCCCCAATATTTTTTTCTTTTCCCCCAAAAATCCCAAAAATCCGCCCTCGAAGCGTAGCGAAGACCCCAGACGCCGCTCCGGGGCCCAGAAAATTTTCCCCTTGCCTTTTCACCTCTTTCCCCATATTATATGGCCTGAAAACTAAGACCAGCGGCGCCAGCAATTTTGAAAATAACTAAGGAGCAATTACATGAAAACTTCACTTGGAATAGCCATTCTACTTGTAACTATGATTCTTGCATCATGTCAAAGTCCTGATGGTTCCAGTTTATTTGATGGTAAATCACTTAAGGGTTGGGAAGG
>CAZENQ010000123.1:0-9085 GCA_964513655.1 uncultured Pirellulales bacterium | reverse complement strand
ATACACTATTTAAACTAGTGTATATCTTGGAGGAAAACTGCGCGTTTTGTCAAATTCGTTGTCGATTTGCGCAGGATTTTGACGGAAATTGGATTTTGCCACAGAGGGAAGTAACCACGAATTTTCACGAACTGACACGAAGAGGTTTTGGCTTCATGGGCCTGGCTGTGGCCAGCCTTTTTTATCCAAACTCGCAGCCGTACTCCAAGCCAGCTTGTGCGTTCGGCCTGCGGAGTTCGTCTAAGTTGCCGACAAGTCGGCCTTGGTGAAGCCAAAGAAACGCCCTTTCTTTTTAGAGAGGATGGGCACGAATTGGGACAGGCAAGATTCCTCGCTCAAAAAGGGCTCGGAGTTGGGGGTGGTGGAGGGGAAAAAACTGGTTGCGTGGTGCGGGCGTAGGGGCAACGAGGAAACATAAAGTAGTACGTCGTAGACGTGCAGAGAAAAGAGTATGAAAAAGAAGCTGGGGCCCCGCCAACGACATGCGAGGGTCTTCGCTATGCTTCGAGAGGCAGCACAAGCAGGTGTTCAGGCAGAGAAAGAATATGTTGAGATTTTGGGGTTTGACATATATTGTTGTTTGGGGTAATTTATTGGCGAAAGTTGGCAGTGGGATACGCACCCGGGGCGGTAATCAACGAGCTGCAAGTTTTGTGGTTTAGAGAAAGGATTGCATAATAGTATGTGAACGCGCGTGAAAGGAGATATTATGGCTAAGACAATTATGTTAGTAGTACTGACTGCGATTGTGGCCGGCGGTATTGTGTACCTGCTAAAACCTGCAACACAGGTGCACACGAGCGTTACTGTTGAGCAGATAAAGGCAATCGCAAAACTTGGAACCGCCGAGTGCACTGTATCAGCGGTTCGGGATGAGGGATTCGAATCAACAGGGGTTTTGGGTTTGAGTGATTATGTGGTTGTTATCGTTCGAGGAAAGGTTACTGGATCTGTAGACATGGAGAAAGCGACAGTTGATGTTAACGAGGCGTCCGACGACCGCCATGTTTCGATTAATTTCGGACCTGGTTCGATCGAAGTCTCCAATGTCGAACACGATCCCAGCCACCCGGATAGAGTAATCAGCGCCCACGAAAAAATGGACAGTCCTTTTTGGAAGGGTAAGCCCGCGAGCCAGAACCAGATAGAGAGAATGAAAAATGAAGCAAGGGTGCAGCTCAGACTGGCCGCTTTAGGCGCCGGAATTGTCGAAAGAACAAAGCAGAACGCGCAGGTTGTCCTTAGCACCTTTGTCGGTCAGCTTGGATATCGAGCCAACGTCACTTTCGATCCTAAGGCTTATGAGCCCTCGGCGTCCCTTCCAGGGTGGTTAGACAAGTTAATGCAACATTGACGCGGACCCGCGTTTTGTCAGGCCGGCTTATTGGGCTGATATTAGTGACCCGAATATCGTGCCATTAGAGTAAAAAGCGCTCTAAGGGGGCGAGCCACCATTAGAGTAAAAGACCGCGTAATAGATTGTGACGGGGCACGCACTGTAACGGGGTAAAGTTGTCGTTTTTTTAGTTTGACGGGAGGGGGAGATTGGGGTAATTTATTGGTGAAAGTTGGCAGTGGGATAAACACCCGGGGCGGTAATCAACGGACTGCGGCAGAGTTGGGATTACATTATCGTTGTATTAGGACAGGCAATCGTTAAAATGGTGCGGTGAAAGTTGTCAGGAATTAAAAATTAATGGGAAAGTTTATTATGGATGATGCGGCAATGGCGAAATATAAAGCCGAATGCGATTTGCAGCGTGACCAGTATAAAGCCGAATGTAATTCAAATTTGGAAGAATATAAACTGAAATTTCAAGCCACCGTACAGTCGGGACAGGCAGCCCTTAAAAGTGCATTCTTGATTAACGGAGGAGCGGCAGTTGCATTACTGGCGTTCATAGGAAATGTCTGGACTAAAACTCAAGCTAATGTAAGTGGACTCGGATTTCCTCTGTTGTTGTATGTGTTTGGTGTTTTGTCTCCAGCTGTTGCATCTGGCTTAACTTATCTTTCCCAATACCAATATGGAAAATCAGTTAAAGACGACGACTGCTTTGCGAGAAGTGCCCGAAAAATAAATTGGTTAGGTATTGGTTTTGTTACTTTATCTTATTTGCTCTTTGCAATAGCAACTTTTTTGGCATACCGATTCTTTGTTACATACCACGGGAAGTAAATGAAGCATTATGTATGACAGTCGGTGGCAATCGTTAAAATGGTGCGGCGAAGAGAGAGAATAATGACAGAAAAACAAAAAGTGCAACTCCGTCAAAAGTGGAAGGGCTGGCTTGAAAAAATTGCCAACGACCTAAGTTGGCTATTAACAAGTCACGATATTTTTGAAAGAGTCCGAAATATTGTAGATTCCAACAAGCGGATTCAATCTCCAGATTTGTTCCATCGTTGGATTATCGATAATTACGTGGCGAGGGTTGCAGTCGGTATAGGACGATTGAACGACCACGATAGTAGGACGATTTCTCTACATAGGTTGATTAAAGATATTTCAGAAAACCTCGAAGCCATAACCCGTGATTATTTTGTTTCCAGATACACTGAGCGGATGCAAAATAAGGGAGCTGGTGACCACGATTTTGATACGTTCGCTGAAAAAAACAGTAGACTGATAAGCCGTGGTAGGCTTAATGATGACATTGACCTGCTGGATGAAGAAACACGCTTGGTCAAAGACTTCAGGAACCGATGGATAGCCCATTTCGACTTAAACCGCGAAATCGAACGGATGCCAACATTTGGAGATGTAGATAAGTCGCTGCAAGTTATTGACCGTATTTTTTGCAAATACTATTTACTTGTGGATGGGGGTGGTATGACCACGACAAAGCCAGTCGTTCAATTCGACTGGGAAGAACCATTGAAATATGCTTGGATTAACGATGACCAAAACAGTGAGTAGATCGGGATGGGCGGGTGAAAAAGGGGTGTTTGAAGGAGATTTTGCAGTGGATATAGATTTCGCATTTTGGGCAAAAAAATACAGAGAAGGTTATGAGGGTGAAATCGAGTATAAGGAGCGGAGCGGAAGAATAAGAGTAGAGAGGTCGCCGACTTTCGAAAGAATCTCAAGAGACCTGCGGCGAAAAGGATATCTGGAAGAACTGGACTTCGTAAATATTTGCAGCTGGAAAACAAAGAGGCAGAAGAAGAGGTATGCTAAGAATTCGAGAGGGAGGGTAGAAAAAATAAGCCGGAACATGATGGCCGGACAGAGGGGGCCAGAAGAACTGATAAAGGAGTTAATTGAGCTTAACGGAGTCGGTGTGCCGGTGGCAACGGCCATAATGACCGTGGTTTTCCCGCAAAAATATTGCATCGTTGATTACAGAGCATCCAGGGCCTTTCTATGGCTGGTGTCGCGGCGTAGAAATTTCGGCAAGTATCGTGAATACCTGAGTCTGATGGACAGGTTTAGAAATTACGCGTCGGTGGAATTCTATGCGGAGTACTTAGAGAAGATTAAGCGGTGGGCAAGCAAACGGAGAATGACGGCGAGAGAAGTTGAAATGGCACTGTGGAAGTACGATGAGGAAGAAGGAAAGGCCGAATAGTGGATGATATGTGTGTTGAGGGGGCATTGTTAGTTTTTAGTTTTGAGTGTTTAGTTTTGAGTTAGAGGAGATTCCCGCGTTCGCGGGAATGACAGGTTATGGATTCCTGGTGCCTAAGGGATAAATTTCGCAGGAATGACTGAGCAACGACTGGATCCCAGCCCCCACCTATGGTGCAAGCTAAGGGGTAAACTTCCGCTGGGACAGGCGGGGGTATTTGTACTATAATTTTCTTAACCTTATGTCTTTATATAGTATTTGATACGGCCCGCCGGAATGCGCCTGCAGGCAAATATGTCCTGTTGGTGGGACCCACTTTTCCTTTTCTAAATATTTTGCTGTTGAAACTCCATTGACAAAGATTTCGATCTCAGGTCCATTAGCTATAACCTGAAATTCATTCCAATCATCTTTTATTATAATGCTCTCAATGAGTGTTTTATCCGGTATAACCAGAAATACAACCGGAGCAAAATCATTATTCGGGTATCTTGAGGTATTTGACCTGAACTCATCAACTAAAATTCCCCATAAGGGATATGGGCTATTCATGTCAGAAGGAGAAAAATCAGAGAACAATGGTATTATATTCGGTTCTATATACCCCATATCGGCCTGGTATCCTGCTACCTGTGTCGAGTTCGGTACGCGTTCGGCTCTAAAACTAAGCCCTGCATTTTCATATTTACCTTTGTTTTTAAACTTTGCTTTGAATGTTAAGTCAAAATTATCATACTTATTTTCCGTACATAAATAATAGCTGTGATCGAGAGGTTTATCCATACTGCCCCCAACTATACACCCATCTTCGGCCCGGAAGACACCGTCCGGACCTTCCCAACCCTTAAGTGATTTACCATCAAATAAACTGGAACCATCAGGACTTTCACATGATGCAAGAATCATAGTTACAAGTAGAATGGCTATTCTAAGTGAAGTTTTCATATAATTGCTCCTTAGTTATTTTCAAAATTGCCAGCGCCGCCGGTCTAAGTTTACAGGCCATAGAATACGCTAAAGAAGAATATATGTCAAAGCCCAAAATGCGACAAAGTAGGAAATCTAACTCTACCGCATTAGGCCAGAAGCGGGATTTCAAATCACAAATCTCAGATTTCAGATTGTTGGGAGTTGCGGTAGGTGAATTTTATGCGTAGGCCAGATCCTTCGACTTCGCTCAGGATGACGGTGTACTGCGCGGGGGCATGCCGCTCCCCACCCAGGGTGCAAGCTAAGGGATAAAGAAAGCGGAATTGGGAATTGAGGACTTGTAATTTTTGTGATTTTATGGGATACTTGATAAGTATCAAAATAAGTTCCGCATGCCAAGAAGGGTGAAAACATGCTGCCGAAAAAAGCAATAAAAGCCGTTCTGATTACAGCTGCAATCGTTTCAATGATACACAGCGCAAACGTGTCGGGCAAATCAGCATCGTCAACGGAGGAGTTCTATGCCTATTATACAAAAGTTGATTCCGGAGAGGATTTTGAAAAGTTTTCCCCCACAGGAAAGTTCGCCGATGTCGTCGTGAACTTGGCCCCGGGCAAATTAGTATTTCATCGTTCTGCGAGCTACCTACCTTATTGGGAAACTGAAAAGGGAAAATGGTATGTCGAGCGAATTGTTGAGGTTTCCGGCGATGGTACGGGCAAGAGACACGATAAGCACAATATTTATTCGTTTGTCCGGATTATTGAAAACACCGCTGAGAAGATAGTTATCCACTGGCGATACTTTCCAAAATTTAAACTCGGCAGTCATGCTCAGCCGATTGGAGGCAATGTTGGATTTGACGGGGCAGTACATGAATATTTTACCATCAAACCTGACGGTGCTCTGACGCGCACCATTCGGCAAGGCACGAAAGGACTCGACGACTGGAATGACCCGCAAAACAAAACCACCCAAAAACTGAAACTCACTGCCAAAGGCATTACCAAGGTTTCGACAACCAAGCCAAAAACATCAACCGCTGATATTCGGCCGGTTAAGGGCGCTGCCGTTCTTAAGTTTAAGGATATTGAAACAGAGGTGGAAAACGAAGAAGAAGATTACGATGAATACCAACCGGTCAGATTGGCCGCAAGCTTCAGCTTCGATGATGCCCTCAAATCCCGCCCCCGCAAGCTGAAAGACAAGACCCTCGAAAGAATAAGTGGCAAATATTACGATATCGAAGGCCACAAAAGCACCTGGAAAAAGGGCATCTCCGGCACGGCCCTGGGCTTCGATGGCTATTATTCCAAGGTCTCGATTCCGAAAGACAAAGCTGTGAAAATCAACAGGGATTTCGCTCTCGAAGCATGGGTCGCCCCCGGCGCCTATTCGATTTGCTCCTGGTCTGCGATTGTTCACCAATCACAGTGGAAGGCAATCGTCGCCGACCCGTATGTATTCTGGAACAAGGAGTGGGGCCCGATTCAATTGAATGAGGAAATTACAGAAGGATACTTTATCGGCATCGACGAGAAGGGGCACGTCGGTTTCTTTATCAAAATGGGTCCACGCATTGAAAAACTTGTCTCCGATGAGATACTCGAACTAAACAAGTGGTCGCACGTTGCGGTAACGTTCAGCGACGGGACGCTGCGACTTTTTGTTAACGGTAAGATTTCCGACTATACGCTCTCGGGCGAGAAGCCCGATTTTGCCGACACGGATTTTGTCATCGGTATGAACGACGACAGCATCGGTTATGTCTCCCAGCATGTTGTGCGTCGTTTTTCAACGTTCCCTTCGCAGCTTGGGTTTGACGGGCTCATCGATGAGGTCAAGCTCTACACCGGGTCAATGATGAAGGAGCCGATTATGGCACAGTACGAGGATTATAAGCCGGCGAACCGGCGTGCCGACCTCGAACCGCGCGAACTTCCCGGCGACCCGGGAAAAGCCGATAAATTTGGGGCTGAATACACCTACCTGAAGTATCACGACCTGTGGGACAATATGTGGCGAGAGGCTGAGCATCCTGATATCGTCGTCAAGTTCGACCGACTGCCCACCAGCGTTGTATTCTGGCGTGGCTGCCGCAGCCCCGGATGGGTTACCGATACCAACAAGTGGATTTGTGACCAGAGTACGGAACTGACCGATTGGCACTGGGACAACAAAGGTGCCGGCTGTCAAAGCTGCTGTGAACATATGTCTGATTACCAGGGGCGTCACTCGCATGTAAGATTGATTGAGAATACCGATGCCCGCGTGTTGGTGCATTGGCGCTATGCGTCCGTGGATGTTCTGTATAAACATCCTAATACCTGCCGCAAGGAAGGCGACTGGGGAGTCTGGACAGATGAATATCTTACTATTTATCCCGATGGTGTGGGTATCCGTAGTGTAGATCAACACAGCGCACTTGATTACTATGATGACGCGGAGGGTAGAAAAATCGGTTTCCACGATACACAGTTTTTATCACAGGCCGGGACCAGGCCTGAAGACAACATCAATTTACAGGCCTTAACCATTGTTAGTCATAGAGATAAAGTTACAGAGCTGGACTGGAGCCGGCGACATCCTTCAGGGAACTATGATGCTCAGGTCATATGGGTGAATTTAAAATCGGATTATAAAGTTTTTGAAATATTCCCTCCGAGAAGTAAAGTTAATGTCTGGTCGAGCGGCGAAAAAACATCATATTCAAAGTTCTCTGCCTGGAATCACTATCCGGTGACACAGGCTCCTTGTGACGGTCGTTTTTGTGTCTCCTCAGACCGTCTAACTCATTCGGCAATCGGAGCTGCAGATAACCTCATTGATACTGGGGGCGTGTTGATCTATGGCTTCACGAATAAAAACGCCCGGTCACTCATTCCCTTAGCTCGATCATGGAATCATGCCCCGGCAATTAGCGACACCACCGGCTGCGACTCGAAAGGCTACGACAGGTCCCAGCGCGCATATCTACTGACGGCAACCTCTCCCAAGATGTCATTGACCATCGACGGCTCCAAGGACAATCCCATTGTCAATCTCTGTCTTGTCATAAAAAACTGGCAAACCAAATCCGATGCGGCCATAAAGATTGACGGTGAAAGACAGGAATCCGGCCCGGCCTTCCGCCAGGGCAACATCAGGAACACCGATGGCACCCTGACCAAAATCATTTGGCTAAAAATAGAGTCCACATCCCCGCTAAAACTGGCAATAGGGAGCCAAACAGTGCGTTAAGAAATCCTACGTTTTAGCGTCACTCACGAGTACTAAATCAGTGCTAATCCAGTACTGAGTGAGTATGTAGTGAGTAGTAGGCAGGGGGATTTTTGACTGCTTATTTTGTTTTTTTTGTGGCGGGGGAGGCAGGTGGCAGGGAGTAACAATATACAACACGATTTCCACTGATTTTATCCTGCCATTATTCTAATGAGCGTAAACATAAATAATAATAAATGTTCCGTTTTGTTGGTCTCAGTTAGTCCTGACTCCCGAGTACTTTATCCAAGATGCATGAAATCGAGTTCCCTTCAGAGACCTACCCATGTTGTCCTGTCCACGGACCATCACATACACTCCACCAAGGATTTGCAGGAATGACCAAGCGTCGAGCCCTGCGTAGTCGAAAGAGGGCCAGAATACCTTTGCCGCGATGGCAAAGCCAACAAGTGTCTCGGTAATTCCGTAGCTGAATCTCCACCGTCCCCGACACCAAAATAGTGCCGCACCAGCAAGTGCTATGCCGATAAGAGTACCCCATACAGGAACTGTTCGGGCAAGGTCATTGAAAAAGTGCCAAGCAAGAAAGACAAGTCCCGACAGCAATGCACCAAAGCAAAACCCTATAATGATGCCACGTGTCTGAGCACGTGATACCGTGCGCGCCTGAACATCAAGCCTTGCCACAGTCGTGCCCGCTGTAGCCATTGCTTTGATTTTCTCCAAGCCCAAGACCGTGATGTTCCTCTTCTCGGCCATGCGACGTATGCATCTGTCAGTTGTCGCGATTCGAATATCTTTCCCCTCCTTCTTAAGGTTCAAAGCAGTAGCAAGAACGCTAGCGTCACCCGCAGTAATCGCGTATTCATGCATCTCCTCTTGAACTGCCGATAGCTCTATATCTACGATATCGACGATTCCTTCCTTTACTGCATCGAGGTACAGCCCTGGCAGCAAGTCAGTTCGAGAACCCGGCCCAAATGACCCGACATGCATGATCTCTTGTTGGATATCTCGCGGGATTACCAATCGAACACCAGCAAGTCTCTTGGAGAGAATCTGCGGAAATGAGAGTATGATACTGGTATCAAGGACAACACACTGCATAATTTTCTCCACGATTTTTCCTGCCCGTGAGCAGTTAATTATTTCTTATCCTTGAAGTTCTGCCATTTTAAGAGCTGCGGGTCATGGTCGGTATTGGAAGCGTAGTATATTGCGCAGCGGAATACGTAAAGCATACATCTGTCGACTGGAAAGGCCTTAAACTGGCAGAGTCTATCATAAAGCTGCTGGGCCTGGCGACCCTTAAGAGCGTCAATAGAATGGATGCCGATATTGTGCATATCCCGGGCAATAG